>JAFTZU010000086.1 GCA_017461005.1 Clostridia bacterium
CAAACACGTACCTCGCGTCGTCTTGGCGGTTGTCTGAACTCGAATGTTGGTACGTGTTTTTGCGATTTTTTGCCGAAACACGTGCCTTTGCCTGCTCATGGGCAGGATAAAAGTTCAGCTGGGGCGAGGAGGCGCCGCAGGATCTGGACCAAGGGGCATAGGCCCCGACTCCATGACCCTCCGACGAAGCCCAGGCGTCGAAAGACCGCCTGTCGCGGCGAAAAGAGGGAGTGCCGGCGGTCTTTTGGCGTTCGTCGGCATATTGCAGTTTGGCGAGGCGTCTTTGTCGATAGATGTCTTTTGTTTATGGCATGGGAGGAGGTTTCTGTTATACTGAAGGCAGAACTCTTCGGGAGGGATCGACTTGAAGCAGAGAAACAACAGAAGATGGATCAGAGCGGCGGTCAGCTTGCTGCTGGTGCTGGTCATGGTGTGTACGAGCGCCGTGTCGGCTATGGCAGCGATGCCGGTGAGCTCGGCGGCGGTGCCCGGGAGTTCCGGAACAACAGTGTCGGAAACGCTGACCGCAAAGGAGAAGGCCACGGAGCAGCTCATCGGAGACGCGCTGGCGATGAACCGCAGTGCCGTCGACACGTTGAAACAGCAAAAGACGTACAAGGACTTTCTCGACACGGTCGCGGCCCGGCAGCGGACCTGGGTCCGGGCCGAGGTCGCTCGCATGACGAAGGTGCTGCGGGGGATGGGTATATCGCCAAAGAGCACGGTGAAGGAGCTGAAGGATTCGAACGACCCGGAGGTGCAGGCGCTGTATGAGGACATCTGTAAGTGGCTCGTCGAGGCGACGGAGGACTCTTCGGTGCTGGCCTATTCCCAGTTCACGTCGGTGAAGGCCATCGAAGGTCTGGATCTCTCGACGCTCCTCTCGTGGAGCGCGCTGCAGGACTTCGTGGACACCATTGTGCCGGAGCTCCTGCGGTATGCGCTCGAGGCGCTGAAACAGCTGGGCTTCGAGTTTGAGAACGACCCGTTCTGGCCGGTGCTGGACCAGAAGGCGATCGTCGACTATGCGCATAAGTACGCGAAAAAGTACAACCCCGAGTACCGTGTGCCGGACTCCGGATCGGACTGCACGAACTTCGTGTCTCAGGCCCTCTATGCCGGCGGACTCTCCATGGACCCGCCCTCCATCCGAGGCACGAACCCGGGGACCAAGACCACCACTGAAGAGTGGTACTACTACAATTCGCCCTCCGCGACGGCGGACACACCTTATGAGCGGGCCGTGGCGGTCTCCACCTCCTGGGTACGGGTCGAGGACCTCTACACGTACCTGGCACCCCACTACGACACTGTGACTTCGACGAACGACGACGAGGTCCGACAGAACCTGAAGGAGGGGTATGTCATCCAGGGCGGGAAGCTGGTCGGCCGGTATGAACACTCGTCGATCGTCACGAAGAAGAACGACAAGTGGTGCTACACCGCGCACACCAACGACCGCAAGGACCGGGACATGAAGCATTACTTCAATGCGTACGACAAGTTCCGCATCATCAAGGTCTGCTGAGAACAGAAAAAGAACCGGAAGGCTCGTTCGAGTCTTCCGGTTTTGTTTTGCTGTGGCGATGTACCGCCTCTGCTTATTTACGGTCCAGGAACGCTTTGAAGCCGTAGATGTCCGTGATGAACGCTTTGCCGAAGGCCAGGATGTTGTCGTTGTCCTTGCGGCTCGGCATGGTGACTTTGCCGTCACCGTTGATGAAGTAGACGTTCTGCAGCGTGACTTCATTGCGCTCGGTCGGGTCTGCAAACTCGAAGACCAGGGGAGCGTTGCCATCGGCGACGAGGGAGACAAGGCTCTCTGCTTTGACGCCGGCAGCTTCTGCTACCGCAACGATGTTTTCATTTGCGGGGTCATCAGAGACGACAGCACCGCCAACGGTGATCGTGTTTACGTTCGGGTCCATATAGATCTCAATCCTCTCGGCATCAATATATTCATCGGGCTCCACATCATCGTAGAACTCGTGTGCTTCTTCCATGAGCTTTGCCTCGGCGGCAAGCTTCGCGGCTTTTTCTGCTTCGGCTTTCAGGCGAGCTTCCTCTTCGGCCTTAGCTTTCGCTTCCGCCTCAGCCTTCAGGCGAGCTTTCTCTTCGGCCTTAGCTTTCGCTTCAGCCTCAGCTTTCAAGCGGGCTTCTTCGGCAAGTCTTGCTTCTTCTTCGGCCTTCAGACGAGCTTCTTCCTCTGCTTTAGCCTTTGCTTCGGCTTCGGCTTTCAGGAGAGCTTCTTCCTCTGCTTTAGCCTTTGCTTCGGCTTCAGCTTTCATGCGAGCTTC
>JAFTZU010000087.1 GCA_017461005.1 Clostridia bacterium
AAGCTTGTGCTGTGAATAGGTTCCCCTTCCCCGGGAATTAAGCTCGACAAATTCGGGGTTGTGGGGCATTGGAGGTTATATAGATGTGATAAGCCCCTGCTACAGAGGTCAGTAGCAGGGGCTGGTGGATACAGTTGTTTTTGTGCTGGTGTTTTTGTGCTGGCGTTGAAGTGCCTGGGTTTACTTCCTGGCGCGGAGGGCTTCGTAGGCGGCTTTGTCGATGCGACCGGAGGAGAGCATCTCCTCGGACCAGAGCTGCAGGGTGTCGACGGTCATAGCCATGCGCTCGAGGTTTTCCTGGATGCGCACGAAGTCTTCGAGTTCTTCGGACTGGATCTCGCCGTCAGCCGAGATGTCGATGAGCCGCTCCTGGTCTCTCTGCAGAGAGTTCATGGAGGCGAGCATCTCGAGGACGATCTGCGAGAGGTCCTTGAGGTCCAGCTCCGGGACATACTTCTGTCCGATGGGGCACTCGTTGGAGCAGTACCAGTTGTTGAGGGCAGGCGCCTTGTACCCTTCCGCCATCATGAGGACATCTTCCGGGTGCACCTGGGTCTTCCCGTTCTCGATCTTTTCGATGCGGTCCGGCGACATGCCGACGAGGAGGTCGGCCGCCTTTTCCCGGGTCAGTCCGAGTTCTTCCCGCTTGACCTGGTAAACGCTTTTATTCTCTTTCGTGGACGCTCTACCCATAGTTGATTCCTCCCTTGCATTCATTATAACAGAGTGGTATATTTTTTGGGCAACGTTTTTAGAGAGGAGGGCGATGTATGACCGCAGAGCACAAACAGGACATTCGAGACGGGTCAAAAGATTCAGTCCCGATCGCGCTCGCCTATTTCGCCGTCGCCTTCTCGCTCGGCATCGCCGCCCGTGCGGTCGGCATGAGCCCCCTGCTCGGGTACGTCTACAGTGCGCTGAACTTCACGTCTACCGGTGAATACGCCGGCTTCCAGCTGATGGCGGAGCACGCCAGCCTGGTCGCCGTCTTCGTCATGACACTCGTCGTCAACGCACGTTACATTCTGATGGGTGCCGCTCTGAGCCAGCGCATTCCGGTGGGTTCACCGTTCTGGCACCGCTTCATTTATGCGCAGAGCATTACCGATGAGATCTTCGCGGTCTCCATCCACCGGACGAAACCGCTTACCATCTGGTACAGCCTCGCCGCCATCCTGCCGGCCAACATCGGCTGGTCTGCCGGCACCGCGCTCGGCCTTTCCATGGGCAACATCCTGCCCGAGCGGCTGGTCATGGCGCTCGGCGTCGCGCTGTTCGGCCTCTTCATCGGCATCATCATTCCGCCGGCGAAAGAGAACCATACGGTCCTCGCTATCATCGCCGTGTCCTTTGCTCTGAGCTTCCTCTTCGCGAAGGTCCCGCCGATGTCCCACCTGTCTTCCGGCAACCGGATCATTCTTTTGACCATCCTCATCGCCGGTGCGGCCGCCGCGCTGTTCCCTGTCGAAGAGGACGAGTTCGCCTTGGAAGAAACCCTCGAGCCCTCGGAAAGCGAGGTGCCGCATGAATAACATCTACGTCTATGTCTTCTTCATGTTCGCGGTCACCTATGCGGTCCGTATTCTCCCGCTGACGCTCATCCGCAAACCCATCAAGAGCAAATTCATCAAATCGTTTTTGTTCTATGTCCCCTATGTCACGCTCGCCGTCATGACATTCCCCGCCATCATCGACGCCTCCGGCGCCTGGTGGGTCGGCGCGCTGACCATGGCCGCCGGCATCCTCGCCGCGTGGCTCGGCGCAGGCCTCTTCCCCGTTGCTGCCATCTGCTGCGGCATCGTCTTCGCCTGCTCGTTCTTACTGTGACCGGGCGAAAAAACACAACTGATAATCCAAACGAAAAACCCCGTCGCAGTCCGCTGAGGGGTTCGTGTTTGTTTGGGCGATTTGCTTTTCGTTATTTCGTGCTCACCGTGCCGCCGTGGTACGTCGTGATGTCCACGCCGGGGGCCAGGTGGTCCGAGAGCCACATGACGCGCTTCTGGCAGTACTCACGAAGGTTGTAGATATAGTCGTCCCAGGTGAGGGTGACTTTGTAGTTCAGTTTATACTTGCCGGTGCCGAGGGCTTCCATGGTGTTCGGTGCCACGACGTACTCGGCGCTTAGGGAGTTCTTGCCTAACAGGTCATTGTTCATGTACGCGGACTGGAGGAGCAGCTTCTCCTGCTTCACGATGTTCGCGTCGATGCCTTCGAAGGAACTCTTGTACTGGTTATAGACACGGGCGACTTCGCGCA
>JAFTZU010000013.1 GCA_017461005.1 Clostridia bacterium
AAAGAAGCATAAGAAAAAACAGTCAAAAAAACGGGCCCCGGATGCTTGCATCCGGGGCCTTTGCCCGTTAGAATATTGTACTGTACCTTTGCGAGAGAAAGAAGAATGACCCCTTTATGAAACGTCCCGACGGAAAAACCATCGTCGTCATCGCCGCCCTGCTGTTCGTAGTCCTTTGTGCCGCGGTCAGCCTGGGTGTTGTCATACATGGCATCCATTCTCTGGGGAGTGACCAGACGGAGTCCGCTGCTCCCAAAACGGTCGAGTCCACGACCCTGGTCAGAGAGAAGACCACTCAGCCGGAAACGAAAAAAACCACAGAGAAGCAGAAGACCACAAAGAAGAAAGAGACCACAAAGAAGCAGAAAACTACAAAGAAGCAAAAGACTACCCAAAAACAAAAGACCACCATCAAAGCCGACGGGTCCAAGGTCATCTACCTCACTTTCGATGACGGTCCCGGACCGTACACCGACCAGCTTCTGGAGATCCTGGACCGCTACGATGTCAAGGCGACCTTCTTCGTGACGAACGTGTACTCGAAGTATCAGTCCTGTATCGCCAAAGAGGCCAGGGCCGGCCATGCCATCGGGGTGCACACCTATACCCACGATTACGCGAAAGTCTACAAGTCCGAGTCCGCTTACTGGCGGGACTTCAACCGGATGAACGACATCATCAAAAAGCAGACCGGAAAACCGACGACTCTGCTCCGGTTCCCGGGCGGCAGCTCCAACACGGTCAGTGAGCGGTACAACGAGGGCATTATGACCCGGCTCACGAAACAGGCCACCAAAAAGGGCCTCACCTATGTCGACTGGAACGTCTACGACGGCGACGCCGGAGAGACCACGGACCCGCACAAGGTCTTCAAGAACATCATCCGCGGCGTGCAGAACCAGAAAAAGAGCATCGTCCTCTGCCACGACGTCAAACCGTATACGGTCAAGGCGATGGACCGGACCATCCGCTGGTGTCTCGACCACGGCTACACGTTCGAGGTCCTGACCCCGGGCGGCTTTACCGTCCACCACGGCGTCAACAATTGAACCGAAATAAGAAAACGTCCTTCGAACGGTGTTCGAGGGACGTTTTTAGTTCTTGTCAGTTCGCTCAGGCTTTGGCCTTCGCTTCGTCTTCCGCGAAGGCATCCATGAGCTGGTGCAGGGTCTTCATGAGGACGACGGCTTTCATGTTGCCGATGTCGAGACCGTCGATCATCTGACGGGGAACACAGACGGCCATCTGTTTGAGGTCACGGCCCTTTTCGGTGAGGCGGATGATGATGTTACGCTCGTCACGCTGGTGTCTCGTCCGCTCGACATAGCCCTGGGCCTCCAGCTTCTTCAGCAGGGGAGTGAGGGTGCCGGAGTCGAGGAAGAGACGGGAGCCGAGCTCCTTGACGTTGACGTTGTCCTTTTCCCAGAGCGCCATCATGGTGATGTAACCCGTATAGGTGAGGCCGTAGGGCTCGAGCAGGGGCTTGTACCGCTTGATGACTTCCTTGGAACAGACATAAAGGGAGAAGCAGAGCTGGTTATCCAGTTTCAACAGCTCGTCATCTCCGACGACATCCAGTGCTTTCTCGGTAAGTTTCTTTTCGACAGCCATGGTAACTCCTTCTTCTATGCTCAATTGATTCGCAATCGTAACTAATTGTGTGCAATTTTTGCTCCTTCTCATTGTGGCGCTTTTCCATGGAAAAGTCAAGTGGTAATCGCCCGGTTTTTGGGACGAAATGACAGGAATCTTCATACATAAGGCGGCAGTTGAATTGTGTACAATGGATATAGAAGGAGAAGATGCTCATGACGAACGAAACACGAAAAACGATTGCCCGGTTGGTAACAGCGGCGCTGCTGCTTCTGCTCCTGCTGGTGTGCCTGCTCGTACCGTCTATTCGGGAGACTCTGGGGCGCGTCGCCGCCATGTTTTCGACGGGAGACTTCACGGAACTGCAGGCGTTCATCGCCTCTTACGGAGGGTATGCGGCGGCCGTTTCCTTCGCGCTGATGATCTTTCAGTCTCTGGCAGCCCCGCTGCCGGCATTCCTGCTGGCCTTCGCCAATGCGGCCATGTTCGGCTTCTGGAAGGGGTTCCTTCTGACTTACATCAGTTCGCTGGTGGCGGCGGCCATCTGCTTTTTCATCGGCCGTGTGTTCGGTCGCGATGCAGTCATCCGGCTCGTCAGCAAGACGGGGCTCACAGGCGTCGAAGAATTCTTTGACCGCCACGGGAGGCTCAGTGTGCTGATCGCCCGCCTGCTTCCCTTTATATCATTCGACATCGTCAGCTACGCGGCCGGCCTCACTTCCATGAGCCTCTGGCCGTTCCTGCTGGCGACCGCGATCGGTGAACTGCCGGCGACCGTCGTCTACTGTTATGTCGGCGGCATGCTGACCGGAGGCGCGAAATTGCTGATCAACGCATTGCTCATCATGTTTGCGCTCGCAGGGCTCGTGTTCCTCGGGCGGCAGCTCTACAAAGAACATGAAATGAAACATAATACCGCAGAAGGAGTGACAGAACATGAGAACCTCGAGTGAAAAGGCTCTTCCGACCGTCGAACAGGTGGCCGCTGACTTTCAGACCGGCTTTGACTGCTCCCAGGTCGTGGCAGACTACTTCGCCGAAGAGATGGGCCTCAGTGTGGAAGAGGCGCGCAAAGTCTCCGCCTGCTTTGGCGGCGGCTGCGGACGCGGCGGCACCTGCGGTGCCGTCGTCGGAGCCATGATGGTCCTCGGCATGAAGTACGGGCAGTACGATGCCGACCATATGGAACAAAAAGAAGTCATGGCGCAGAAGCAGGGCGCGTTCTTTGACGCCTTTTCAAAAGAATACGGCAGTTCGCTTTGCAGAGACCTCCTTGGCCACGACATCTCTCAGCCCGGGGAATTCGACAAAGTCGTCGAAGAGGGCACGATGATGACGCTCTGCCCGCGGATCGTCCGTGATACGATCCGGATGACGGAAACCATCCTGAAAGAAGACTAACGATATGAAAGAACTCAAACGGGCGGTCATCCTGTTCACCCGTGTCCCTGAACCGGGGAAGACCAAGACCCGGCTGATGCCTGCCTGCACTCCGGAGGAGTGCGCGGCGATCCATACCGACTTTCTGCGGCGGATCGCCAAAGAGGCGGGGGACGTGTACGCGGACCTTCGTGTCTATGCGACCCCTTCGGTGGAGGACCCCGCATTCCGGAAGCTGTTCCCGCGGGGCGCGCAGTTCTTCCGGCAGGAAGGGGAGGACCTCGGGGTGCGCATGGAGCGGGCGCTGGAGGAGACGCTGAAAGACAGCTATGACGCCGCGGTCTTGGTAGGGACCGACCTTCCGGAACTGACCGCAGAGGACTTTCGCTGCGCCTTTCGCATCCTTGAACAGAAAGACGTGGTGCTCGGTCCGACCGGAGACGGCGGGTACTGGCTCATCGGCCTGACGGCTCCGAACCACGCGCCCTTTGAACCGAAAGAATACGGGGTCGGGAGTGTCTTTGAAAAGACGTTAGACGGCATCCGTGCCGCCGGTCTTACCGTTGGCACCGTCCGGACGCTCGACGATGTCGATACGCCGGAAGACCTCGACGCATACCGGGAGCGGGCACGGCGGAAACGTGCCGGAGAACTCCCGTTCCCGAAGACCGAACTGCCGGCAGACGTGCGGCTCTCGGTCATCATCCCTTCCTACAATGAAATGACGACTCTGCCGACACTGCTGCCGCAACTCGAACCCTATCGCGACGGGGTTTCCGCCTGGAAAGACCGCATCGAATTCCTGTTTGCCGACGGCGGCAGCACCGACGGGACGGTGGAATACCTGACTGAACAGGGGTGGCCGGTCCTGCAGACCGCCAAAGGCCGCGCGAACCAGATGAACGAAGCCGCGCTTCAGACGACCGGAGACGTCCTGTTCTTCCTGCACTGCGACAGCGAAGTGCCGCCGGACTTTCCGGAGGAGATCTTCGAAGTCCTGAAAACCCGTGAAGCGGGGTGCTTCGGCATCGACTACCGCACCGGCGGTCTCGGGATGAAAGTCAACGCGGTCTACGCGAACCGGGTCCGGCTGCGGCGGCAGCACATCATGTTCGGAGACCAGGGCATCTTCCTGACCCGGGACCTGCTGCAAAAAGCCGGCATGTTCCCGCCGCTCCCGCTGATGGAAGACCTTCAACTGTCTCTCTCGTTGCGCGACATGGGCGTGGTACCGGGGCTGACGAAACACCGGATCTATACATCGCCGCGAAGACATCCCGACAAAAACTTTTTCAAGCAGATGATCTCTTTGCACCAGTACCCGGAACTGCGCAAGCTTTACCGAAACGGTGCCCCGATGGAGGAGATCGTCCGCCGTTACAAAGATATCCGCTGACACGAAAGGAAGCAACGGCATGCAAGTCCCTCAGGAACTTTACGCACTGGTCACCTCGCCGGACTACCGGGAGGCTCTGGGCCTGCCCAGGGAACTCACCGAAAGCTACCGGCCGCTGGCTCAGGGGGAATATAATCAGAATCTTATTTTTCAACATCCGCTCACCGGACAGGAGCTGGTCCTGCGGGTGAACTACGGCAGTCAGATGCATCTCTCAAACCAGATCGAGTATGAGGCAAATGCCCTGTGCTTGCTGGAACCCTCCGGACGGACGCCGAAAGTCCACTATGTCGACGGAAGTCTTCAACACCTTGACCACGGCGTCCTGGTCATGGACTACCTGCCGGGAAAGCCCCTGGACTATGAGTGCCCTTCGGACCTCGCGGAAGCGGCCCGTGTCCTCGCGGACATCCACAGTGTCCCGGTGCCGGACGACCACGGGCTCATCGCCCCGGAAGAGTCCCTGCGCGCTATCCTTGACGAATGTGAAGCCATGGTGGCGGTCTACCTCGATTCTCCTTTGGGCGATGCACCGACCAAACGCACCGTCCGCGACCTGCTCGACCTCGCCTGGGGAAAAGTCGACGACCTGAAAGGCGTTTCCTTCCCGCGGTGCATCATCAATACCGAACTCAACAACACGAACTTCCTGATGAACGGGGAAGAGAAGGGGTACCTCATCGACTGGGAAAAGCCGCTCTTCGGAGACCCCGCTCAGGACCTCGGACATTTCCTGGCGCCGACCACGACCTTCTGGAAGACCGATGTCATTTTTACCGATGAGCAGATCGCAAAGTTTTTGGACCACTATATCGCCGCAGTCAATGCGAATGGGCGGGACGACCTCGCGGAGGGCATCCGCGAACGGACGAGCGTCTTTCTGCAGGTCACCTGCCTGCGGGGTATCACCTGGTGCGCGATGGCCTGGGTCGAATACCAGTCCCCGGAGCGGGAACTCGTCAACGAGTCGACCCGGAAAAAGCTGGAACAATATCTGGAACCGGCGTTTCTCGAGCGGATCGGCTCCTATTTACAATAGAATCATTTGTCAAGTTGGCCTTTCGTAAAGTTGCGAAAGGCCAATTATTTACAGACGTTATTGCAACAATTCGAAATTGCTATGTGCTAACTCCGATGGTACAATAGAACTGTAATAAATTGCGCACAATTTAATGTTGCGTGACACAAACATCAAGTTTTACTTTACGGAGGAGGAACACATGGCTAAATCGTATGGCGTCATCGTGATCGGCGCGGGTTCCGGCGGTCTGACCGCTGCCGCTACCGCAAAAGGTTTTTTCCAGAGCGTCGCGCTCATCGAGGGAAGAAAGACCGGCGGGGAATGCACCCACTACGGCTGCATGCCCAGTAAAGCCCTTATCAACTATGCGGAGATGATCCACACAGCTTCCAAAGTCACCGGGGAAGCCCCGAAGAACGACTCGAAGAAGGCGCTCGAATATGTCCGCACCGTCATCAACAACATCTACCAGCACGAGACCCCCGAAGTCCTCGGCAAGTCCTATGACGTCTATGAGGGCTATGCAAAGTTCATTGACGCTCACACCGTCGAAGTTAACGGGGAACAGCTGACCGGCCGGAAGATCATCATCTCCACCGGTTCTTCACCGATGATCCCGACGTTCATCAAGGGGATCGAGAACGTCGATTACCTTACCAATGAAAACATCTTCTATCAGGAAGAACTTCCCGACAGCCTCATCGCCCTCGGCGGTGGCCCCATCGGCGTCGAACTCTGCCAGGCCCTGAACCGCATCGGCATCGAAGTCACGGTCGTTGAAATGATGCCCCGCATCCTTCCGAGAGAGGAAGAGCGTTACTCGCAGATGATCACCGAATGCCTCGAAAAGGAAGGCATGCACATCTGCACCGGCGCCAAGGCGACTGAGGTCCGCCAGGAGAACGGCGTCGTCACCCTGACTGTTGAGAAGGACGGCAAAGTCGAAGAGATTTCCGCGGGCGGCATCCTCATGTCCCTCGGCCGTACCCCGAACCTTGATAAGCTCGACCTCGACAAAGCCGGCATCCTCTACACCCGCAGAGGCATCAAGGTCGATGAGAACCTTGAGACCAGCGCCAAAGGCGTCTACGCGGTCGGCGACGTTGTCGGTCCGTACCAGTTCTCTCACATGGCCAACTACCAGGGCATCCTGGCCGGCCAGAACGCGGTCGCTCCGTTCAACATTCGGAAAGTCGACTACACCCATAAGATCACCTGGACCACCTTCACCGACCCGGAACTCGCCCGTTGCGGTCTCACGGAAGACGAAGCCATCGAGCAGTTCGGTGAGAAGAACGTCCGCGTCTACACCGAGAGCTATGACCTTCTCGAGCGCGCTGAGACCAAACTCGGAAGTATCGGCGAAGTCAAACTCGTCCTCGACGGCAAGGGCCGGATCCTCGGCGCCACCGTCATCGGCGACCGCGCCGGAGAGATCATCTCGGAGATCCAGGTCCTGAAGACCCTCGGGCTCAACACGTCCAAACTTGCCGGTGTCCTGCACCCGTACCCGACCTATGCCGAGATCCTCGTGAAGTTCGGCAAGCGGGTCCAGATCGACAACATCTTCCGTCTGCCGGTCGTCAAGCAGGTCATGGCGATTGTCAATAAATAACATTGAAATCATATTTGGGAGGAAACACTATGAATATCATCAAAGCTCAGATCGACATGATGCTGAACCCGCTGCATCTCAACACCGGTGTCAAAGACGGTAAGTTCAAGGAGCTTCCGCAGACCCCGAACTGTGTCTCGACCCAGACCCTTCAGGCCGAGAAACGCGTTCCGGCGCTTCCGTATCAGGGCACCCGGGAAGAGAGCAAGCAGAAGATCAAAGCGGCTCTCGCTGCCATGCCGGACACTATCAAGACCGTCGAAGAGAAAGACGACTACCTCTATGTCATCTTCGTCTCTGCCGGCATGAAATTCAAAGATGATGTCGAATTCTATTTCGACGACAAGACCCAGCTGATCGAATTCCGCTCCTGCTCCCGCATCGGCTTCTCCGACATGGGTGTCAACCGGAAACGCTACGACAGCATCAAAGCGAATTACTGCGGCTAACCACTCAGGAACTGAGGTGCCGGTCAGGCCCGGCACCTCTTCTTTTCGTGTTCTATGACAAGCTTTTGACAGGAGGGGAAAGGAATGGGAGACGTTCGGTTCCCAAAGGGCGTCACGGACGGCGCGCGGGAGGTCACCGGACAGTGCCTCGGCGAGAAGTGCCGGCGCTGTATGGCCGAGTGCCCGATGATGGACCGCTTCGGGCCTTGCCCCGGGGAGCTCCTTCGGCCGCTGGCGGAAGACGGCGTCCTGGACCCGCTGCTCGCGTACTCCTGTACCGGGTGCGGGAACTGCACGCTCGTCTGTCCGAAAGACCTTCCTTTGAAGGACATTTTCCTCGGCGCCCGGCCGGCGATCGCATCCGCAAACGGTGGTCATTCGCCGTTTCCCGGGCATACCACCGTCCGCTTCCACCAGCACTTCGGCTTTTCCGGACCCTTCACGACGACCGTCGAACCGCAGACGACAGAGACACCGAAACGGGCTTTTCTGGCCGGCTGCAGCCTGACGTCTTCTGCTCCGGAAGAGGTAACGAAGATGCTCGAATGGCTGCAGACGCAGCTGCCCGGCACCGGTGCTGTCCAGAAATGCTGCGGACTTCCGACAAAGAATATGGGGCAGGAGGATCTGTTTGCAAAACGGTTCGCCTCTCTGCAGAACGACCTCGACGTCCTGGGGGTCGACGAACTCATCGTCGCCTGTCAAAACTGCAAGAACACGATC
>JAFTZU010000088.1 GCA_017461005.1 Clostridia bacterium
ACCGGCTGGTCGAGGCCCGGTTTCGTGACCCGGCCGACCCCTTCCCCGCCGTCGATGAAGACAGCGTCCGGAGAAGGCGCGCCAATGGAGACCGTGGCGACCACCGGCATGCCGTCCGTCACGTCCGGGTCGTCCCCGGCGTCTTTGCGGACCGTGCAGCGGGCGGTTCCCTCCGCGAGGAACTCGCAGGTCTCCGGCGCCACTTCGACGGTCCAGCCCTTCGGGGTCCGGACGGAAAGCGTCTGAGGCGCGTTGCCGGTCAGGAGGAGGGTCACAGCGCCCTGGGCCGCCAGGGCCGCGCAGGTGCCGGTCGTGTACCCGCAGCGCAGCTGCTTCGTGCCGCTCTGCACGAAATGCTCGAATGCCATGGCGCGCTCCCTCCTTTAAAATTACAAACAGTTCATTACATCTTGAAGTGAAAAATCCTTACCCCATAGAATACCACAGATAGGAGCGCTTATCAATTTACGGCCCCGCCCGGACGACAAAAAAACAGGACCTCAGACGAGGTCCTGTTTTGCGATGGTTCTGATTTTTATCCTGCGGTGCCGAGGATGACCGCGACCATGTCGGCCGGGGTGTCGGCAATGCAGGTGGCGCCATAGGACTCGAGTTCCTCCCTCGTGCGGAAGCCCCAGAGGGCCGAGATGCACGGGAGGCCGGAGTTCTGCGCCGTTTTGAGGTCGACGTCCGAATCGCCCACATAGACCGTGCGGGACGGTTCTGCGGAGAGTTCGTTCATCGCCAGAAAAACGCTGTCCGGCGCGGGTTTTCGGGCAACGCCCTCCCGCTCGCCGATGGCGATGTCCATGTGGAAGAAGTCGTCATTCAGGGTCTGCACGGCGCCGTCGATCTTGTTGGAGACGATGGCCATTTTGATGCCGTGCTCCTGCAGCTCTTTGACCGCTTCCGGAATACCGTCGTAAGGACCGGTCGTGTCGGTCTGGCATTCGGCATAGACCGCTTTGAACGTGGCAAACGCCTCTTCGAACAGGGGGTTCTTCTCCCCACCCGGGACCGCGTGGTCCATGAGGTTGCGGATGCCGTTGCCGACGAAGTGGCGCATCTCTTCCAGGGTGCGTTCCTGCCAGCCGAAGCGGTGCATCGCCGCATTCACGGCGGTCGTGAGGTCGGTCAGTGTGTAGAGCAGGGTCCCGTCAAGGTCGAAGATGACGGTGTCGTATTTCGGGGTATTTGCGTTGGTCATACTTTGGAACTATGCTCCTTCAGAAGTCTGTATTTCTCATCCCAGAGTTCCTGGGAGAGGTCGACGTAGTAGTTGTGCGGGTGTTCGAAACGGGTGACTTCCTCCCAGAGGGTGTCGACCTGTTCCCTGCAGTATTTCTGGATCTCGTCGATGGGCTTGCGTTCGAAGACACATTTGCCGCCGACGAAGACGGGCTCGAGCAGCTTGCGGGCCGTGAAGTTCTCGAGGGTCTTCTGCTTCCAGGTGTAGTCCGGGTCGAAGAGCAGGTACGGCTTGTTCTCGTCGATGACCTCGTCGGTCAGGGTGAGGACGTCAGCCTCCGCCTTGCCGGTCTCCTTGTCATAGAGACGCCAGACTTCCTTGACACCGGGGGTGGTGATCTTGGTGACGTTCTCGGAGATCTTGATCTTCGGGATGATCTCCCCGTTCTCCTCGATGGCACAGAGTTTGTAGACGCCGTCCAGGACCGGAGAGGACTTCGCGGTGATCATGCGTTCGCCGACGCCGAAGGAGGTGATCTCCGCGCCCTGTTCGAGCATGTCGGAGATGAGGTACTCGTCAAGGGAGTTGGAGGCGACGATGCCGCAGTCCGGGAACCCGGCGTCGTCGAGCATCTTACGCGCCTTCTTCGACAGGTAAGTGATATCGCCGGAGTCGATGCGGATGCCAGCGGGACGGAAGCCTCTCGGGACGACTTCCCGGTTGAAGGCCTCGATGGCGTTCGGGACACCGGACTTCAGGACGTTGAAGGTGTCGACGAGGAGCGTGCAGTTCTGCGGATACTCTCTCGCGTAGGCGAGGAAGGCATCGAGTTCGGTGTCGAACATCTGGACCCAGCTGTGGGCCATGGTGCCGAGGGCCGGGATACCGTAGTCTCTGCCGTCGAGGGCACAGGCGGTACCGACCGCGCCGCCGATGTAGGCCGCACGGGCCCCGTGGATGGCCGCCATGGCACCGTGGGAACGGCGGGAGCCGAACTCCATGACCGCTCTGCCGTCCGCCGCGCGGACGATGCGGTTGGCCTTGGTGGCGATGAGGCTCTGGTGGTTGAAGAGCATGAGCATGGCCGTCTCGATGAACTGTGCCTGGATGACCGGGCCGCGGACATGGACGACGGGTTCGTTCGGGAAGACCGGCGTGCCTTCGGGGATGGCCCACACATCGCAGGCGAACTCGAAGTTCCGCAGGTAGTCGAGGAAGTCGTCCGCGAAGCCGCGGGTCTTGAGGTACGCAAGGTCCTCCTCGGTGAAATGCAGGTTGTTCAGGTAGTCCACCATCTGCTCGAGACCGGCCGCGATGACGTAGCCGCCGTTGTCCGGCACATGACGGTAGAACAGGTCGAAGTGGCCGATGGTGTCCTTCAGCCCGTTATGGAAATAGCCACCACCCATGGTCAGCTCATAGAAGTCGGTGAGCATGGTGATGTTGAGGTCTTTGTCGAAATAAGAGCTTTTCAGTTCGTTGCTCAAAGGGAACGCCTCCTTGTACGATTCAGTGAAATCATTATAGCACCGCAAAAAAAGCCCTTCAACGATTGATAAAACTTTGCTATAATTATTTTGCTATTTTAGAAAAAACGGAGGCGATGTACCGTGAGGAACCGGGAACAGTACCGGGGCACGAAAAACATCTGCGGTATCCGCATTGAGCGGCTGCGCAAGGAACTGGGGCTCAAGCAGAAAGACCTCTGCGAATCCATGGCCCTGCAGGGCGTCCCCATGGCGCCGTCGGTCCTGTCGAAGATCGAAGGGCAGCATCGGGCGATCAACGACTATGAGCTCCTGGCCATCGCCAACACCCTCGACATATCCATCGACGACCTGCTCGGTCGGAACGAATAAAGGAGGCATTCCCATGCAAAAGACCCTTGCGGAACGCTGGAAGCTGGCACTGAAGATGTATGTGTCCTTCTTCCAGATCGGCCTCTTCACCTTCGGCGGCGGCTATGCCATGCTGCCGATGCTCGAAAAGGAATGTGTCGACAAGCACGCCTGGACGACCCGGGACGAGCTCCTCGACATCTTTGCACTGGCCCAGTGCACGCCCGGCATCATCGCGGTCAACACCGCCACCTTCCTCGGCAAAAAGCAGGCGGGGCTCCCCGGCGCCGTCATGGCGACCCTGGGCGTCATCTCCCCCAGTCTCGTCATCATTTCGCTCATCGCCGCATTACTGAAAAACTTTGCGGACCTCGAGCCGGTCCAGCACGCGCTGGCCGGTGTCCGCGCCGCGGTCACAGCCCTCATCTTCGCGTCGGTCTGGAAGATGGCCAAAGGCGCTTTGAAGGACCCGGTGTCCATCGCCCTCGCAGTCATCGCGTTCCTGCTGGTGGCACTGTTCGGGGTCTCACCGGTCGCCATCGTCCTCGGCGCCGCGCTGGCGGGCTACCTGTTCTTCGCCGTCCTGAAAGAGCACGGAAAGGAGGGTGACGCATGAAGACCCTCCTGCTCCTCTGCCTGAACTTCTTCAAGACCGGTCTCTTCGCGGTCGGCGGCGGGCTCGCCACCCTGCCCTTCATCACCGACATGTCGAACGCCCATCCGGACTGGTTCACGAAGGCTGACATCGCCAACATGGTGGCGGTCTCCGAGTCGACCCCCGGCCCCATCGGCATCAACATGGCAACGTACGTCGGCTACCACATGTTCGGGGTCCCCGGCGCCATCCTGACGACCCTCAGTCTGACGCTGCCGTCCTTCATCATCATCCTGATCCTGGCAGGGATCATGGAAAAGTATTCGGAGAACCGGATCGTCAAGGCGGTGTTTGCCGGGCTCCGTCCCGCCGCGGTCGGGCTGATCGCAGCCGCCGGCTTCTCGGTCCTGCTCATCGCCCTCTTCCCCGGCTATTCCGGGTCCACGGTCTTCGATATGAGCGGCATCACGGCGCTCTTCTCCTGGAAAGCGCTGGTCTTCTTTGCCGTCGTCATGGCAGCCACACAACTACCGAAGCTCAAAGACCTGCACCCTGTGGCGTACATCGCCATCGCCGCGGTCGTCGGCATCCTGTTCAAATTCTGATCCCGTAAAAACCAAACCACAAAATGAAGGCCCCGCCGGAATGGCGAGGCCTTTTTCGATGAGTTTTCTTGTGTTTACTGCTCCGTGACCTGTTCGGTGATCAGTTTCTGGATCTCGTACTTGGATGCCATCTGTTTCATCTGACCACTGGTGTAGACAGTGACGAAGTAGTCGTTCATCTGCTGCGCCAGTTCGGAACCCTTGCGGAACGCGAAGCCGATCTTGTTGTTCTTCAGACGGAAGGAACGGGCAAGGTCGGGGAACTCGTTGCCCTTGCCGATGGCGGTGGTGGCATAGATGGAGTTCACGATGGCCGCATCGGCGGAGCCGTCGGAGACCGCTTTCAGAGCGTTCTCGGTGGTGTCCTTCGCCATGATGATGAAGCCGTTTTCCTTGGCCAGCGTCTCGTGGGTGGAACCGTCGAGGACCGCGAACTTCAGCTGAAGGCAATCCTCCGCAGACGTGTACTTCCGGGCGTTGGCCGCCTTGGTGACGACGATCTGGGAGTTGTTGAGGTAAGCCTTCGTGCATTCCATGACCGCACGGCGTTCGGCCGTCAGAGTCAGAGCAGAAGCGACACAGTCGATGGTCTTGTCGTTCAGGAGATGTTCCATCTGGGTCCAGTCGATCTCCTTGAACTCGACATCGACGCCGAGCTTCTTGCCAAAGCCTCTCACGAGGTCGGCGGCAAGGCCGGTCCACTCTCCTTCATCGTTGAGCTGTGTCAGTGGCGGCGCGTCGATGACGCCGACGACGAGGGTGCCCTTGTCTTTGATGTAGTCAAGGTCTGCGGTGGTAGATTTGCTGCATCCGCTGACCGCCAGCATGCCGATGAGAAGCACGGCCGTCAGCAGGATGGAAAGATATTTTTTCATAACATGACCCTCCTTACAGTTTCAAGCTCTGGGATCAGCCCGGATAGAACGGGTAGAAGATCGGCAGCAGGATCATGCTGACGATGAAGCAGACCACAGAGACTGCGAGGCCGGGGACCACGAAGTCCTTGAATCGGACGTTGCCGGGGCCGAGGATCATGGCGTTGGCCGGGATGGCCATCGGGGTACAGACCGCGACGGAGGAGGCGATGAAGACCGCGATGACGACGGCGCGGGGGTCCGCACCGATGGTTTCGGCGATGGTCCAGGAGATGGGGCACAGCAGCGTGCAGGCGGCGGTGTTACTCATGACCTGAGTCAGGAGCCAGGTGAGCAGCCACATGGCGGCCATGATGATGAACGTGCCGGAGTTGCCGGTAAGGGCGATGACCTTGTCCGCGATGATCTGACCGGCGCCGGTGTTGTTCATGGCCGCGCCGAGCGGGGACATGAAGGCCAGCATGAAGACGGTCAGGAGTTCGAAGGACTTGAACGCCTCTTTCTCGGTGAGGATGCCGGCGGCAACGATGAGGATGGCGCCGACACAGGCGATGATGTGGATGGGCGGCAGGAAGTCGACATAGTCGGTCAGGACCATCAGGGTGACGGTTGCGACGAGGTCGACGGCCGTAAAGATGGAATGCCATTTCGGGATGGCGCTGTAATCGGTGTTCGTCTCACCCATTTCGCCGGCGGGACGGTCCTTGATGAGCTTGTTCCCGAAGAAGAACATGAAGACGGCGACGGCAGCCAGCATCGGGATACCGATCTTGGCATATTCGAAGAAGCCGACGTGCATCTCACCGTTCGAGTAGGTCTCGATGGTGTTCTTCGCGATGAGGTTACCGGGCGAGCCGATGACCGTGAAGTCCGCACCCAGCGTGGCACCCATGACGAGCGGCAGGAGCAGTTTGATCGGTTTGATGTCGGCCGCTCTGGCGATACCCATGACGATGGGCAGCAGGACGGCGACCGTACCGGAGTTGGAAACGAATCCGGACATGATGCCCGACAGCAGGATGACGACCAGGATGAGGCCCCTCTCGCTGTGGGTCAGTTTCATGACCTTCTGAGACACCTTGTACGCGAGGCCCGTCTTGAAGAACGCGGCGCCAATGACGCACATGGCGATGATGAGGATGACGTTCGAGTTGATAACGTCGGTGAAAATGTCTCCGACCTCGATGATGCCGAGGAAGTAAAGGACGACCGGTACGCAGAACGCAACGAGGCCCATCGGCAGGATATCGATGACGAAGAGGATGATCGCGACTACCAGGACGATCAGGGTGATGGCAGCCTGTGACATCAGTATCCCTCCCTAAATTTTTTCACAAAATCACACAGTTTTTGTGTCATCTTCACAATAACATATTCGAATTATGCGGGCAAGTTACAATTCATTGAATAATTCCCGCAAATCATCTAAAATAGGGGTATCATTCAGGCGCTCCGAACACAAAACAGTTCGGAAGAAAGGATCTCGATGTGAAAAAAAGACTCTGGCTCCATATTACGGCCGTCGCCATGACCATGGTCATGTTCATCGCCATGGCAATTCCCGCATTCGCCGCGACGGAAACCAAAGCCACGAAAACAGAGGCGGTCACGACCGTCATTCAGGGCAAAAAGAAAAAGACCATCTTTATCGGGGACTCCCGTACCGCGAACCTGCGTCAGGTCCGCCACAACGGGAAACTCATCTACGACCTCCTCCAGCAGGACGGGAGCATCCTCTGGGACTTCAAGTGGGGCGCCACCTTTGCCGACCTGACGGCGACCCTTGTCCCCCGTCTGGAGATGCAGGGCCTCGACACCATCGACAACAAGACGAAGATCGTCCTGTGGATGGGCTACAACGACACGAGCAATACCCCGACCGCTGTGGTGGAGGAGTACATCGCCTACTACAATGTCATGGCCATGACCTGGATCGCCCGCGGCGCGAAGGTCTACGTCATGAACGTCGGCCCCGGCGGACGGATGCCCGGCGCGACGAAAAAGCAGAAGCAGGGGTATACCGAACGCAATAAAGTCATCCAGACCTTCAACGAAAAGCTCAGCACCGGCCTTCTGCCGCAGATCGAGTACATCGACTGCTACGGCTACCTGAAGGACACCGGCTTCGGCACGACGGACGGCACGCACTACAACGCCGCCACCAGCAAGAAGATCTACAGCTTCGCCATCAACGCCATCCGGTAAAACGGCGTTCGGTCCGTTTCATAAAAACAAAAAACTGACTTCTTTCCACGATCCTGTGGAGCGAAGTCAGTTTTCTTTTTTATCGTTTTCTTGCGCCGGGGTCAATCGCCGAGAAGCTCCTCGAGGAGGGCTTTGCAGCCGAGGTTCACGTCGTCCCAGGTGGCCTGGAAGTTGCCGGTGTACCAGGGGTCCGCGACGTCTCTGTGGATGCCCGCGTGTTCGAGCAGGAGCGAGACCTTGTTCTGGTCGTCCTCCCCGATGATGCGGTCGCACCAGCGGCGATTCATCGCGTCCATGAGGATGACGTAGTCGTAGTACTCGTACTCTTTGCGGGTCATCTGGTGGGCGTGGTGCCCTTTGCAGGAGATGCCGTGTTCGTTCAGCACGCGCTGTGCCGGCGGGTAGACCGGGTTGCCGATCTCTTCCGTGGACACCGCCGCCGAAGCGATCTCGAACCGGTCCGCGACACCTTCGCGCCGCACCATGTCTTTCATAACGAACTCCGCCATCGGGCTTCTGCAGATGTTGCCGTGGCAGACAAACAGGATCTTGGTCATACTTTTCTCGTGCTCCTTTATGCGAAGATATGCGCTGTTTTGCGCTTACCTATTGGTTTTCTCATTCTCCTTCTTAAGCAAGCAAACCTACACAACCTTGCACAAGTTGGCATATTGTGTCACTGCTTAGTAGTCGAAAAGGAGTAAAAACGGGGTCTGGTTACTACTAAGGATTTATGGAAGCCATTCTGATCAATCTCGCTTAACCTTTACCTTAACCTTAACGGCGGTTCTCGAAGGTTTATCGTTTTGCTCTAACTCAAGTTTGTCGTCCGATAATCCCTCCAGCATGGATAGAGCGCGAATAGAAGCATTTTCACTCATAAGGATCGGATACTTCTCCACTAATGCGTCCATTTTAACGATAATATCTTCCAGCGAAATGTTTTCTTTTACACCTTCAATATTGGCATTCTTTAATATGTCATAGCCCTTTTTTAA
>JAFTZU010000089.1 GCA_017461005.1 Clostridia bacterium
AACGACTTCGGCGCGGGCGGTGTCTCCGTAGCCATAGGCGAACTCGCTGACGGCCTAGAGATCGACCTCGACAAGGTCCCGAAGAAGTACGAAGGCCTGGACGGCACCGAGCTCGCCATCTCCGAGTCTCAGGAGCGTATGGCCGTCGTCGTGGAACCGAAGGACGTCGCCCGCTTCCAGGAACTGGCCGAGGAAGAGAACCTCGAGTCCACTGTGGTCGCCACCGTTACGGAAAACCCGTACCTGACCATGCACTGGAAAGGCAACACCATCGTCAACGTCTCCCGTGAGTTCCTGAACTCCAACGGTGCGGAGAAACACATCACCATCGAAACTCCGAAACAGCAGCCCTTCGCACGCAAAGTGGAAGGCAGCTTCACGGACAACTATAAAGCCCTTGTGGAAGACCTCAACGTCTGCTCCAGACGCGGCCTCTCCGAGCGCTTCGACTCCACCATCGGCGCAGGCACCGTCCTCATGCCCTTCGGTGGCGCCACCCAGACCACACCCATCCAGGCGATGGTCAACAAAGTCTCCGTCGAGCACGGCGACACCAAGACCGTTTCCTTCATGGCGTGGGGTTACAACCCGTACGTCTTCGAGAAGGACCAGTTCCACGGCGCGTACCTGTCCGTCGTTGAGTCTGTTGCAAAGCTCATCGCCGCCGGCGCCACCTTCGAAGACGTCTACCTGACCTTCCAGGAGTACTTCCTGCACCCGGGCACCGACCCGAAACGCTGGGGCCAGCCGGCCGCCGCACTCCTCGGTGCGTACAAGGCGCAGATGGACCTCGGCATCGCCGCCATCGGTGGTAAGGACTCCATGTCCGGTACCTTCGAAGACCTCGACGTCCCGCCGACCCTGTGCTCCTTCGCCGTCACGACGGACGACATCGACGATGTCATCACCAACGAGTTCAAGGCGCCGAACCACAAGGTCGTCATCTTCGAGCCCGACTATGACGAGTACGGTGTCCCGACCTCCGAGAGCCTCCTGAAGCTCTTCGACAAGGTCGCGAAACTCAACAAAGAGGGGAAAGTCCTCTCCGCGTACACCCCGACCTACGGCGGCATCGCAGAGGCTGTCTACAAGATGGCCATCGGTAACAAGATCGGCTTCCGCTACGGCACCTGCTGGACCCCCGAAGAACTCTTCGGCTACAAGTACGGTTCCTTTATCGTCGAGCTTCCCCTCGACGCGGAACTGCCGGAAGGCGCACGGTACCTCGGTAAGACCATCGACTGGTTCGACTTCGTCCTCGACGATGAACTCGTCTGCGGCAGAGACCTCCAGAAGGCCTATGAAGACAAGCTCGAGAGCGTCTTCCACTGCAACATCGAGACGTCCGACGAAGAGGTCCCGACCTTCACTTATACTGCTGAAACGGACTACAAGGCGAAGAACACCGTCGCCAGGCCGAAAGTCCTCATCCCGGTCTTCCCGGGCACGAACTGCGAGTATGACACCGCGAAAGCCTTCGAGCGCGCCGGTGCCGAATCAGTCGTCTACGTCATCAACAACCTCTCCAGCGAGGCCATCGACAAGTCCGCGAAGGACATCGCGAAACTCATCGGCGAGAGCCAGATCGTCTTCATCCCCGGCGGTTTCTCCGGCGGCGACGAGCCCGACGGCTCCGCGAAGTTCATCGCCTCCTTCTTCCGCAACCCGGAGATCAAAGACGCGGTCACCGACCTCCTCGAGAACAGAGACGGCCTCATGGGCGGTATCTGTAACGGCTTCCAGGCCCTCATCAAGCTCGGCCTCGTCCCGTATGGCAAGATCACCGACCCGGATGAGAACGCTCCGACCCTGACCTTCAACACCATCTCCCGCCACCAGAGCAAGATCGCCCGCGTGAGACTGGACTCCAATAAATCGCCGTGGCTCAAGTATGCCACTGTCGGTGAAGTCTACAGTGTCCCGATCTCCCACGGAGAAGGCCGCATCTTCGCGTCCGAAGAGCAGCTCCTGAAACTGGCGGAGAACGGTCAGATCCTGACCCAGTACGTCGGCCTCGACGGCAAGCCCACCATGGACATTGCCGCGAACATCAACGGCTCCGTCTTCGCAGTCGAAGGCCTGCTGTCCCCGGACGGCCACGTCTTCGGCAAGATGGGCCACGCAGAGCGTATCGGCGACGGCCTGTACAAGAACGTACCCGGAGAATACGACATGAAGCTCTTCGAGAGCGCAGTCGCTTATTTTAAAGGAGAATGAGACCATGGAAGAACGTAAATTTTACGAACTGCACGTGGCGGGCCTGACCCGTCAGCTGCCTCTCTGCGAGGTCAACCCGCACCTGGACATTGCCGGCTTTGTCATCTTTGGCGATGTAGAGATGACGGTCAACGCCACCGCCGAACTTCTGAAGAAGTGCCCGGACTTTGACTACATCGTGACCGCGGAGGCCAAGGGCATCCCGCTCGCTTACGAGTTTGCCCGGCAGTCCGGCAAACCGTATTACGTCGCCCGGAAAGCACTGAAGCTCTACATGACCGACCCCATCGACATCGAGGTCAAGAGCATCACGACCATGCACGTCCAGCACCTGTACCTGGATGGGGCAGAGGCCGCCAAGCTCAAGGGCAAGAAGGTCCTCGTCGTGGACGACGTCATTTCCACCGGTGAGAGCCTCAAGGCCCTCGAGACCCTGCTCGAGAACACCGGCTGCGAGATCGTCGGTCGCGCCGCCATCCTCGCGGAAGGCGACGCCGCCAAGAGAGACGACATCATCTTCCTCGAAGAGCTTCCGCTGTTCGCGAAGTAAGCAAATGTCATAGAATAGGAGAAAATGATATGGCTGAGCAAAAGACTGTAAAACAACCCAAACTGTTCGACAAGATCGACGCGAAAGTAGAGGGGAGAGAGGGCCTGAAAACGGTCTGGCAGGCAGGCAAATTCAGCCTGTTCAGCGTCGTCGCGATGATCATCCAGACCACGCTCCAGCTCATCCTTCCGCTCATCTTTGACCGGATGACGACTCCGCTGCCGGGCTGGCTTTCCTGGATCATCAACCCCGGTACCCTGAGCCCGGAACAGCAGGCGCTCTATGTGGTCGCCGGCGTCGTGACCTGGGGCTATCTACTCCCGTTCTTCCTGTCGAACTACACGGCGAACATCGTCACGTACATCCTCAACAAGAAGTACACCTTCAAGTCAAGTGCACCCCGCTGGCATTTCGTGCTGTATTTCATCCTGATGACCCTCGTCATCGTCTTCAGCACCTGGCTGCAGGGCGTCTGTTTCGGATGGCTCGGACACTACAGCCTGCCGGAATGGCTGAACCGCATCCTTGTCATGGCTCCTGCCGGACTGCTGCAGTTCATCGCCTTCTTCGTCATCCAGAAGGTCCTTCTGCCGGAAGACCCGGCGCTCGCAGGGACTGCCACGGACGACGAAGCGACGGCCTGAAAAACTGTCGAATAAATCGCCGACTTCAGCACTTAAATACGGTAAAATCCCCTATTTACGAATAGGGGATTTTCTTATATAATACTGCGGAACTATCTTAAGTAAGGAGAACTGCAACATGATCACAGACGTCATGAAAGCCATCGCCGCTGCCGACCCCGAAGTGGGCGCAGGCATCCTCAAGGAGTATGAGAGACAGCGTGGCAACATCGAACTGATCGCCTCTGAAAACATCGTTTCCGAGCCCGTCATCCTGACCATGGGCACGGTCCTCACCAATAAATATGCCGAAGGTTATTCGGGCAAGCGTTACTACGGCGGCTGCGAAGTCGTCGACGAGCTCGAGACCCTCGCCATCGAGAGAGCCAA
>JAFTZU010000090.1 GCA_017461005.1 Clostridia bacterium
GGTAGTTGTAGATGACCTTGGAGTCCATGGTGCCGACGTAGAACTCGCCGTTGTAGACGGCGCTCTTCCAGACGTACTCGACGCAGGAGCCTTCCACGAGCTTGGTGAAGCCAAAGCACTCGTCAAAACGGCCGGTGGTCTCATTGTACTTGTACATCTTCTGGGTGTGTTTCAGCGTGTCGTGGACCGGGCCGACGAAATTGGATAGTTTGAAGTCCGGCTGCGTGATGCTCAACATACCGGTGATGCCGATGATCTCGGACGAAATAGTGTTGTCGATGTTATAGCAGTAGAGGTTGTCCTTGAAGACGCCGAACGCACCGACGACGGAAGTAATGCCCGCGCCGTAGTCGACCTGGTTGCCGAGAGGAGTCTCCTGGATGCCGGGGTAGTTGACAGCGTTGTTGCCGACGATCTCGGTCCAGACCCAGCCGTACTTGTTGGCTTTGGTCTTCTCTCCCCGTTTCGCCGGGTGGCCTTCATAGGCGATGAACCCCGTGTGTCCCGGAAGCGTGCAGTACAGAGAGCCTTTGAACGCGACCATGTCCCAGAACGGCGAACCGGCCGGGCTCTTGACGGCGGAGTCGTCCGAATACTCATAGAAGTCATGGTAGTCTGCGACGTAGTTCCAGACGGTGTCGTCGTCGTTACTCTTTTCGAGGACGGCGAGTTTGACACGGCCTTCATCGCCCGGGTCTAATTCGAACTTGCTGTCGGCACCGGCGAAGTACAGTTTACCATCGAGGATGGCGTTCGCACGGGAGCAGGCGCCGTCGGTGGTCTCGTAGACGGAAGTGACGTTGTCGTCGAGGTCCACTTTGTAGATGTGGTTGACCTTGTCCATGTTGACGCCGCGGTACGTGGTGAAGTACAGGTCGTCGCCGAAGAGGACGACGTTGCGGAAGGAGACGTCGGTCTCGAAGATCTTCGTGAACTCACCGGGCTTGTCCTTATGCATCTTGTAGATCTGCCCGCCGAGGCCCTTGGTCGGGTGCGGGATCTCGTTATTGGAGACGGTGTCCATCATCGCCTCGATAGTCTCCTGAGACAGGTTCAGGCCCTTGGCCTTGAGCCCAGCCTGAATGATGGTGACGACAGCTCCGATGGTGTTGAACCAGGTACCGATGTAAATGTAGTCTCCGCGCTCCGCCATGGACCAGCCGTAACCCTGCTGGCGGTCGCCGACGAGGCCGTCGACTTCCTTGGGTCTGCCGGTGGGGTTCGTAATACGGATGACGGTGTCCGAAGACTTGACCTTGACGGGTTCTTTCTTTTTGAGGATTGCCATAGTTTGTTTCCTTTCTTGTTGTCGCAATTCCCTGGGGCGATGCGTGCTGTGGCGATGCACCGTCCCCTCTTTCGATTCTATTATGACAAATGATTCCTAATTCATGCTGAAACAAAGTGTAAACTTCACATAAGAATGAAGAAAAGCAGCCCTCCGAAGAGAGCTGCTTTAACGCTAGTTAAGTATGAAACTTATTTGGATCAGCCAAAGAGGACTTTACCGAACATGACCATAACAGTCTTGCCGTCAGCCTTGACCAGACCGACTTTGGTGAAGTCGACTTTACCGGACTTGATGTACCACTTACCAAACTGGTTGGAAGCGACACCGGTGAAGTCAAAGTCTACCTTGGAGTTCTTGCAATACCACCAGCCGAACTGGTTCTGGAAGATACCTGTTTCTTTACCAGTGACTTTACCGTCAGTGGTCTTGTACCAGCCGTCTTTGCCTTTGTAGATGCTGTTGGCCTTGAAGTTGACCTTGGAGAATTCGACTCTCCAGGTACCATTCTCATTCTCGAAGAGTCCGA
>JAFTZU010000091.1 GCA_017461005.1 Clostridia bacterium
AGGACGGCCTGACCTTCGTCGTCCCGAGAGACTCGAAGTACTTCGAGCAGAAGGCTTCCGGAGAACTCAACAATACGATTGAGAAGTCCCTCCGCAACCGGTTCCCGCTCAAACAGATCACGGCGCGGTACAACCCGTACAATGTGCTCGTGAACCGCGGCCTGCGGAAACTCATCGACCCGGACCGCAACTATCTGAAATAAGCAGGAGCAAAGTTCCTGACCAACGAAAAAGGACCTCCCGAAGGGGATGTCCTTTTGACTGTCTTTCTGTAAGGCCGGCGGCTCAGTAATTCCAGAAACTCGAGTATGGCGCGTCGGCGGGAATGGTGACCCCGACGTCCGTCAGTTCGAGGTCGCCGCCTTCGACGTTCGCGTAGTAGACCGTGTAACTCGGCCCGAGGTTCTCGAGCATCGTCTTGTAGACGCTGTCGAGGATGCAGGCGTCGAGTTCCTTCTGGTTCCCGACCCAGTACTCCTTGTTCTGCCGGAGCGGGATGCCGCTGAAGAGGGACGACTGTTTGTCCCAGAGGAACGTCAGCTGCTGGGTGGCGGGCTTCACCTCACAGGTGAGGTCCCAGTTAGTGACATATGCGAGGCCCTGCAGGAGCTTCTTCGCCGTCAGGGTGTCCCGGTAGTTCCACTGGACGGTCTTCCAGGTGTCCACGTTCCAGATGAACAGGGTGACGGTCCGGTCACCGGGGTTCTTCACGGGCGCGGGCACATAGTACTCGATGTCCTCACCGGACGAGAGCACGCCCTGCACGTTGGACCCGCCGCTGTCGAAGTTCAGCCCGTTGTCGGCGTCCGACTGTGTCGTGCGCCGGATCGGCTCTCCGTTCGGACTCACGTTCTCCATTCTGGAGCAGGCGGTGAGAGAGAAGAGGAGGTACATCGCCACAGAGAGGGCGAGCAGCCGCCGGGCGGCATTCCTGAAGGCCATGGCAAAGCTCCTTTCCAAAGGGTCGCGTTGTTCTGTTTCCATGATACAAAAAAGCGGGCATTGGTGCAAGTGGGGCGATCTGTCCTACAAACGCGGTGCGTCGGCAATTGCATTCCATAATTTATTTATATATAATAAAACTCTATGGGAGGTGAAAGCCTTTGGATAACAACCAGGCGCCCTACGGGCGCGTCAACACCGTCTACGACACGGCGGGCGAGACCGGACAGCTGCCCGTGACGCCCATGCCGAAAGAGACGAAGAAAGAGATCCTCAAAGTCAGCGGCATCCTCGGCATCAGCATCCTTCTGTTCTACTTCCTCAGCGAGTGGAGCGGCGGCATGGTGGTGAAGCTCGTGAACTCCGGGGCCATCCCTTACACATACACGGTCCAGCAGGTCGTCCAGATCCTGTACACCCTGCTCACCATCCTCGTGCCCTTTGCCATCGGCGCGTTCTTCGTGAAGAAGGTCCAGAAGCGGAGCGAACTCCTGCCTCTCGGGAAACCGAAGTCGGGCATCCTCTTCGTGGAAGCGGTCGGCATCGGCCTCATGGCCATCGTCATCGCGAACTTCGTGACGGCGTTCCTCGTCCAGCTCTTTGAAGGGTTCGGCATCGTCTTCGACAGCTACAAACCGGAGAGTCCCACGTCCGGGTACCAGCTCGCGTGGATCCTCCTCTCGAACGCCATCGTCCCCGCCCTCGTCGAAGAGTTCGCCCTGCGCGGCGTCCTTCTGCAGTCCCTGCGGAAGTATGGCGATGCATTCGCCGTCTTCGCCAGCGCCATCCTGTTCGGCATCATGCACGGCAACATGACCCAGGCCCCCTTCGCGTTCATCCTGGGCGCGGTCCTGGCCATCCTCGTCATCATGACCGGCAGCCTGTGGACGTCCATGGCGGTCCACCTCATCAACAACACGTACTCCGTCCTCATGAACACCCTGTTCGACCGGGGCGACGACCTCCTGACCTCCATGGTCACGGTGTCCGTCAACACGCTGGCCCTCATCTACGGCGCCATCGCCCTCGTGTACCTCTTCGGCCTGCACAAAGGCAGGGAGGGCATCAAGGCCCGGTACCGTCCCGGCGGGCCCGCGAAGGAAGGCATCCGCACCTGGCGCTGGCAGGCATGGCTCTACACGGTCATCTCGCCGACCATGCTCATCGCCCTGGTCCTGCTCTTCGCGCAGCTGTTCGAGACGGTCCACCTCGCAGGGTAGCCTATGGACTGGAGAGAACGGAAAGCCCTCGGCATCACCCGGCCGGACCCGACTCCGGAGGAGCAGGAACGCTTCATGCGGGAGGCTCTGGCGGAAGCCCGTCTGGCGATGCACGACGGTGAAGTCCCCATCGGCGCCGTCGTCGTCCGCGACGGAGAAGTGGTCGGGCGCGGCCACAACCGGCGGGAGACCGGGAAGAACGCGCTGTACCACGCGGAAGTCCTCGCTATCGACGACGCCTGCAAAACGCTCGGCGGCTGGCGGCTCTGGGAGTGTGACCTGTACGTCACGCTGGAACCCTGCCCCATGTGTGCCGGCGCACTCATCAACGCCCGCGTCCGCCACGTCTATTATGGCGCGAAGGACGACAAGGCCGGCTCGGTGGAGAGCGTCACGAACCTCTTCGACCTGCCGTACAACCACCGGCCGAAGGCGCAGGGCGGCCTCCTCGAAGACGAGTGCGGCGCCCTTCTGACGGAGTTCTTCGAATCGCTGCGGGCGAAGCGT
Source organism: Clostridia bacterium (assembly GCA_017461005.1). Lineage (GTDB taxonomy): Bacteria > Bacillota > Clostridia > Oscillospirales > Acutalibacteraceae > RUG420. Next base: position 2,670 of record JAFTZU010000091.1, read on the forward strand.
ACGGACTCGGTTGTCAAGTAACCTTTTGGCGTAAATCGCCCAACAATACATATTATGATCTAGGAGATTTTTGTTATGCCTGAAAACGTACCTTTCAACAAAGAAGAATTCGCATGGGAGTCCAACCCCTTCAGCGAAGTGAACAAGGTCATCGCGGTCGCGTCCGGTAAGGGCGGCGTCGGCAAGTCCCTCGTCACTTCTCTTCTGGCCTGTGCCGCTGCCAAGGACGGCAAGGAGACCGCCATCATGGACGCCGACGTCACCGGTCCGTCCATCCCGAAGGCCTTCGGCCTCCACGGCATGCTGTCCGCTATCGAAGGCGTCGGCATCGAGCCGGC
>JAFTZU010000092.1 GCA_017461005.1 Clostridia bacterium
CCTGGTACGGCATCTCCGCCGGTACGCTGGTCCTGATCTTCTCTTACACCCACAACCTGACGCTTCGGTTCAACATGATCAACCAGACCATGACGGTCATCAACCGGTGCTTCGGCGATGCGGCAGAGATGACCCAGAACCTCGATGAGCCCCGCCTCGTCGACGACGTTCCGGACGCGGTGGACCTCGAAGTCACCGACTGCAAGATCTGCTTCTACAACCTCCGGTTCCAGTACACCGACGGCGTCGGAGAGGACGGCGAAGTCGACCCTGAAAAGGCCGGCACCGTCGAGAACATCTTCGAAGACTTCTCGATGACCATCCCCGCCGGACAGCGCATCGGCCTCGTCGGCCGGTCCGGTTCCGGCAAAACGACGCTGACCAAACTGCTCCTGCGTCTCGCGGACATCCAGGAAGGATGCATCTGCATCGACGGGCAGGACATTTCGAAAGTCACCCAGGTCTCGCTCCGGCGGCAGATCGCCTACGTTCCCCAGGAGCCGCTCCTGTTCCACCGGACCATCGCGGAGAACATCGCGTACGGACGGCCGGACGCCACGATGGAGGAGATCCGCGAGGCGGCCGAGAAGGCCAACGCCCTCGAGTTCATCGAGAAGTTCCCGGAAGGGTTCGAGACCATCACCGGCGAGCGGGGCGTCAAGCTGTCCGGCGGACAGCGGCAGCGCATCGCCATCGCCCGGGCCATCCTGACGAACGCGCCCATCCTCGTCCTCGACGAGGCGACTTCAGCGCTGGACTCCGAGAGCGAACGGATGATCCAGGAGGCCCTCGGCAACCTGATGGAGGGGCGCACGTCCATCGTCATCGCTCACCGGCTGTCGACGGTGTCCCGCCTCGACCGCATCGTCGTCCTGAAGGACGGCGAGATCGTCGAAGACGGCACCCACAGCGAGCTGGTCGCCCGGGGCGGCGAGTACGCCGGCCTCTGGGAGCGCCAGACGGGCGCCTTCGAAGAATAAGGGGCAGATCGCCACAAAACGAAAAGGCTTCGCCGTTTTGGCGAAGCCTTTATTGTGTTCGGATATAGACCCTGAGTGCCTTACTCGACGACCTCGACGAGTTCGATGTCGAAGTTCAGTTCCTTGCCGGCCATCTCGTGGTTGGCGTCGAAGGTGAAGGTGTCCTCGGTCTTTTTGACGATAGTCGCCGGGAAGGGCTGGCCGTTCGGCGCCTGCAGGTAGATGCGCATGCCGACTTCCAGGTCCTCGCCACGGCGGATGGCGCTGATGGGTGCGTCAAAGATGGCGTTCGGGTTCGAGGGGCCGTAGGCTTCCTCGGGCATCAGGTGGACGTGGACCTTGTCGCCGACTTCCATGTCGACAACGGCTTTGTCAAAGCCCGGGATCATCATACCCATGGCGCAGACGAATTCCAGAGGCTCGCCGCGGTCATAGGAAGAGTCGAAGACCGTACCGTCGTTGAAGGTGCCGGTGTAGTGGGTCTTGACGGTCTTGCCGGCATTCTTGCCCTCGAAGAGGGGCTCCTGGTGGTGGCAGCCGCCGCAGTCGTGGCCGTCCTCGTGGTGGCCGCACTCATGGCCTTCGCCGTGGTGGTCACAGTTGGCGCCGGTGTTCTCCAGTTCGCCTTTGAGGTACTTCTCGACGACCTCGTCGGTGTTGCCGGACTGGCCCGCGCACAGTTCGATGCCGGCAGAGGTCAGCGCGTTGACCGCACCGCCGCCGATGCCGCCGCAGATAAGCACATCGATGCCCTTGCCGGCGAGCAGGCCCGCCAGAGCGCCGTGGCCCTGTCCATCGGAACCGACGACTTCCGAGGAGACGACTCTGCCGTCCTCCACTTCATAGACTTTGAAATATTCGCTGTGGCCGAAGTGCTGGAACACTTCGCCGTTGTTGTAGGTGACTGCGATTCTCATGAGGAATGTTCTCCTTTACGTTGTCATAATCATGCTCTACCACTATATCGCCCAACGGGACAGAATGCAAGTAAAAAAGCCCGCTCCGGCATTCCGGGGCGGGTCATTCTGTGCTATCGTCTCAGATACTCTGTGGAGACCGGAAAGTCGAAGTAGGTCTCGGGGAACGGTTCGTCCTCCAGAGTGAAGTGCCACCACTCGCAGTCGATGGGCACGAAGCCGGCGCGGACCATGAGGTTCTGCAGGAGCATCCGGTTGTCGTACTGCTCGTCGGTCACACCCCGGTTGTCCGGGTGGGACAGCGGGTCGAAGAGGTCGAAGGGGCTGCCCATGTCCACTTCTTTGCCGGTCGCCATATCGAGAAGGGTCAGGTCCACGGTGCTGCCGCGGCTGTGGCTCGACTCTTTGGCGATGTACCCCTCCTGGAACAGGACCTGCTTCTCGAGGTTCGGGTAGAAGAACGGTTTCATGCGAAGGTCGAGGTCCTCGATGCCCCAGAACACGAAGTGCCGGACCGCGCGGGCCGGCCGGTAGGCGTCGAACACCTTGAGCCGGTAGCCCATGACATTGGCCTCGTTGGCAACGTCCTTCAGAGCCCGGGCAGCCTCCCGCGTCAGGAGCGCGACCGGCTCTTCGTAGCCGTCGATGCGGTCCCCCACGAAGTTGTAGGTGGAGAAGTAGCGGATCTCCTGCACGATGCCCGGGACGTAGTCGGACAGCAGAACGAAGCCCGAGGAGTCCATGATGACCTTTTCTTTGTAATCCATAACGTTCTTTCCCTTTTACAGCATGTCGCCGGTGTATTCGTAACGCGGGAGCGATTTGAAATCGAAGGTCTCTAAATCGCCCAGAGAGATGTTGGTGGCGCAGCCGATGTGGACCATGAGGTTCGAGTCGGCTTCCTCGTCCGCGTGGACGACCACCACCGGCACGCCCTTTGCGTAGGCATAGCCGCATTCCCAGGCGGTGCCGCTGTCGCTGTACACGCCGTAGTAGAGCATGACGACGAGGTCGGCCTTGTCGATCTCCGACCGGTCCATCTCGAAGATGTCCCGGGCCCACTGCACCGTTCCGGTCTCTGTTCGCACCTCATGGCGCATGGGGACGAAGAGGTCGAAGCCTCGTGCCGCGAGGACCGACTCCGCATATTCGATATTCTTCACTTCGGTCTCGTTGAAAAACGGGCCGGCGAGGTAAACACGTTTCATCGGTCAGTTCGTGTAGTTGTCGAAGTAACCCTGGACCAGGACGACGGGAGTGCCCTTGTCGCCGGAGCCGGAGGTCAGGTCACAGAGGGAGCCGATGAGGTCCGTCAGCTGACGAGGCGTCGTACCCTGGGACGCCATATGCCCGACGAGGTCATCCTTCTTGGAGCGGATGGACTCGGAGATGGCGTTCTTCAGCTCTTCGCCGGACAGGTCTTTGAAGTCGTTGTCGGCAAGGTACTTCAGTTTGAGCTCATTGGGCGTGCCGATGAGTCCGTCGGTGAAGGCCGGCGACACGACCGGGTCTGCGAGCTCCCAGATCTTGCCCTGGGGGTCCTTGAAGGCGCCGTCGCCGTAGACCATGACTTCGACGTGTTTGCCGGTGGCGTTCAGGATCTTCTCCTGGACGGCGAGGACCAGGTCCTTACTGTCCTCCGGGAACAGTTTCACCCGCTCCTCGGTCGACTTGTTGGAACCGAGCAGGCCGTATTTACTGTTACAGCCGGAGCCGTTCCGGGGCGCGTTCATGATGTCGCTGAGGCTGCAGACGACTTTCGCGCCGGCATCGAGGAGGAGCCGTTTGGTGCGGTCTCTCGTATGGATGTCACAGTTCAGGATGTGGTCCGTGTAGTCGAGGATGGCCTGCGCGTGGTTCGCGAAGATGATCTCGACTTCCGCTCCCTCTTCGTGGATGAGGTCTGTGTAGTACTCGACATAGTCGACACCGGTGAATTCATGTTTGTTCACGCCGAAGTTTGCCCGGTACTGTTCCAGCGAGAGGACATCCGAGTAGGGGTTGACGTCCGACGCGTCGAGCTTGTCGAGGGGCAGCAGGCTGTTGCCGACCTCGTCCGACGGGTAGGACAGCATCAGGACGATCTTTTTACAGCCCCGTGCGATGCCGCGAAGGCAGATCGCGAAACGATTCCTCGAGAGGATCGGGAAGATGACGCCGATGGTCTCGCCGCCGAGTTTTTCCCGGACATCGTCCGCAATGTCGTCGACGGTGCAGTAGTTGCCCTGTGCCCGGGCCACGATGGACTCGGTCATGGCGATGACGTCCCGGTCACGAAGCTGGAAGCCTTCGAACTGAGCTGCCTCCAGAATGCCGGTCGTAACGATCTCAGCGAGGTCGTCGCCTTCCCGGATGATCGGCATGCGGATGCCGCGCGCCACGGTACCGACTCTTCTTTCATATTCTTTCATGATGTTACTCTCCTTCTTTGCGCCTGTCAGTGATTACTTTTTTACAGTATAACACAAGACCCGCTGTGTTGTCAGAGCCGTCCGGTTATGTTATATTGACATTGACAAGTGTATTATTTAAGAAAGGAGGGAAACTGGAATGTTCGACGCGATCTTCGATATTTTTGGCGCTATTTTCATGTCGATTATAAACGCCCTTGGTCTTCTCAACTTCGACTTCTGATCCATCCAACATAAAACCAGAGCCCGTGCCACTTCCCGTACTGTCCTGTACCGGCCGAGGTCGACAGCGTGGTTCACCATCGACTTCAAATCCGGAGTCACAATTGACATCGAAGCATAAAAGAAGGCTCCCCGCCGCCGCTTGATGGCAGTGTGGGAGCCTTGGTTTGTTTGCTCAACTTGAATTCATACAATCCAATGTTCTGCATTCTCTGCCCCGGCAAACCTCTCAAATGCATCTTCTGCATTACAGAGCAGTGTGTCGAGATCAATGTCATTCTCAAAACAGTAGACTACTACAAGAATGTCCCTTGCAGAGTCTGTGACCATCGCCCGCGTAGAATCAGACATGGAGGACCCGAATATTCCTTCATCATCCGCCAGCACGAGCATGTTCTCCATATCCAGAAAGTCCTTGCCAATGCCGGTATA
>JAFTZU010000093.1 GCA_017461005.1 Clostridia bacterium
AAAACAACTGTATCCACCAGCCCCTGCTACCAACCACGGCAGCAGGGGCTTATTACATACATAGTTCCTCCAACACCCCACAAATCCGAATTTGTCGATGTGTTCCCCGGGGAAGGGGACGCAAAAGAGCGTGGGAGAAAGCCACCTTCCCCTGTCCCCGGACCCCTACCCCTTCCGGCTTTCTCGCTGGCCAGGAAAACAGCGGTTTGGTGCAAACGACCTACGTATTCTTGGGTTTCCTCATTTGCGTAGGTCGTCAAAAGCCGATATTCACAGCAATCGAGCAGATTTAACCTACGCAATTCTCTGTTGGCAAATTGCGTAGGTTTTTTTGGTGGCCCGGACCTGGGATTTTATCATATTCAACCTACGTAAATCTCTATCTTCATGTTTGCGTAGGTTGAATCCATACTCCGACAGTAAAAATGCAGAAAAAGTGACCTACGCAATGATGGTATTCCCCATTCGCGTAGGTTTTTAAGAGAAAGCAAGGAGAAACGTTCAGCAGGCGGGTCAGTGGAACGCCGTGGGGGCGGAGGCCGGGCCCCATAGCCCGGGCTCTCGACCCCTTCCACCATCCCGCCTGCGTCAAGCGGTGTGCGCGTGCGCACGAAAAGCCTTCTGCAAAATGCAGAAGGCTTTTGCTGGACTCTGAAACCTCAAAGAATTTCAGGTTGTGGAGGCATTTGAACGGCAGATGTGACTTGTGGCATAATAGCCTGGAAGAAGGGTGGTGAGACAATGGAATATACGTCGCTCAGTGACTACTGCAAGGAGACGTTCGGGACGAAGCTGTACAAGCTGACGCTCGACAGCGGCTGCACCTGTCCGAACCGGGACGGGCTGCTGGGCACCCGCGGGTGCCTGTTCTGCTCGGCCGGCGGTTCCGGAGACTTCGCCGCCGTCATACCTGGCGAACTCGACAAAACGTCATCCGCCACGCAAAGTTTCTCCGATGTAACAGGAGACGATCTTGATTCGGAAAGTAAGCTCGACCGCCAGTTCGAAGACGCCAAAGCTCGGATCCGAGGCAAGTTCAAAGCAGAGGGTCCTGACGAGGGGCGGTACATCGCCTATGTCCAGAGTTTCACCGGCACTTACCCCGGGAAAGACGGCTTCGCGAAAGATGCCACCGGCACCAGCGCGTTCGACCGGATGAGAGAGCGGTACCTCACCATTATCCGGCGGCCGGAAGTCCGGGTGCTGTCCATCGCCACACGGCCGGACTGCCTCGGACCGGAAGTCCTCGACATGCTGAAGGAGCTCCGTGCCATCAAGCCGGTCTGGATCGAGCTCGGCCTGCAGACCTCCAACGAAGAGACCGCAGAGTACATCCGACGCTGTTACCGCAACGAAGTGTACGAACAGGCCGTTCGGGACATGAAGACACTCGACATCCCGGTCATCACCCACGTCATCCTCGGTCTCCCCGGCGAGACAGCCGAAGACATGGCCGACACAGTACGCTATGCCGTGGGTTGCGGCACCTGGGGCATCAAACTGCAGCTCCTGCACGTGCTGGAAGGCACCGACCTCGGCGAGCAGTACAAAGCACAGGAAGCCGGCATGCCGCTCCCCGGAGCACGACCCATCCGCATCATGAGCCTGGAAGAGTACACGGACCTTCTGTGCGCACTCCTCCCCCTCGTTCCAAAAGATGTCGTCATCCACCGGCTGACCGGCGACGGGCCCAAACGGATCCTGCTGGCGCCCCTCTGGTCCGGCGATAAGAAACGGGTCCTCAACACGATCAGCAAAGCAATCCGTGAACTGCCCGAAAGCACTCTCCCGGCAGAAGCCGGCAAACAATAAAACGACCATAAAGCAAAACGGCCTCCCGTCTCTCGACGGGAGGTCGTTTTTGCAATTTGCCTTAGCGGAAGCACGGGCAATTATTTGATGTAATACTTGATCATGCCGGGCATACCGGTCAGGGACTCGGCGAAGGTCAGCATGTCTTTCATGCCGTTCAGTTTCTGCTTGGCAGTGAGCGGCGGGATCGGCCAGGAGATGTAGTTCTTCTCGGCTTCTGCCGGGGTGAGGTCCGGGATCTCCCAGATCTTGTCGCCGTGTTCCATCGGAACGTCGACGGCTTTGCCCTTCATCATCCAGTAGCCACGATAGAGGAGCGTGGAGACGAGCATCGGGACAGCGACCGGGACCAGAGAGGTGTTCTTGACCGGGTTCAGCTGAGCCGTGACGGTACCGCAGGCGTTGGACGCAGCGTTCAGGCACTGAGCCGGGTCGCAGCAGCGGTCGATCTTGAACGTGGCGTTCTCGATCATGTCCTTGCCGGTGCACATACCCATGGCGATGGTACGGTAACCGGAGTTGAAGATGTCGTCCTTGGTCCAGGGCTTACCGGTCTTGTCGAACCAGTAACGGGTGCCGTCGATCTCGACGCCGGAACCTTCGATGACGAGGACTTTGACGTCATAGTTCGGGTTCGGGGAGTACAGGTCGCAGGCGAAGCCGAATGCCAGAGAGGACAGGCAGCCGCCGACGCAGGCCTGCTCCAGAGCGAATGCTTCGTCCGGAGTGACGTTGTTCGGGTCGGTGATCTTCGGAGCACCGTTGATGGTGTGACCGGCGACCGCGAGGATGTTCGGCATCTTCTCAACGATCTCGCCACGCATCAGGGACGGGCACGCCGGGCGGAACGGAGTGACACGGACGTTACCGACGATCTCGACGTCTTTGTCGCCGAAACCGCGCTTGTCAGCTTCCTGGATGAGCTTGTTCTCGTTCGGATCGAAGCCCATCATGTAGGTGGTGATACGGTCGGCCTCAACGGACTGGTTGGAGGCGACGATCATATGGACGTCGACGGGGTCGACAGGAGCCGGAGTATTGCCCTCGCCGCCGATGATGCCGTCGATGACGGTGCAGTTCGGCTTGAAAAGGTACAGCATGTCGGCGAGTTTCTTGTTGATGTCGTGGGTATGGTTCCGCTCACGAAGGAAGTACGGAATGGTACCCATGGCGTTCTTGAAGCCCAGGGTGACGCCGGTGTAGATGTTTGTCTTCATCTTCGGGACGGAGACATAGAAGGCGTCGCCATTGACGATGTCGTCGAAGGTGTCGGGGATGAGGATCTCTTTCATGATCTCAGCCTTCGGCAGCATGTAACGGACGACCGGGCGGCGCTCCAGCGGAACGAGGTCGCAGCCGTAATACTTGGCGATGCGGTCATAGCCGGTGATCTTGAACGACGCGGATGCCGGGAACGGTTTGCCCGAGGACTCGGCGATGATGACGTGGTCGTTTCTGTCACGGAACCAGTTGACGACGGCTTCGAAGACACGGGGGTCCGTGGTCTCCGGATAGTCATCTTCCTGGAAACCGGCCTTGTGGTAAACGTTGACGAGGTTCGGTTTGATGATGACTTTCTTGTAGCCTTTGACTTCTTCGGTCAGGCCGGTACGTGCATCGAGGTCGTCGAGTGCGGCAAAGACGGTCTCGCGGATCGCTTTGACGTCTTCTCTGTTGAAGTACTCATATGTGCCATAGTTCTTCGGCAGTGCGACGAAGTCATGCATGTAGTCCATGACCGGTGCATCCTTCAGGATGACATAGCTTTTTCCCATGGTGGATCTCCCTTTCCTAAATCATTTTCCCGCGCCCCACCGGGAGCCGCGGAATATCTCATTTTCATTATATATCAAAAAAACTCATTTGTAAGGTTTATCATAAAATAGACAAACTATTCTTTTCGCAAAAAGCCAAATTCTGGACAGTTGTCACATTCATCGCCCAAAAACCTGTACGAAATCAGCAAACAGCAAAACGCGCCTCTCCGTTCAGGAGAAGCGCGCCTGTATTTTTGTTGGCGATTTGCGTCGTTATTTCACCAGGGTGACCGAGTCGAGGGCGATGAGCCCGTTGGCCATTTCCTGGAACCCGCCGGAGTCCATGGACTGCGGATAGAGGACGCCCACGTTGCCTCTGACGGTGATGGTGGAGCCTTCCTTCAGAGCGTCGAACTGCGTTCTCTGCTCTTCGCTGTTCAGGTACACACGCATCGGGACTTTGGTGCCGGTCGCGAGTTCGACATAGAGCATCTTGGCGGATTTGCCGGACAGCTTTCCGGTGACCGTGACGGTCTTGCCGTCGTAGGCCTTGCGGAACGCGTCCGTGTCAGCATCGTAATACTGACCGAGCTGTTTCGCCGTCACCTTGCTCTGGTACGTGATGCTGCCGGAAGAACTCTTGGCCGAGTCCTTCGGAGTGCTCGCTTCTTTGGCAGAACGTGCGCTGGCGCTCTTTGCCGCTGCAGAGGCCTCTTCTTTGGCCTTGCCGGTGGCGGCCTTGTCGGTCGCTTCGGCTTCTGCCGTGTCTGCTTTTTCAGCATCGTCCCCTGCCGCGTTCTCGGTGGCGACCTGCGTCTCGACCCCGGTGATGAGTCCGGCGGACTGGCTGATGCCGGCTCTGCCGCTGTGGACATAGAGCACGACGCCTGCCAGGATGCCGATGAGCACGAGTGCGGCGACGACGAGTGCGATGATGCTGCCGACGCCCATCTCTTTCTTCTGTTTCTTCTTGGTTTTTGCCATTGTGAATCCTTCTTCCCTTATGGCTTACAGGATCTTGGACAGGAAGTCCTTCAGACGGTCGGACTTCGGATTGTCGAAGATCTCTTCCGGAGTGCCTTCTTCGATGAGGGCACCATCCGCCATGAACAGGACGCGGTCGGCCACTTCGCGGGCAAAGCCCATCTCGTGGGTGACGACGACCATGGTCATGCCTTCGGCGGCAAGCTGTTTCATAACGTCCAGAACTTCACCGACCATCTCCGGGTCGAGGGCGGAAGTCGGTTCGTCGAAGAGGATGACTTCCGGCTGCATGCACAGGGCACGGACGATGGCGATACGCTGCTTCTGTCCGCCGGACAGCTGGGACGGGTATGCCTCGGCACGGTCGGCCAGACCGACACGATCGAGCAGGTTCATCGCCCGCTGGTTCGCGGCGGCCTCCGACTCACCCTTCAGTTTGATGGGGCCGATCGTCATGTTCTGGATGACGTTGAGGTTGTCGAACAGATTGAAGTGCTGGAACACCATGCCGACTTTCTGGCGGTGCTTGTTGAGGTCCGCGTTCTTGTCCATGATGTCCTCGCCATCCATGGTGATGGAGCCGCCGGTCGGGACCTCCAGGAGGTTCAGGCAGCGCAGGAACGTGGACTTACCGGAACCGGAGGGTCCGATGAGGACGACCACTTCGCCCTTGTGGATGTCAGTGGTGACATTCCGGACCGCGTGGATGGTCTCCTTGAACGTCTTGTCGAGGTTCTTGACGGAGATGAGCACATCGCCCTTCGGCTGATAGAGCGGTTTCTTCGGAGCCGCCTTGGCAGCGGGGGCCTCTTCTTTGGCCACGGCTTTCACGATGACTTTCTTATCGCTCATTCTTACGCATCCTCCTTTCCAGTGCTTTCATGACCTGGGTCAGGACGATGACGAGACACAGGTAGATGAGGGCGACCGCGATGAGGGGCATGAATGCCGACAGCGTACGGCCACGGATGTTATCGCCTGCTTTGGTGAGATCCATGATGCCGACGTAACCGACGATGGAGGTCTCTTTCAGCAGGGAGATGAACTCATTGAGGACGGTGGGCAGGACCACTTTGATCATCTGCGGGAGGATGATATACCGCATGGTCTGGAAGTAGTTGAAGCCCACGGCACGGCCCGCTTCGAACTGACCGTTGTCGATCGCCATGATACCGGAACGGAAGATCTCGGCGACGTAGGCACCGGAGTTGATGCCGAAGGTCAGGATGGCGACCAGTGTGCCGTTCTTACTGGACGCGAAGATGATGAAGTACATGATGAGGAGCTGGACCACGACGGGCGTCCCTCGGATGACCGTCAGGTACAGGTTCGACAGGAAGTTCAGGACCTTCATGAGTCCGAAGGTCAGACCGCCTTTCTTCTCCAGTTCCTCATAGTTCTTGTCGTAGGACGAACGGATGGCCGCGATGATGATACCGATGAGGATACCGACGAGGACGGCGAACAGGGTGATGAGAAGCGTTCTTCCAAGACCCTGGACGATCCATTTCCAGCGGTCGCCGTTGATGAAGTTCAGACGGAACTGACCGGCAAGAGTGCTCGTGTCGATGGAGTCGTCACCGGAGTTGATGTACTTGTTGGTAATCTCGGCGATGGTGCCGTCGGCCTTTAGCTGAGAAACGGCCACGTTCACTCTCTGAAGGAGTTCCGTGTTGTTCTTGTTGATGGCAATGGCATACTCTTCTTCGACATACGGGGTGTCGAGGAGTTTCAGGCCCTTGTAGAGCTTGACGAAGTTCTTCGCCGGCTCGTTATCGATGACGACGGCCTGGACTTTGCCGGTGGAGAGCGCCTGTACAGCGTCCGCACCGGTCTTGTACTGGATGCGGTGGTCTTCGCCGACGCCGCCGTTCTCGACGGTGTCAGAGATGTAGAGGTCACCGGTGGTGGATGTCTGGACACCGACCATCAGACCGTCTTTGACGCTGACGGGGTTGCCTTCGGCGTCGACATTGTAGAAGTCATCGGCGGACTGGATGTCCGAGTCCTCTTTGACGATAACGGCCTGGACCGCGTTGGCATAGTGCTCCGAGAAGTTGACCGTCTGCGCCCGCTCCGGAGTCTCGGTAATGCCGGACATACCGATGTCATACTTGCCGGTGACGACACCCGCGATGACGGAGTCGAAGGCGATATCGGTGATCTCGAGTTCCATGCCGAGTTTGTCGGCAATAGCCTGGGCGATCTCGATATCGATACCGGCAAACCCTTCGCCTTCCTTATACTCGTAGGGTGCAAAGTCCGCGCTGGTGGCCATGTGCAGGACCTGCTTCTGGCCGGTGGCGGTGATCGGTTCTGATGCGGGAGCCGCCGTCGTATCTTCTGCCACGGCGGTGATCATCGGCACCAGCAGTGCGATGATCATCCCTATGGCCATGACCATAGACAGGATGCGGTTCCGCGCCAGAATGCTCTTTCTGCGTTGGATCATTCTTGTCTCCTCCATATTCTCCAAAGAAGTTTTACTTCTTGCGGTTCCGGTTGAAGTTGATGAGGCAGCCGGCTTTGACGATCTCACGCTCGTTCTCGGTCATCGGAGTGATGTAGAGGTCGAGTTCGGACGTCTTGCCGTCCTTGATGACATAAGCCTTGATGTTTTCCAGGGCGTTGTCGTCGAGGGCTTTGCGGATGCCGGGGACATAGATGTAATCGCCGACTTCGAAGGCGTCCGGTTCCGCGTCCATCTGGAAGGGTAGCATGCCCCAGTTCATGACGTTGGAACGGTAACGCTTCGTGGCGTACTCTTTCGTGATGTTCGCGAGACCGCCGATGACTCTCTGGCAGGAAGCAGCCTGCTCACGGGCGGAGCCGTCGCCGGGCTTCACCGCGTAGACCATGGAGCCGATCTCGGTGGCAGGGATCTCGATGTCCTCCTGACCCGGGATGGTCTTGATGGTCTCGAAGATGCCGGTCAGTTCCGGTTCTTTTGCAAGGACATCATCGCCTGCGACACGGGACTTTTCAAGGACATCGACCGATTTGGAGCGTCCGACATATTCGGGGTCGCGGCGGCTCAGAGTGAATTCGGCAAGGCCGAGGGGGTTCGAGCGGAAGGACGAGGTCTCGCCGGACGGGATGAGTTCGTCGGTGGTGGTGACCGGGTCCATGATCTTCGAGCAGACCTTCAGAAGGATGTTGTCGGCGAGCGGCGACATCTCAGGCCAGTCTTTGATGTTCGGGCCGTAGACGAGGTCTTCCCCGGTGCCCTTTCGGAAGCCCTGGTAGACGCGCTTCTCGTAGACGCCTTTGTCGAAGTGGTATTCCGGAACGTTGCCCCAGCAGTCCAGTTCCTCCGCAGAGGTCAGGACACCGCCGTTGGCGGCTGTTGCGGCGATGGACCGCGCGTCCATCAGAGCGACGGCAGCCATCTGGCCGTTGCCGGGCTTGGAGCCTTCACGGTTCGGGAAGTTCCGGGTGGTGTGACGGATAGAGAGGCCGTTGTTGGCCGGGGTATCGCCCGCGCCGAAGCAGGGGCCGCAGAACGCGGAACGGATGATGGCACCGGCGGCCATGAGGTCGGCGATGGCGCCGTTCCGGGTGAGTTCGATGTTGACGGGCTGCGAGGACGGGTAGACCGAGAGAGAGAACTCGCCGTAGCCGCAGCTCTTGCCGCGAAGGGCGTTGGCCGCTTCGACGACGTTCGTGTAGTTGCCGCCGGCACAGCCTGCGATGACGCCCTGCTGGACGACGACTTTGCCGTCGACGATCTTGTCGGACAGGGTGAACTCGGCACGTCCGCCGGCGACTTTGGCCGCTTCCTTCTCGACTTCAGCGAAGATGTCCTTCGCGTTGGCCTTCACTTCGTCGACTTCAAAGACGTTCGACGGGTGGAACGGAAGTGCGATCATCGGTTTGATGGTGGAGAGGTCGACATAGACGCAGCCGTCGTAGTAAGCGACATCGGCGGGAGCGAGCTTTTTGTAGTCATCTCCCCTGCCGTGCTCTTCGAGGAAGGCTTTGGTGTCCTCGTCAGTCTCCCAGATGGAGGAGAGGCAGGTGGTCTCGGTCGTCATGACGTCGACACCGTTACGGTAGTCGGTGGTCATGCTCCGGATGCCGGGGCCGACAAATTCCATGACCTTGTTCTTGACGAAGCCGTTTTTGAAGACCGCGCCGATGATCGCCAGAGCGATATCCTGCGGGCCGACAAACGGCTGAGGTTTGCCGTCGAGGTAGATGGCCACGACGCCGGGGTATGCGACATCGTAAGTGTCCTCGAGGAGCTGCTTGACGAGCTCGCCGCCGCCTTCGCCGATGGCCATGGTGCCGAGGGCACCGTAACGGGTGTGGGAGTCAGAGCCGAGGATCATTTTGCCGCAGCCCGCGTGCATCTCACGCATGTACTGGTGGATGACCGCGATGTGGGGCGGGACATAGATGCCGCCGTACTTCTTCGCGGCGGACAGGCCGAACATGTGGTCGTCCTCGTTGATGGTGCCGCCGACCGCGCACAGAGTGTTGTGGCAGTTGGTCAGGACGTAGGGCAGCGGGAACTTCTCCATGCCGGACGCCTTGGCGGTCTGGACGATGCCGACAAAGGTGATATCGTGGGAGGCCATGGCATCGAACTTGATGCGCAGCTGGTCCATGGTATCGGCCTGGTTGTGGGCTTTCAGGATGTTGTAGGCGATGGTGCCGGTCTTCGCCTCTTCCTTGCCTGGCGATGTGCCGGTCAGAGCTTCGACTTTCGCGGCTTCCGCTTCCGGTACGACTTCGGTACCGTTCACGAGGTACACACCGCCGTCATACAGTTTGATCATGGGACAACTCCTTCATATGAGAATCTCTTCTTTGAAATAAGATTCATAATAGTTATAAACAGAAATATTTTGCCATAAAGAGGCACTTCTTTCAAGTAGCAGACTAAAAAGAGCCGGTCACGGGACCGGCTCTCTCGGAGCGTTTTGCCTATTCACAATAATCGTTCCGCCATTTTTCCATGCGTGCCCCGGTCACGCCGAACTCGGCTTCGAGGTACGCTTCCAGGGAATCATACTTCTCATGGATGGCAGCCAGCGAGAGATCGAGGAGCTCCTCGTGGCAGTGCTCCACGTAGTTCATCGCTTCCATGAGCTCCTTCGGCATCCGAATGAGCCGGAAAAAGCGCTCCTGCAGGGCGATCTGCTGTTCCATCGGTCCATTGGACTTCAGGTATTCGACCCGTGCCGCTTCGTCGGAGCGGCCGAGGCAACGTTCGAGGACATAGGCCGCAAACCCGGTGCGGTCCTTGCCTTCCGTGCAATGGAAGGCGATCGTGTCTCCGCGGTCCATCGCCTCAAACAGTGCCGTCAGGGCGACCTTCCCGTTGCTGAAGGGCATGACGCGATAAGACTCCCATTTTTCTTCCACCAGTAACGGAATACGGTTTCCCCGCAGCGTCAGCATACGAGCCACCGAGCGCCGGGTGACGATGATGCGGTCCACCTGTCCATCCGCAAAAAACGGCACTTCGAGGTGTCGGACCCCGGGCGGGCAGTAGTCTGGTTTTTCCGTGTACTCGGCACGGCTGCGAAAATCGAGGACCGTGTCGAGTTTCAGTGCGTCGATAAACGCCAGTGTTTTCGCCCGTTCCCGGCGGGACAGCCCCTTCGGGCGCAGGGCCGGTGTACGATACAATTTCCCGGGCCGGATGACCCGCCCGTCTTCGCAGGGAAGACCGCCGAAGTCCCGGAAATTGGGAAGGCTTTTGGGAACCGTACGGTTCATAACACTTCCCTCCTCTGCTGTTTCATTTCATACACCATTGTACCCTGTCCCGTTCAAAAAAGAAAGGTCGGTCTTCCGACCGACTCATTTTTCCTCTTGTATCTTGAATTCAGATAAGATTATTAACTATGATGAAGGCGGAAGCGTTGTTCGGACAAACCTTCGTCTGTACAAATGAAAGTGAGAAAAAAGAAAGGAGAATCCCATGGCATTACTCATCATCCTGTTAGTCCTCGGCGCCCTGGACCTCTGCTGGTTCCTCTACGAGCGCGTGAAGGAGAAGTCCACCAAAGCGGCGATGATCAAATCGTCCGTCTCCGTCCTGTTCATGTCCGTGGCCGCGGTCGCCTGGAGCCTCATCCCGGCCGGTGCTGCCCACGCGAAATTCGCACCGTTTCTTCTCATCGGTCTGCTCTGCGGTCTCCTCGGAGACATCTGGCTGGACCTCAAGTTCGTCTATCCAAAAGAAAATGACATCTACACCTTCGCCGGCTTCTATGCCTTCGCGGCCGGCCACATCCTCTTCATCATCGGCCTTCTCTGGCAGTACGGCGGCGGAGTCCCGCTCCTCTATATCATCCTTCCCCTCGTCATCGCCTGTGCGGTCGGCGCCGGCAATCTGGCGCTGGCACCCGTCATGAAGATGGAGTACGGCAAGTTCAAGGCCATCACCGGCATCTACGGCGCCATCCTCTTCGGCATGACCCTGCTCGCCGGCTCCCTGGCCCTTTACAACCACTTCCAGTACATGACACTGAACCTCATGTTCATCGGCGGCGTCTTCTTCGCCATCTCGGACCTCATCCTCTCCGGCACATACTTCTCGACCGGCAAGGACCGCCCCGTCGACGTCATCACGAACCACGCGACGTACTACATCGCCCAGTTCATCATCGCGACCAGCATCTTCTTCATCCGCTGAATCGCCAACCCACGACGAAAGCCCTCCACATTCCGTGGAGGGCTGTTTTTCTGTGGCGATTTACTTTCTGTCGAGGTCGTACTTCTGGAAGAAGTCGTCGATGTCCTTCTTGTAAAGGAACGGGTGCATGAAGAAGGAAGCGGAGTGGGGAGCCAGCGTGTACTTGTGGATCTCCTTCTTGCCGCGTTTCGCTTCATAGATGCGGTCCGCGTTCTCGATGACGATATAGGCGTCGGGGATGCTGTGGAGGATCATCATGGGGATGTCCGGGTCGAGCTTCGCGACAGATTCGATGGGTTTTACCATGTCATAGTTGACGTCCCCGACGGCGGCATACTTCAGGACTTTCGGGTAGAACTCGTCCCAGTCGACGAAGCCGAGGAAGCGGTCGTGGATGTTCTTGACGGTGTCCTTCAGGCTCGCGTAGCCGCAGTCCTCGATGATGAAGCCGAGGTTCGGGTCGGTCGAGCTGTACTGCATGATGGTGGCGGAGCCCATGGACTGGCCATAGAGACCGAGGACGACGTCGTCGCCGTACTCTTTCCGGATCCATTTGCAGACTTCGCCCACGTCTTTCGACTCGTTCCAGCCCATCGTGTTGATGTCCTTGCCTTCGGAGAGGCCGGCGGTACGGAGGTCGACGGTGACGCAGTCGTAACCGTGGGGCAGGAAGAACGGGAGGTTGAACCACATCATGGCCTGCTGGACCTGGAAACCGTGGACCAGGAGCATGACATGGTTTTTGCCGTTCCAGTAGCAGCCGTTCAGGGCACGGAAGCGGGTGACGTTCAGTTTGAGGCCGTCGAAGGACGGGATCTCATGTACGTCCACCTGATAGCGTTTGCGGATGAAGTCCGCCACGACCGGGGTCTTCTTGACCGCCGCCACCAGCGGGCGGGGCACGTTCTGGAAGTTCTTCGTGGTGAATGCCGCCACGCCGCGCGCCACGACGTCCGCGATGAGTTTGTCTTTTGCGCTCATGTTCATTTCTCCTTTATCGTGTTTTGCGTTCAGCAAAAGGTTTTCAGATAGTTCGCTTCATCGGTGTTGCACTCATGGGCCACGTCCTTGCGCAGGTCGCAGTGGAAGACGTGCATGAGGAGTTCTTTCCGGGTGCCGTACATCTTGTACTTGTACGGGATGCCGTTCTTCTCCATCGCCCTCTTGAGGTACTTCGGCTGACCGCGGAGGAAGTCTCCGTTGGCGGTCATGATGTAGCAGGGCGGGAACTTGTCAGTCACATAGTTGACCGGGCTCAAAAACTTGAGGTCGTCGTTCGTGACCTTGCGGCCCATGAGGTCGCCGAGCATCGGCGCCATCAGTTTGCCGATGGGGTTCTTACTGTTGATCATGGCCTCCGCATTGTAGACGCCGCAATTCAGCAGCATGGCCGTCGGGACGAAGCCCTTCGGCGGGTCGAAGGGGAAGTTTTCCGCATAGACAGGGTTCGTGCAGATGCAGGCGTACATCGCCGCCATATGGGCTCCTGCAGAGTCTCCCGCGAAGAAAACTTTCGAGGTGTCGAAGCCGTACTTGTCCGCGTTTTCAAAGACGAACTTCACGACGTTGTCGGTGTCCACCATGCTGGACGGGAACGTGAACTTCGGTGCCAGCCCGTAGGTGAAGTTGACGACCGCGAAGCCGTGTTGCGCGAGCTCCATGCAGTAGAACTGGTAGAGCTCCTTGTCGCCGTAGACCCAGCCGCCGCCGTGGATGTCGATGAGCACCGGCAGTTTCCCTTCCGCGTTTTTGGGGCGATACACGTCGAGTACATTCCACTTTTTGTCCGGGCCATACTGGATGTCATCGAACCGCTCGATGTCGTCCGGGGTCGTCAGCCCCTTGTTCTTGGCCGTGTCTCCGGGGACACACATAAGGGCAAATCCTTTTCCTGCAAGTGACATTTCGTTTCCTCCCTGTCAAAGATGATTTCTAATTATTCATTATAACAAATATTTCCTTAAAACGCCCCGCAAATCCGAATTTGTCTGGCTTCGCATTGGCGATTCACCCCTTGATCCAAACACACCGGCGAAGCCTCCTCGGTGATATCCGCCAGGCAGCGGGGCGGACGGCGACGCGCAGCTAGTACACCGTAAACGCCCCTGTTAGCTGCCGTGCGTATTAACGCCCTTCGCTTTGCTCCGGGCTCGGGTGCCACAGTGCTCCGGAGAAGTAAAGAGGCTTTCGCCCGCTTCGCGGCTGCCAACTGCCCAATTCCTTACAGCTTTTCATGCTCTGCCAGCTCTTGACTTCCCCTCCGCGGTGCACTAGCTTCGCGTCGCGCCCTGCGGCATGGGGCAAACAACAGGCCAAAGGGGCACTGCGGCCCTTCGGCCTGCAAGAAATGGTGTGTTTTTGGAGTTGAATACACGTAAAATGCAAAAAAATCCGACGATTACGTGTCGTCTTTCGCCGTTTTCTGCCTTCCGCCGACAGTCGAAAACACGTAACTTCCGCTTTTTCGGGGTTTTTACGTGTCTTTGATGACCACCTGTAAAGCGGTGTGCCTTTACAACAATGATGCCTGCGACACGTAGCGAGCCTCATTTTTGCTTTTTTACGTGTTTTCGCATGGTTCGGAAGAGCTATTATTCGAAAACTACGACACGTAACTTCCTGTTTTTTTATCGAAGTACGTGTTTCTGCGTTTTTTCGCCAAAACACGTCCCTGATACTGCTTCGGTTGGAGTTTTTCCAGTGGCCAAGGCACGTGTTTCGGCAAAAAATCGCAAAAACACGTACCAACATTCGAGTTCAGACAACCGCCAAGACGACGCGAGGTACGTGTTTGACGGAAAAATC
>JAFTZU010000014.1 GCA_017461005.1 Clostridia bacterium
CGGCATGAACTATTACAACGACAAGTCCTCGGTCGAACAGTTCTTCACGAAAGCGGGCCTGAAAGTGGGCTCCGTCACGGAGAAAGACTCGTCCGAAGAGAAGGGCACCATCATCGATCAGAGCGTCCGCAGCGGCATGAAGGCCAACAAGGGCACCGCCATCAACCTGACGGTCAGCTCCGGCTCCGGCACCCAGAAGACCGGCCGGGTCCATATCACTCTGCCGAACACCGGCAGCACCGAGACACTGCGCATCTATGTGGCGAACGAACTCCAGAAGAGCTCCGAGGTCCTGCTGAACGGCCGCGGCTACAGCGCGGAGATCACCGGCAACGGCACCGACGTCCCCGTCGACATCTATATCGGCGAGACCAAGGTCTACGACGCCAAAGCGGACTTCACCCGAAGCTCCGTGCCGCTGACCAGTGTCAACACGTACCCGTACTCGTCCGAATCGACGACCTCCGCAAACGGCGGGTTCATCCTGCCCTGGTGATCACATGACAACACTTACCGGAACCATCGTAAAAGGGATCGGCGGCTTCTATTATGTAGAGGCCGCCGACGGGATTTATGAATGTAAAGCCAGAGGGGCTTTCCGCAACGACGGAGTGACCCCGCTGGTCGGCGACCACGTGTCCATCACCGTCAATGACGGGGACACGGAGAACACCGTCGACGAGATCTTCGAGCGCAAGAACGAACTGCGCCGCCCGCCGGTCGCGAACATCGACCGCATCATCATCGTCGTGGCCAGCAAGGAGCCGCGGCCGAACCCGCTCGTCATCGACCGCCTGACCGCCATCGCGGTGCGCAAGGGCATCGAGCCGGTCATCGTCCTGAACAAGGCCGACCTCAAAGACGTCTCCGACCTGAAGGAGACCTACGAAAAGACCCCGTTCCCGGTCGTCGTCACCAACGGTCTGACCGGCGAGGGGACCGACGAGCTGAAGGCGCTCCTGAGGGGGAAGACCTGTGCCTTCACCGGCAACTCCGGCGTCGGCAAGTCCACGCTCCTCAACGCACTCGACCCGTCCCTGGACCTCGCCACGGCGGAGATCTCCCGCAAACTGGGGAGAGGACGCCACACGACGAGAGAGTGCACCCTCATGAAGGTCTGCGGCGGCTATGTCGTCGACACCCCGGGCTTCGCCTCCCTCGAATTTGCCCGCGATGAACGGGTCCTGAAAGACGAACTGGAAGACTGTTTCCCGGAGTTCGAGCCGTACATCGCCAACTGTCAGTTCCACCCGTCCTGCGCCCATATGAACGACAAAGGGTGCGCCGTGACAGCGGCGGTGGAGGAGGGGCTCATCGCCGAGTCCCGCTATCGCAGTTACCGGGCGATGTACGACGAAGTCAAAGACCTCGAAGCCTGGCAGCTGAAATCGTCAAAATAACTTGTGTTCAATTTGTTTCTGCGTTATAATGAGCCGAAACAGTGCTTTGACCCATTTTAGAAAGAGGGATCGCATTGGATAAGAAGGGCAGGAAAAACGGCTTTTTCGGCCGGCTGTTCGCCGGTCCGGACGAGTCTGCCCGCAAGCCTTCTTCCCGTGCCCGTTCCGGGGAAGACGCGGCGCTCGACGTCGATGAGATCGAGACCCCGGAAGACATCCTCGCAAAGTACGGCAAGTACCTCGATGAGGACGGTGTCCCGTTCAAAGGGATCAACCCGAAACCGAAGTACTATGTGGTGCCCAAAGAGGTGCCGCCGGAGGAGACTCTGGACGGACCGCCGGTCCGCAGACCGGACATCGTCCATCAGATCAAGACGACGCCGACTCCGCCGAAGCCGAAAAAGGCCGCGGTGAAGAAAGTCCGCAAACCGGAGCCGACGCCCCGGAAAGTCGTCGTGAAGAAGCGGGCAAGACCCGCGCCGGAACCTGCACCGGCACCGGCACCGAAGAAGGTCGTTGTGAAAAAACGACCGGCGCCTGTGGAAACTCCACCGGAAACGAAAACAAAAACAGTGACTGTCAAAGTCAAATCGAAATCATAAATCGGAGGACCGAACCAACATGACCGTTACAGAACTTCGCTCGGTACTGGACCTTGCCACCAAGAGTCTGGCCGCTGTCACAACAGAATTACGCGTCGAGATGAAAGACGTTCCGAAAGCCGTCGATCTGATGATCGTCCGGAACCTCTGTATGACGGCGGAAGGTGTCAACTCGGATGACGCTGTGCTGAATGCCGCCATCGAGGAGACCCTCGCGCAGAAGCGCACCCTTCTGGCCGACGTCACGGCTCCCCGTGTCCTTCCCGTCGACTCTCTCTGGGACCCGGCCGGTCCGGAGGAGTATGCCGCCAAACTGGCGGAGATCGAAGAAAAAGAGAATGAGAACGCCGACGCCCGGAGCCTGCGCCAGATCGTCATGGCGGGCCTCAAGGGCATTGCCGGCTTTGCCTGGGAAGCCTATCAGATCGGCTACGAAGACGAGGGCATCGACCCGTTCCTGCAGCGAGTCCTGCAGCGGACCCTCAAGTACACCCTCAGCGTCGGTCTGCTCTTCAACCTGTCGATGGAAGTCGGCGGCTTCGGCTACCGCTCCATGGGCCTGTTCGACAACGCCCGCATCGAGCGCTACGGCTCCCCGAAACTGACCAACATCGAACTGGGTGTCCGCACCAAACCGGGCATCCTCGTCTGCGGCTCCGACATCCGTGCCCTCGAGTGCCTGCTCGAGCAGACCAGAGGCACCGGCGTCGAAGTCTATACCCATGACGAACTTATGTCGGCCCACTGCTATCCGCAGCTGTCCGGCCTCGACCACTTCGCCGGCAACTACGGCGGGTCCATGGCGAGCCAGACGTCCGACTTCACCTATTTCCGCGGCCCGGTCGTCGTCACCGGCGGTGCCATGACCGAACCGGCGGAAGCCTATGCCGACCGCATCTATACGACCGGCGTCGCCGGCTTTGCCGGTGTCCCGCACCTCGAGACCGACAACGACGGTGTCACCGACTTCTCCGCGGTCATCGAACAGGCGAAGACCTGCGATGCTCCGACCGAACTGAGAAAGGGCGAGATCGTCACGGGCTTCGGCCACGATCAGCTCTACTCGATGGGTGAGATGCTGACCGGTGCGTTCGAGGACGAGTCCATCGCCAAAGCGATCGCCCTCATCGGTACCGACGGCCGCGAAGCAGAGCGCTCCTATGCCTCCGAACTGGTGGCGGCGCTCCCGAAGAACTCGATCGTCATGACCGACGGTCCCGTCAAGTTCCGCTTCAACGACCAGTACCTCGGCACCCTGCGCGGCATGCCCCGCACCATGGACATCGGTGCCATCAACGACACCTATTCCTTCTGCATGGCGGCCCTGAAGCTGCAGGCGGACCTCGGCAAGTATGACATCAACGGTGTCCCGATCGCCTATGTCGTCTCCCTGGGCGATGAACGGGCGATGACCGCGCTGCTGACCCTCATCTACATCGGCGCCAAGAACATCACCGTGTTCCCGTCCTATCCCGACTACATGACCGACAGCATCGTCACGGTCTTCGAGAAGAACTTCGGTCTGCGGACGGCCGGCACCCCGGCGGAAGACGTGGAGGCCTTCTTCGCGAAGAAGCCCGTCAGCGCCGACGGCCCCATCGACCCGAACATGCTCATCATCGACATCATCGAGAAGTACCCCGATGCCGCTCAGGTCCTCATGAACTGCGGCATGAGCTGTGTCACCTGCGGTGCCGCGCTCTACGAGTCCCTCTCCGAAGCCTGCATGGTCCACGGCCTCGACCCCGAGGACGTCAAGGAAGTCCTCGACCACGAACTGGGTCTTGTCGAAGACTGATGATTCGTGTACAATATAATGAGTTCATAATTTCGACATATTCACAGAACACACGGCAAAGACATTCTTTGAAGAAGGAGAGAATGACACCATGAAAAAGACCATGAAACGGCTCATTGCGGCACTGGTCGCCGTCCTGACTCTGACGGCGGTCCTCAGTATGTCTTCCTTTGCGGCGACCGCCAAAAACGTGAAGCAGTACAAAGTGTACACAGTGCTGGGGGACAGTGTGGCTGCCGGTTATTCGCATCCGGGGTATGACATGAACCACGACTACAACAAAGTCGAGTGGAACCTGGTCCCGAACACCTATCCGGACATCCTCGGCAAAGCGGTCGGGGCAACGACGATCCATCAGCTGGCCCACAGCGGCTACCGGACCACCGACCTGCGCGCCCTGCTCTATAACGACTACAACGGCGACGGCATGAGCCCGCTGCGCCTGCCGTCCATCAACAACGACGCCCGTCATCTGAACGTCGACCAGCTCAACGTCCTGCGTCAGGCATTCCAGTCCGATATCGCGAACTCCAATCTCATCACCCTCAACATCGGCATCAACGACTCCACCCAGCCGCTGATGATCACGATGGAGACCCTGACGGCAGACGTCGGTGTCCTTGGCAATCAGGTCGCGGCGCTGCTCGACCCGTTCAACTACGTGAAGAACACACTGAACAACATCAATACCCTGACGGTCGACGCCCAGTTCTATGCCGCTCTGGCACAGGCGGAGCTGACCTCCTTCCGGATGTTCTCCGAGAACTTCGACGCCATCGTTTCCCGGATCCACGAGCTCAACCCGAAGGCGAAACTCGTCGTGGTCGGTCTCTACAACGCGTCTGAGAACGACACTATCCCGTCCGGCGGCATCGGCATTCCGATCGGCGACATCTTCGGCAGCCTCTATGCGAACATGAACAACTACATGCAGAACGGTAGCCCGTACGCCTCCATGGAGTACTACACCTTCGTCGACACCTGGGGCATCAGCTCCCACATGAACGACCCCGAGTCCCCGATGTACCGCGGCGACAACCACCCGACCCTGAAGGGTCACGCGCAGATCGCCGAACGCATCATCGCGGCGCTCCCGGCGAGAAAGTAAACGACACAAAAAAGACCTCCGAACCGTGTTCGGAGGTTTTTCTTATGTCTCGTTATTTGAGATATTGCTGGTAAGCGCCGACGGCGAGGCGGTCGCATCGCTCGTTTTCCGGGTGGCCGGCATGCCCCTTGACCCACTCGATGGTGACCTCGTGTTTCGCGAGTTCCGTGAGGAGCTCGTCCCAGAGGTCGGGGTTCAGCGCGGGCTTTTTGTCCTTTTTGCGCCAGCCGTTCGCCTTCCAGCTTTCCGCCCAGCCCTTCGTGATGCCGTTGCAGAAGTACTGGGAGTCGGAGTAGATGGTGAGCTTACAGGGCTTTTTGAGGGCCTTCAGGCCCACGAGGACGGCCGTCAGTTCCATGCGGTTGTTGGTGGTCTCCGGTTCTCCGCCGGAGAGTTCCTTCTCCACGGAGCCGTAGCGGAGGATGGCCCCGTAGCCGCCGGGGCCGGGGTTGCCGGAGCACGCTCCGTCGGTGAAGAGTTCCACGATCGGTAAATCGCCCATGTTCTGAGACCCCTTTCTGAGGGAAATGTCGGATTCGCTCCTATAATAGTAACACTTGTGAGCGGGGAAAAAAAGAGTATAATCTAATGTGAGATAATTTGACAATTGCCCAAAAGGCGATTACAATGTTGTCTCGCTATATAATATTTAATATATAAGCGCGGGTGGGCACGGCAATAGGACACCCTGCGTGGAATAGATCGCAAAAACCCAAACCAAAAGGAGTATTTATGCCCAGCAAAAAGAATAACTATCAGAAGAACTACCGGCGGCGGAACGCGTCCCGTAAAAAGGACAGCGGAACGTTCCAGCTGCCGCTCAAAGTCTCGTTCCTCGGCGGTCTCAATGAGATCGGCAAGAACATGACCCTGTTCGAGTACGATGGCGATATGGTCATCCTCGACTGCGGTCTCTCGTTCCCGGAACCGGAGATGCTCGGTGTCGACATCGTCATCCCGGACTTCACCTACGTGGAACGCAATAAAGACCGGATCAAAGGCATCATCATTACCCACGGTCACGAGGACCACATCGGCGGTCTCGCGTACCTGTTGAAGATCGTCAACAAGCCGGTCTACGGCACTCCGCTCACCATCGGCCTCATCAAAGGTAAACTCGAGGAGCACGGCCTCCTGTCGAGTGCCGAACTCCATGAGATCGAGGCAGGGGACCGGTTCAAACTCGGCAAGTTCGACATCGAAGCCATCCACGTCAACCATTCCATCCCGGATGCGCTGGCCTTCGCGCTGACGACCGACGTCGGCACGGTCATCCACTCCGGCGACCTCAAGATCGACACGACCCCCGTCGACGGCCGCATGATCGACCTTGCCCGGTTCGCGGAACTGGGGAAGGAAGGGGTGCTCTGCTACTTCGCGGACTCCACCAACGCGGTCAAGCCCGGCTACTCGGCCAGTGAGTCCTCGGTCGGCGACAGCTTCGACCGTCTCTTCAAGGCGGCAGGCGACCGGCGTGTCATCGTCGCCACCTTCGCGTCGAACATCCACAGAGTCCAGCAGGTCGTGAACCAGGCCGTGGCCACCGGGCGGAAAGTCGCCCTCTCCGGCCGGAGCATGGAACACGTCATGGCCGTCGGCCAGGAACTCGGTTACCTCGACGTGCCCGACGGACTCATCATCCCCCTCGACCAGATCTCCCAGTACCCGGACGACCAGCTGGTGCTCATCACCACCGGCAGCCAGGGCGAGCCGATGTCGGCTCTGTCCCGGATGGCTTTCTCCGATCACCGGAAAGTCCGAGTCACGCCGAACGACTACGTCATCATCTCCGCCACCGCCATCCCCGGCAACGAGAAGATGGTCGGCCGTGTCGTCGACGAACTCATGAAGCTCGGCGCGGAAGTCGTCTATGAGCGCATGTACGAGATCCACGTCTCGGGCCACGCCAACCAGGAAGAACTCAAGATGATGCTCGGCCTCATCCGACCGAAGTACTTCGTACCGGTCCACGGGGAGCAGAAGCATCTCCAGAAACATAAAGAACTCGCGGAAAAGATGGGCATCCCGTCCGAGAACATCATCATCACGGACATCGGCCGCACCATCGAGATCTCCGAAGACGAGATGAAGGTCTCGGGCACGGTCCCGGCCGGGCGCGTCTTCGTCGACGGCATCGGCGTCGGAGACGTCGGTAACGTCGTCATGAGAGACCGGAAACGTCTCGCGGAGGACGGTATCATCACCATCGTCGTCGCCATGGACAGCGCGTCCGGCGAAGTCGTTTCCGGCCCCGACATCATCACCCGCGGTTTCGTCTATGTCCGGGAGTCCGAAGACCTGATCATGGATTCCCAGGAAGCAGCCATGTGGGCCATCGAGAACTGTCTCGACAACGACATCCGCGACTGGGCCACCATCAAACAGCGCGTCCGGGACGAAGTGTCCCATGTGGTCTATGACAAGACCAAGCGCAGCCCGATGATCCTTCCCATCATCATGGAGGTATAAACTGTTGAACATCGTTTCTAGTGTTCTGGCGATCCTCATCCTGCTGGCCGCCACAGCATCCACACTGGCTCTGTACTCGTTCAGTCATCTGTACGGCATCATCCAGTTCGCCGTTTTCCTGGCGCTCATCATCGCGTACTTCATCTTCTGGTACTCGAAGAAGCGCTACTACAACTCGGTCATCCGCTCCGCGGAGAAGTACTTCGAGTCCCACGGGGGCGCGGAGAGCTATCCCATGCCCGTGGCCGTGGTCGGGAAGAACGGCAACATCGTCTGGTACAACGACCTCTTCCGGGTGACCATGATGGGGAACAACCTCATCTCCTCCGGCAAGATCTCCGAGTTCATCGGCGATGTACCTTTCGAGGAAGTCTGTCACCGCAACGGCGGGCTCGACCTCGAATTCGGCGGCCGCATGTACACGGTCTATGCCGGTGAGATGGATGAGAAGACCGGCTCTGCCTGCCTCTTCTTCCTCGACAATACGGAACTGAAGCGCGACGCCGGCGAATACCGGCAGTCGAAGCCCTGCGTCCTCTACATGAGACTCGATAACCAGGAAGACGTGTATCGCCACTACAAGAGCAGTGAATGCGAGGCCATCTCCTCCGGCATCGAGAACATCTTCGAGACCTGGGCGGCAGGCTATCCCTGTATCATGAAGAAACTCAGCTCGGACCGCTACTACGTCATCATGGAAGAACGCGGTCTCCAGGAGATCATGGAGAAGAAATTCGACATCCTGAAGAAGGTCCGGGAATACAAGTTCGGCGAAAGCCTCGTCGAGATGACCGTCTCCATCGGCGCGGGCCGGGGCCGTTCTCTGCCGGAGAGCGACAGCTATGCCATGGCCGCCCTGGAGATGTCCCAGTCCCGAGGCGGCGACCAGGCAACGGTCAGCACCGACGGCAACCTCGAATTCTTCGGCGGCCTCGTGGGACGCACCACGACCTCGAGCCGCGTCAAGTCCCGGATCATGGCCTCGAACCTGGCCGAACTCATCCGGAAATCCGATATGGTCTTCGTGACCGGCCACCGGTTCTCCGACCTCGACTCCGTCGGGTCCTGCATCGGTGTCACGGAGTTCGCGAAGGTCGTGGGTCGTCCCAGCTTCGTCCTGCTCAACCGGCAGAAGAGCCTGGCCCCGGCCCTCATCGAACACTACATCGACAAAACGGGCAACGACATCTTCGTCAACGACAAGGGTGCCGAGTCCCTCATGCGGGGCAAGCGCTGTCTGTGCATCGTCTGCGACACGCACCGTCCCAATTCGCTGGAGTACCCCGAGCTCATGGAAAAGTTCGACGCTGTGGCCATCATCGACCACCACCGGAGAACGACCAACATCATCGAGGGCGCGGACCTCTACTACACGGAGCCCAACGCGTCGTCGGCCTGTGAACTCGTCACGGAACTGCTCCAGTACATCCCGCTGCAGTCCAACATCAACCCGGTCAGCGCGAACGCGCTGCTCTCCGGCATCATGCTGGACACCCGGAACTTCGTGCTCGGGACCGGCGTGCGCACCTTTGAAGCCGCTGCCTGGCTGAAGGGCGCCGGCGCCGACACCGTAGCGGTCAAACAGCTCTTTGCGAACAGCATCGACAACTATAAGGCCAAGGCCCGGATCCTCAGTACTTCGACGCAGTACAAAGACTGCGCGATGGCGGTCTCTACGGAGATCTATCCCGAGATGCGCATCATCGCCTCTCAGGTCGCTGACGAACTGCTGAGCGTCACCGGCGTCAAGTCATCCTATGTCCTCTTCGAGGAGGACGGGAACGTCTTCGTCTCGGCCCGGTCGCTGGGCGACATGAACGTCCAGTGGATCATGGAACGTCTCGGAGGCGGCGGCCACTTCACGATGGCGGCGGCCCAGATGAACGAGACCCATGTGCCGGAGGTCATCGAACAGCTCAAAGCGGCCATCGATGAATACCTCGAAATGGAATAAGAACGTAAAGGTGGAACCACAATGAAAGTCATTCTGAAAGCGGACGTCAAAGGACTCGGCAAGAAAGGCGACATGGTCAACGCATCCGACGGCTATGCCCGCAATTTCCTGCTGCCGAAGAACCTGGCAGCACCGGCCGACGCCCAGAACGTCACCGAAATGAAGAACGCGGCTGCGAGCAAGCAGTTCAAATACGATACCGAGAAGGCAGAGGCGGAAGCCAATGCCGCCCGTCTGAACGACCAGACCCTCGAATTCAAGGCGAAGGCCGGTGCCGGCGGGAACATGTTCGGCTCGATCACCTCGAAGGACATCGCGCAGAAGATCCGCACCGACTACAGCATCAGTGTCGACAAGCGGAAAGTCAGCGCCCCCGACATCAAGGCCTTCGGGACCTACAATGCCACGGTCAAGCTCTTCCAGGGCGTGGAAGCGACCGTGAAAGTCAAAGTGACCGAACAGTGAATCGCCCAGGAGACTGAGAAAGAAGACTGAAAAAGAGGAGGAACGCGCCATGGCCGAAGCCTTTGTCCCGGACGGGATGAACCTGCCTTACAGCCTCGAGGCTGAGCGCGCCGTACTGGCCTGCCTGCTGCTGGACCCGGACTGTCTCGACCGCATCCAGGCGAGCGGTTTCCGCACGGAGTTTTTCTACCGGCAGGAGCATAAGGCGATCTACAACGCCATGCTCTCCATCGATGCCCGCAGCGACGTCGTCGAACCCGTTGCCGTCATCACGGAACTGCAGGATTCGAGCCAGTTCGGAGACCCCGCTGCCGTCCGGCAGTATATCCGCGAACTCGCGGACCTGCTCCCGTCGACCCAGAACGCCGAGTCTTACGCGAAGGTCGTCGAGGACAAGTTCATGAAGCGGAGCCTCATCGACACCGCGAACGAGATCCTCGATGAAGCCAGAGGGGACTCCGAGGAAGCCGACATGATCCTCGACTCCGCGGAGCAGAAGATCTACAACATCCGACAGGGCAAGAACACCGGCGCCGCGTCGCGGTTCGGTGACATCCTGCTCGACAAAGTCGTCCCGCACCTCACGAACCTTTCGGGACCGGACCGGGAGAAATACCTTGGAACGCCCTCCGGCTGGGGAGACCTCGATACGATGATCTCCGGCCTGAACCGTTCGGACCTCATCATCGTCGGCGCCCGTCCTGCCATGGGTAAGACGAGTTTCGCCCTGAACCTCGCGGCGAACGTCGCGAAGAAGGGGAACAAGGTCCTGTTCTTCTCCCTCGAAATGACGAAGGAACAGCTCGCCGAACGTGTCATCTCCATGGAGGCGCGCATCCACGGCCAGAAGATGCGGAACGGCCGTCTGTCGCCGTCCGACTGGACCAACTTCTCCACCGTCGCGGGCGCTCTCCACGAGATCCCGCTGTACTTCGACGACACGTCCAACATCACGGTCAACGAGATGAAGGCGAAGGTCCGTCGCATGAAGGACATCGACGTCGTCATCATCGACTACCTGCAGCTGATGCAGTCCGGGACCCGTACCGAGTCCCGTGTCCAGGAAGTCTCGCAGATCACCCGTAACCTCAAGCTGATGGCGAAGGACCTCGAGGTCCCGGTCATCGTCCTCTGCCAGCTCTCCCGTAGCACGGAGGCCAGAGGCAAGAGCCACCGCCCGCAGCTCGCCGACCTGCGTGAATCCGGCTCCATCGAGCAGGATGCCGACATCGTCCTCATGCTGTACCGCGACGACTACTATCAGCAGCCCGGTGCGGAAGAGGAGAACATGGAGCGCAACGACATCAACACCGTTGAGGTCATCGTTGCCAAAAACCGTCACGGCCCCGTCGGTTCCGTGGACCTCGCGTGGAACTCCGAGTTCACGCTGTTCACGAGCATCGAAAAGCGGAGCGAAGACGACATCTTTGCATAATATCAACAACGAATGGGACAGGAGGACGCCGACATGCAGCACAGCGAATTTCTGTCCCATGTCATTTCCACATTGGAGCGTTACGAGATGCTCCCCGAAAACACCGCCGTCCTGGCGGGCTTTTCCGGCGGAGCCGACTCGGTGACGCTTCTTTCCGTTTTACACGAACTCTCCAAAGGCGTTGGCGATGTACCGGCGTTCCCGCTGTACGCCTGCCACGTCCACCACGGCATCCGCGGCGCGGAGGCCGACCGGGACGAGCAGTTCTGCCGGTCGTTCTGTGAGGAACGGGGCATCCCGTTCACGGCCCTTCATGCCGATGTGCCGAAACTGGCGGAGGAGAATGGCGAGTCCCTCGAGACCTGCGGCCGGAAGGTGCGCTACGGGTTCTTCGAGGAGGTCTCCGACCGCATCCTGCGGCAGCACCCCGACCTGTCCGGGGTGCGCGTTGCCACCGCCCACACGGCGTCGGACAACGCGGAGACCGTCCTCTTCCACCTGGCCCGCGGCACCGGCCTCGCCGGGCTCACCGGCATCCCGCCGGTGCGGGGGAGCGTCATCCGGCCGCTGATCGACCTCGGACGGGAGGACATCGAGGCGTATTGTGAAGACCTCGGTCTCTCGTATATGACCGACAGCACCAACGACGACGTCTCTTATGCGAGGAACCGCATCCGCCATGAGGTGCTGCCAGCACTCGAGGCCATCCATACCGGCGCGACGGGGCACATCGCCAGAACGGCTGCCACCCTGCAGCGGGACGCGGACTGCTTCGACGAACTTTCGAGACAGCTTCTGGCCCGCAGTGTCCGGGGAGAGGACACCCTCGATGTCTCCGTCCTGCGGGAGGCTCCCGACGCGGTCCTCATCCGTGCGCTGGCCCTCGCCATGAAGGAGTACTCCGGCGTGTCCGCGGAACAGCGGCACCTCGAGGACTTCCTGACCTGGATCCGGGACGGGGAGAAGTTCAAGCAGATGCAGGTCCCCGGCGGCGCGTTCGTCACTCTGGCGGGGGACAAACTGCTCTTCCACTGGCCGAAACCGGAGGAGGAGACCGTTGCCCGGACCTTCAAAAAGACCGTCACGATGGCGGAACGGCTCGAGTTCGTCTCGGACACGCCGACCCAGGTCACCGTACGGCTCACGAAAGTGAGCACCGCCCGGCATGATTTCGACGCTTACCTGTTGGAAAATTCCCTTAACTATGATAAAATAGATTTCAATTTTGTACTGCGGACCCGCCGTCCCGGAGACACGTTCGCGCCGAAGGGCAGAGGGGTCACAAAGAAATTGAAAACACTGTATCAGGAGGCCGGAGTTCCTGCCGACAAGCGGGCAGACCGGGTCATCCTCGAACAGAACGGGCAGATCGCCTGGCTGGAAGGATTTGGCGCCGCCGAGGGATTTGCCGCAAACGAAGACACCCGATATGTATGGATTGTGGAGGTATTACGATGAGTGCACTCGAAGAACGCGTCAAGGGCGTCCTGGTTTCCGAAGAAGAAGCGAAAGAGATCGTGGAGCGTCTCGGCAAACAGATCTCGAAAGACTATGAAGGGAAGAACCTCGTTCTCGTCAGCATCCTGAAGGGTGCGGTCGTCTTCATGGCAGACCTCATGCGTGCCATCGACATCCCGCTGTCCATCGACTTCATGGTCGTCTCCAGCTACAACAAGACCGAGAGCACCGGCACCGTCAAGATCATCAAGGACCTTGATACGGACCTCACCGGCAAGGACATCCTCATCGTCGAGGACATCCTCGACACCGGCCGCACGCTGGCCTCTCTCATGGAGATCCTCAAGATGCGGAACCCCGCCTCTCTGAAGATCTGCACGTTCCTCGACAAGCCGGACCGCCGCGTGTCCCAGATCACGGCGCAGTACACCGGCAAAGTCATCCCCGACGAATTCGTCGTCGGCTACGGTCTCGACTACGACGAGGCCTACCGGAACCTGCCGTACGTCGGCATCTACGATCCGGAAGCTTAAACAAGTCATTTTAAGTTCATCTTAGCTTTTTATCATAAGCTTTAGTGTACTGTACTCGCACACTAACAGAAGGAGGGCAAGCCATTGCCGGACAACAATAACAACAACGGGTTCGGTCTCGGACCGAACAATCAGGACCCGAACCGCAGAGGTTCCCTGATGGCGACCATCATGTGGATCCTCATCCCGCTGCTCCTGATCGGCTCCATGTTCTTCTCGTTCAATTCGAACGCGAACAAGACCAAGGACGAATACTACGAGGTCATCTCGTACTTCGATCAGGGTGAGGTCAAGCAGTACTCGCTGAACCTCTCGAGCGGCAAACTCGTCTACACACTGGAAGGCGAGAAGGAAGCGCGGTCCTACACGGTCCCGAACGTGGAACTGTTCGTCAACGACGTTCATGACAGCGTCCACGAATACAACAAAAAACACCCGGACAAACCGATCAAACAGAACTACATCGCCGGCTCGTCCCGGTCCTGGATGGTCGAGATCCTGCCGCTCCTGTTCTCCACGCTCATCATGGCGGCCATCATCATCTGGTTCATGCGCCGCATGAACAACAACATCATGGGTGATGCTCAGAGAGGCATGGGCTTCGGAAAAGCCCGCGTCAAGAAGGGCGGAGAAGAGCAGAAGACGACCTTCGCCGACGTCGCAGGCGCCGATGAAGAGAAGGAAGAACTCCAGGAGATCGTCGAATTCCTGAAGGACCCGAAGAAGTACGACGCCCTCGGCGCCCGCATCCCGAAGGGTGTCCTGATGGTCGGCCCTCCCGGTACCGGTAAAACGCTCCTGGCCCGCGCCACCGCAGGCGAGGCAGGCGTCCCGTTCTTCTCCATCTCCGGTTCCGACTTCGTCGAAATGTACGTCGGTGTCGGCGCGTCCCGTGTCCGCGACCTGTTCGACCAGGCCAAGAAGAGCGCGCCCGCCATCATCTTCATCGATGAGATCGACGCCGTCGGCCGCCACAGAGGCGCCGGCATGGGCGGCGGCCACGATGAACGCGAGCAGACTCTGAACCAGCTGCTCGTCGAGATGGACGGTTTCGCCGCCAACCTCGGCATCGTCATGATCGCCGCCACCAACCGTCCCGACATCCTCGACCCGGCGCTCCTGCGTCCCGGCCGTTTCGACCGTCAGGTCACGGTCACGTACCCGGATGTCAAGGGAAGAGAGGCCATTCTGAAGATCCATTCGAAGAACAAGCCTCTGGGCCCTGACGTCGACCTCAACGTCATCGCCCGGTCCACCGCCGGCTTTACCGGTGCGGACCTCGAGAACCTCATGAACGAATCGGCTCTCCTCGCCGCCAGAAACGGCCGGAAAGCCATCACCAACGACGACATCGAAGAGGCCACCATCAAAGTCATGGTCGGCCCCGAGAAGAAGTCCCGGAAGATGGACGACCGCGAGAAGAAACTCACGGCCTACCACGAGTCCGGACATGCCGTCACCAACTTCTTCCTGCCGCTGCTCGACCCGGTCCACCAGGTCAGCATCATCCCGCGCGGCTCGGCCGGCGGTTACACCATGTCGGTGCCCGTCGAGGACAAGAGCTACATGAGCAAGAAAGTCATGCTCGAGAACCTTGTCACCCTGCTCGGCGGACGTGTGGCGGAAGCCCTCATCATGGGCGACATCTCCACCGGTGCCTCCAACGACATCGAGAGAGCGACCAACCTCGCGAAGTCCATGGTCACGAAGTACGGTATGAGCGACAAGCTCGGTACCGTCATGTACGGCTCCAGCAACAACGAGGTCTTCCTCGGTATGGACTACGGCCGTGCGAGAGACTATTCCGAAGCGACGGCGGCCGCCATCGACAAGGAAGTCTATGACATCATCAACCACGCCTACGAAGAGGCGGAACGGCTTCTCACTGAACACAAGGACCTGCTCCACAAGCTGGCGCAGTACCTGATCGTCAACGAGAAGATCGACGCGCCGGAGTTCCAGAAGCTCATGAACGATCCGACCTTCGCTCCGCTACCCGCCGACTTCGATTACGACAACGCGAAACTCCCGGAAGGTTCCTCCTACGCGAAGGACGTCCGTGAGACCGCAGACGCTTCCAAGACCCTGTCCCGCAACGCGGTGAAAGAGGCGATGGAAGAGGGCGCTTCCATGACCGAAGCGGCACAGAAAGCCTATGAGGCGATCAAAGATGTGCCCGCTGAACCGGTCCCGGAAGAGGTCCCGTCCCCGGTGCCGCCCGTCGACCCCGACGATGACGACATCATCTGACAACCGAATCTTGTCAAATTCCCGGAGCTCCACCATCGGTGGGGCTCCGTTGCTTGACAAATCCACAAGATATGGGATAAAATACGTATTTGTGATATTACGCGAATGGGCAAATTCAGAAGCGTATTTTTGGAGGAAACATGGCAAAAAAGTCCGCTAATTCCAATGAGACCATCCAGCAGCTGAAAGGCGCGGACCGGGTCCGGTTGCGTCCGGCGGTCATCTTCGGCTCGGATGGCATCGAAGGGTGTCAGCATTCGGTCTTCGAGATCCTCTCGAACTCGATCGACGAAGCCCGGGAAGGGTACGGTGACCACATCGTCCTGACCCGGTACCTCGACAAAAGCCTCGAGGTCCAGGACTTCGGGCGCGGCATCCCGATGGACTACAACGAGAATGAAAAAGAATACAACTGGAAACTCCTGTTCTGCGAGATGTACGCCGGCGGCAAATACGACAACAACTCGAGCGCCGGCCTCTACGAGTTCTCCCTTGGTCTGAACGGTCTGGGCCTCTGCGCGACCCAGTACGCCTCCGAGTGGATGGAAGCGGAAGTCTTCAAGGACGGGTTCCAGTACAACATCAAATTCAAGAAGGGCAAACCCTCGGGCAAGCTGAAGAAGGAAGAGTTCACCGGACGGAAGACCGGGACGCGCATCGCCTGGAAACCGGACCTCGAGGTCTTCACGGACATCGACATCCCGCTCGAATATTTCCAG
>JAFTZU010000094.1 GCA_017461005.1 Clostridia bacterium
ATGAAGAGGATGATCTCGCCGTCGGACTTCTTGACTTCGTTCAGAACGGCTTTCAGACGTTCCTCGAACTCGCCGCGGAACTTGGCGCCGGCGATCAGCGAGCCCATGTCCAGAGAGAACAGAGTCTTGTCTTTGAGGTTATCCGGCACATCGCCCTTGACGATCCGCTGGGCGAGGCCTTCGGCAATGGCCGTCTTACCGACACCGGGTTCACCGATGAGGCAGGGGGTGTTCTTGGTCTTCCGGCTCAGGATACGGACGACGTTTCGGATCTCGTCTTCACGGCCGATGACCGGGTCCAGCTTCTGGTTCCGTGCCATCTCGGTCAGGTCCGAGCCGTACTTCTTCAGGACGTCATAGGTCTCTTCCGGGTTGTCCGACGTGACCTTCTGGTTGCCGCGGACGTCCTTCAGGACCTCCATGAATTTCTGGTAGGTGACGCCGCTCGCCTGCAGGGTCTGTTTCAGCTTGCCGGTGGCTTTGTCGATGATGCCGAGCATGAGGTGCTCAACGGAGATGTACTCGTCCTGCATCTTTGTGGCGATGGACTCCGCCTCGTTCATGGCGGCTTCCAGTTCCTGGGTGCTGTAGATGCGGTCCGCCGTCACGCCGGAGACCTTCGGAAGGGCCTCTACGAGGTCCTGTACGGAGTTTTTCAGTGTGGACGCACTGACACCGCAGCGTTCGACACAACCGGGAATGAGGCCGTCCTCCTGCTGCAGGAGGGCAAGCAGGATGTGCTCCGGCAGGAGCTGCTGGTTGCCGTAGGTCGCCGCGAGCTGCTGCGCGCTCTGGACGGCGGCGATGCTTTTCTGTGTATATTTCTGGAAGTTCATAACTGTACCTCCCCTTGCAAGTATTTACTGTAGATGTCCTCCAGTTCGGCGAGGACGCCCTCACGGGTCACGCCGTCCTGCTGGAGGCAGTCGAAGTAGGTCTTGAGGCCCTTGTCGAAGGTCGTGATGTACTGGGAAAGCACATCGCCCACCGTGAGGCCGCTGACTTCTTCGCCCTGGTCGTTCCGGAACGAGAGCCGCAGTTTCCGCGAGATGCGTCCCTGCTCGTCGACGGAGCTCTCCACGTCCCGGTGGTTCTTCTCGACTTCCGTCCACAGTTCATAGAACTGCTTCATTGCCTCGATGAGGTTCCGGTTCTGCGTGCGGATGGAGACTCTCAGTTCTCCGAACACGCCGTCCTCCGGCTGGCGGTACAGTTCGACGCTGTACCGCGCCGGCGGATGATATTTGTAACGGATGGCGGAACGCAGGTTGAACATGGTGTCCGACGGCAGGCTCAAGAGCTGGAACGCCGGGTGTTCCGCTTCCGTGGAAAGCAGGAGTTTTTCCATGCGGTCAAAGACTTCCCGCATGCGCTGTTCGGGTGTGGTGAACTGCAGGTACTCCGCTAAGATGCTGTTGATGAGCCCCGAGCGGTTCGTCCCGTTCTGGTAAGCTAAGCGGTCGATCTCGGCGATGATCTCATCGCTGAGGGCCAGCGAGTAAACACTTTTTCCCACAGGGTACTCCCCTCCTTTTTTTTATTGTTTCTGTTTTCGCCTCCATTATAGTCCGTTCTAAGAACTTGTCAAGCGTTTTATTAAATCTTTTTGCAAGTTTTTCACTAAAAAAGAAAGAGCGGATTTACAGAAAGAATAATGATACAATAGATGACGTAAGAAGTGGCTTATTCCAATATATCGAACCATTCTATAACAGACGTCGTAGGCATTCGGTATTAGGATACCTGTCACCGGTTATGTACAGACAGTTGTATGACGCAGGAAAGGTGGCCTAACCATGACACTTACATCGCCCATATGGGTACAAGAGTGTGTGGTCATTTATCTGCGCATGCCAATATTAAAGTAGAAAGGAAGTCTCTCATGTCTGAAGAAAAGAAAACGAAGAAAAAAGGAAAAGCCAGAAAGATCATCCTGATCATTCTGGCAGTATTGCTCATCTTATTGGTTTTGATGTGGACCGTCGGCAGCAAGATCATGTACGAGCGGATGCCCGGCAATGCCGACCAGTACGATCTCGAGAATGTCGCCGTGGTCGAAAACAGCCCTTTGGAAGGAAAAGATATCCTCTTCCTTGGCAGCAGTGTCACCTACGGTCTTGCCGCAAACGGCGTCTCCTTTGCCGATTATTTCGGCACTGTAGATGGTGTCGATGTCACGAAAGAAGCCGTCTCCGGCACGACGTTGACGGATGAATGGTCGTTCGGCGGACTCATCGCCGGCGGCAGCGGTAAAAGCTATGTCGACCGCCTCGTGGAGGAAGTCGACCCCGAGCAGCACTTCGATGCCGTCGTGGTCCAGGTCTCCACCAACGATGCCACCTATGGCAGAGAACTCGGCGAGATCAGCAAATCGAAGAAACTGGACTCTTTTGATACCAAGACCATTACCGGGGCAATGGAATACATCATCGCCTATAGTCAGAAAACCTGGAACTGTCCGGTCATCTTCTACACCGGAACTTACTTCGACAGTCCTGACTACGCAAAAATGGTTGAGCGCACGAAAGAACTGAGTGATAAATGGGGCACCTATGTCATCGACCTCTTCAACGACAAGGAACTCAATGACATCACCGAAGACCAGAGAAAACTCTACATTCTGGATGACAACATCCACCCGACCGAAGCCGGCTATTACCTCTGGTGGTATCCGACGCTCCAGGAGAACATCTATCAGATCCTCGGGGAAACCAAATGATTTACCGGTAAGCGACACTGATGAAGTAGTCTTTCCATGGGAAGGACTGCACCTGCCACTTTTGCAGGTATTCGTCATTGTCCTTCAAGGCACCATGGAAGCCGCAGCCTTCGGCTTTTAAGATAGCTTCCAGTTTGGTCCAGCACTCTGTATAGGCCGCCGATGACCCATCGGCGGCTTTTATGATGTTCCGGTACGCCTCCGGAAAGACTTTCCGGACGACCCGCATGTCGGTCTCGGTCAGCCGCTCGATGTCCACTCCGACCGTCTCAGAAGAGACGGCAAGGACGGTGACGCCGTCATCGTGGGAAAGATTGAACTTCTGAGAAAGACGCGGGAAGGAGGGTTTCTCCTGTTCGCTGAGAACGAGTTCGTCCTCCGGGTCAACACCGAGGACCTTCCAGAGAAGGTATGCGCTGGCAAGCGCATGGCGTTTTCCCTCCGGGCGTTTTCTGGCCTCCATTTTTTCGAGGTAGTGAGGGTGCAGGAGAGCAAGGTCTTCCCCGGTCATCGCGTCGAGTTGCGACTCTTCGAGGAGATAGAGTTCAATTTCTTTCCCCGGAGCCACGGCAAGCGTCTTTTGCTGGATCACCGGCAATGCCACGGTGCACACCCCCTTTTCTAAAACTTTAGTCATTATACCATAAAAACCATAAAAGCTCTGTGTTCTGAGAACACAGAGCTTTTTGATGGTTTGTTATTTCACTTCCGGCTTCATGGTGGGGAACAACAGAACGTCTCTAATGGACTCGTTGCCGGTCAGGAGCATGACCAGACGGTCGATGCCGATGCCGCAGCCGCCTGTGGGCGGCATGCCGTACTCGAGGGCACGGATGAAGTCTTCGTCCATGAGTTCGGCTTCGTCGTCGCCGGCTTCGCGGAGCTCGATCTGATGCTTGAAGCGTTCGACCTGGTCGAGCGGGTCGTTCAGCTCGGAGTAGGCGTTGGCGAACTCGGCGCCGCAGATGAAGAGCTCAAAGCGCTCGGTGAGGTAGGGCTTCGAGGGTTTCCGCTTCGTGAGGACCGAGACCTCGACGGGGTAGTCGATGATGAAGGTCGGCTTCTGGAGGTTCTCTTCGACGAACTCGTCGTAGAACGCGACGAGGATCTCGCCCCAGGAGTCCTTGCCCTTCTCGACTTCGACGTGTTTCTCCTTCGCGACTTCGAGGGCTTTCTCGCGGTCGCAGGCAAACTCTTCAAAGTCGATGCCGGTGTACTTCTTGACGGCCTCCGCCATGGTCAGGCGCTCGAAGGGTTCGGCGAGGTCCATCTCGACGCCCTTGTAGGTGAGCTTCGTGGTCCCATTTGCCGCTAATGCGGCATTTCTGAAGATGGCCTCGGTGCGGTCCATCATGCCGTTGTAGTCGGTGTATGCCTCATAGAATTCGATGGTGGTGAATTCCGGGTTGTGCTTCGCGTCCATACCTTCGTTGCGGAAGATGCGGCCGATCTCATAGACCCGCTCCATGCCGCCGACGATGAGTCTCTTCAGAGGCAGCTCGGTGGCGATGCGCATGTACATGTCGATGTCGAGCGCATTGTGGTGGGTGATGAACGGACGGGCCGCAGCGCCGCCGGCGATGGTGTTGAGGACCGGGGTCTCGACTTCGATGTAACCCGCGTCATCCATGGTCTTGCGGACGCTGGTGATGATCTTCGAACGCTTGATGAAGGTCTCCTTGACGTCGGGGTTCACGATGAGGTCGACGTAGCGCTGACGGTACCGGGTGTCCGCGTCTTTCAGGCCGTGGAACTTCTCCGGCAGAGGCAGGAGGCTCTTGGAAAGGAGTTTCGCGTGAGTCGCGTGGACGGAGATCTCGCCGGTCTTCGTCTTGAAGACTTTACCGGTGACTTCGAGGATGTCGCCGATGTCCCATGCCTTCTTGAAGGCCTGGTAGTCGTCGACGCCGAGGTCGTCGCGGGAGACGTAGATCTGGATGTTGCCCTCGCGGTCCTGGATCTGGGCGAAGGAGGCCTTGCCCATGATGCGGCGCGCGATCATACGTCCGCAGATGGAGACTTCCTTGTCTTCGAATGCGTCGTAGTTGTTCTTGATCTCCATGCTCTCCGCCGTCTGGTTGGCGGTCATGACCTGGAAGGGGTCGTTGCCCGCTTCCTGCATGGCATGGAGCTTATCGATACGGATCTGGCGCAGGCTGTTGGTGTCCTGCTCCGGAGCCGGATTCTGCTTCTTCTGGTTGTTTTCAGCCATTGTGCTTATCGCTCCTTAGTTCTTCTTTGCAACTTCCAGGATCTCGAAGCTGACTTTGCCCTTCGGGGCCTCGACTTCGATGACATCGCCCACTTTTTTCCCGATGAGCGCTTTACCGACCGGGGACTCGTCGGAGATCTTGCCGGCGAGGGGATCGGACTGCGTGAAGCCGACGAGACGGTAGGTGACTTCGTCGCCGGTCTCGACGTTCTTGATCTTCACGATGGAGGAACGGCCAACGGTGCCTTCCTCATGGGCCTCGTCGTCGATGATGACGGCGTTGCGGATGAGGTGTTCGAGCTCGTTGATGCGGGACTCCATTTTGCCCTGCTCGGACTTGGCTTCGTCGTACTCAGCGTTTTCAGAAAGGTCACCGAAGGAGAGAGCGACTTTGATCTTCTCCGCCATTTCGGCACGGCCGACGGTTTTCAGCTGGTCGAGTTCGTCCTGCAGTTCTTTCAGGGCCTCGTGTGTCATCTGGTATTCGTTCATGGGTAGTTACTTCCTTCCAAAAGTTTTATAAAAAGTTAGTCTTTTTCGATGTTCTTGAGCGCGTCCCGCTCCGCCTTGGAAACGGAGACTCTGCCGCCGTCCCGGATGGTCTTGACCTGTCTTCTCGAGAAGGTGGCGGGGATGGCGTCGGGGCTCTTGTCGAGGCAGACTTTGATCTGCCCGGAGATGAGGTTCGTGTCGACGACCGTTCCTCTTCCCTCTTTCGTGTCGACGACCGCGCCGACTTTCGGCGTGATCTTGATGAGGTGCTCGTAGGACTCCTGCTCATACTTGAGGCAGCACATGAGGCGGCCGCAGGTACCGGAGATCTTCGTCGGGTTCAGGGACAGGCCCTGTTCCTTTGCCATCTTGATGGAGACGGGCTGGAAGTCGCAGAGGTGGCTCGAGCAGCACAGCGGTCTGCCGCAGATGCCGAGGCCTCCGACCATTTTCGCTTCATCGCGCACACCGATCTGTCTCAGTTCGATGCGGGTCTTGAAGACGGCGGCCAGGTCCTTGACCAGGTCGCGGAAATCGACCCGTCCGTCGGCGGTGAAGTAAAAGAGGATCTTTTTGTTATCGAAGGTGTATTCCACGTCGATGAGCTTCATGTCGAGCTCATGTTTGCGGATCTTCTCTTCGCAGATCTTGAATGCTTTCTTTTCGCGCGCGGCGTTGTCCTCCACCCGCTTGAGGTCTGCGTCGGTCGCAGCCCGGACGATGGGTTTCAGAGGAGCGACGAGTTTGTCTTCCGCCACTTCGTGGTTCGTGTCGATGACCGTTCCGCATTCGAGGCCCCGCGCCGTTTCGACGATGACCGGGGTGCCCTTGGCGAACTTCTGACCGACGGGGTCGAAGGTGTAGACCTTCCCGACCTCCTTGAACCGGACGCCAATTACTTCTGTCATAGTTTCCCTCTGTGTTTCTTACATTCCCGCTGCCAGCCGGGAGACCAGCCGCGAGAGGGTCAG
This sequence comes from Clostridia bacterium, assembly GCA_017461005.1. Classification (GTDB taxonomy): domain Bacteria; phylum Bacillota; class Clostridia; order Oscillospirales; family Acutalibacteraceae; genus RUG420. The sequence goes on from JAFTZU010000094.1 coordinate 6,395, forward strand.
GTTTTTGTTCGCGTGGAGCGCGAGGGCCGTTGTGATGTCCTCGACGGCTTCCACCATGGTGAGGAGCTGAGCGTTCGAATACCGGGCCGCTAACGTACCGGCACTCTTCCCCGCTCCGGAGATGAACTGCTCTCCGCCGCTGCCGGCGACCAGCGCGTCCCGTAAAACGAGGCCGAGCTGTTCGAGCACTAAGGGCAGGAGCTCATATTTCTTTTCAAAGGCGGACGTGGCTGCCAGGAGCGAGGTCTCGCTGCCGGAGGCCAGCGCCGTCGCCAGCTCTTCGGCAAGGCCTTTCGCCTCTTCCAGCTGTCCGTCCGTCTGGTCCGCGCCGACGACGGGAGTCAGGCTGTAGACCGCGGTCCGGGAGAGGACCGTCGGCAGCAGCGACGCCTTCGTCGTACAGAGGAGCAGGAATGTGGCATACGCCGGAGGTTCCTCGAGGATCTTGAGGAGCGCGTTCTGCGCATAGTCCTGCATGGTGTCCGCCGGGTCGATGATGTAGACCTTGTGGTCCGCCTCGTTCGGCAGGACGTACGCGTTGTCCCTCATGTTCCGGACCGTTTCGACCGAGATGGTCTTCCGTCCGTTCTCGGGGCCCACATACAGGATGTCCGGGTGGTTCCCGCTGTCCGCTTTCCGGCACGCGTCACAGGTGTTGCAGGGGCGATGTACGCCGCTTTTGCACACCAGCGCCTTCGCGAGGTCCTTCGCCAGCGCCATCCGCTCTTCGGCGGTGCCGCTCTCGAGGACACAGGCATGGGGCAGGCGGTTCTGCTCCACCAGGCCGAGAAGCTTTTCTCTCATGTCTTATTCCTCGTCGGTGACCACGAAGTGTTCGCCGTCATCGTCGGAGACCGGTTTCCAGAAGGACTCAGCCTTCCCCGGTTTCGGAGCGTCGACATCGACTTCGTCGACCCCGGCTCCGGTATCTTCAAAGGGGTTCGGGAGGGTGCCGTCCTCCGCGGCTGCGGCTTCCGCAGCGGCGAGGTAGGCTCTCTCCTGAGCGGCCTCTGCTTTCAGTCTTGCTTTTTCCCGGGCTCTCTCTTCCCGGCTCTGTTTCTCGGCTTTCTTCTTGTTCTTGCGGCCGAGTTTCGTGTTTTCGAAGCCCTCCGGGAGTTCCGGTGCGGCTTCCTCTTTGAACTCATCGCGGGAGTTCAGGCCGACGGTCTTCGGCATGGCGTTGAAGAGCGCGCAGGTGGCGAAGATGGCGAAGGCCAGGTCGACGTACTGCATGGGACGGTTCTCAGGGATGAGGTGGCCCTGTCCGGTGATGATGAGGACGAAGGGAGCCAGCGCACAGACATAACCGAGGAACGCCGCGGTGATGCCGCCGAAGAAGAAGAGCCACATGCTGGAGTCGGGGTTGACTCCGGAGGCGATCCGCGCGAAGGCGAACCAGAAGATCATCGCGAAGACGACCAGAAGGATCTCCAGGAGAAGCTGGGAGACATTCTTGTAGCTGATGGGTTCCACGAAGTGGACCAGCAGGCGGAAGACGCCCCAGACGACCGGGCTCAGGGCCAGGACTTTATGGCTCTCATAAAGCGTGGTGCCGGTCAGTTTCGAGATGCCGAAGAAGAGGAGCGAGACGACACTCAGGACGCCGAACAGGACCTGTCCGAACCGGGCAAGGGTGCCGCTCGAGATGAGCTGATAGGTGAGGCTCAGTTCGGTGTTCTCACCGAGGCCCGCATAGGTGGCGATGGCCGTTCTCACGTTCACGAAGGCGTCCCAGGCAAAGCCCAGGGCCATCAGCAGACTGGCCACCCCGAAGGGGATGTCTCTCTGCTTCGAGAACTCCGGTTTCGGCATGATGCCGGAGAACAGGCTGATGAAGAAGGCGAAGACTGCCACCCCGATGACGAGTGCGTACAGCACCGGGACCGTTACATCGCGCACCGTCCAGAACCCGGTCTCCGGGTCCAGGCAGTTGAGGAACTGGAAGGTGCGGAGCGGTACCGCGAACAGAGTGAACACGGCCGCCAGGATGATGGCACCATTGGGGGACAGCGAAGCTGCTTTCAACTTATTCATAACGTACTCTCCTAGAGGACTGTAAAGACGCACTGCGTCCAGTTTATAAAAATTATCCGTAATATTATATTACATCTTATAGGAACCGTCAATAAAAGAACAGGCCTTCCAGAAGCGGAAAGCCTGTCTGTTGTTCCTTATAGGAAATGTACGTGGTTACTGTTCTTCGACCGCGTAGACGCTGACCTTTTTCCGGTCTTTGCCCATACGCTCGAACTTGACGGTACCGTCGATCAGAGCGAAGAGGGTGTCGTCAGAACCTTTGCCGACGTTGTTGCCGGGATGGATGTGGGTACCACGCTGTCTGACAAGGATGTTGCCAGCGAGGACGAACTGACCGTCAGCGCGTTTCACGCCAAGTCTTTTCGATTCGGAGTCACGACCGTTTCGGGTCGAACCCATACCTTTCTTATGTGCCATTCTGGATTACACCTCTCTTTATGCTTTGATGTCGGTGATGGAAACCTTGGTGTAAGGCTGTCTGTGACCCATCTTCCGTTTTTCGTTCTTCTTCGGTTTGTAAGTGAAGACAGTGACTTTCTTGGCCTTGCCGTTCTTGATGACCTTGGCATTGACCTTGGCGCCCTTGACATAGGGAGAACCGACTTTGATGCCGTCGTCTCCGCCAACTGCGAGGACCTTGTCGAATACGACTTTGTCGTCTGCTTCCACGTTGAGCTTCTCGATGTAGAGCTCCTGGCCGGCTTCGACTTTGTACTGTTTTCCGCCGGTTTCAATGACTGCGTACATTGTGTATCATCCTTTGTTATAGACTCGCTACGACGGGCGGCTCGTGCACTTGGGAAGGCGATATACAGACCTTCACCCGTAATATGCGGCTTATGAATTATAACTGAAAAGGAACGTCCCGTCAACAAAAACCTTGACGGGACGCGAAATTTTTTCGATTATCTTCTGCCGAGCTCTCTTCTCTTGTACTTTTTGGACTCTTTCGAGTGGAACGCTCTCCAGGTCTTCATGCTGGTGATGCAGAAGCAGAGGAGGAGGAGACGACGGAATCTCTTTTTCCGTTTAGCCTTCTTGAGGTCCTTGCGGTAGAGTTCGACGCTCTCTTCGAAGTTCGCCTTGGCAACCTTCTTCTGAGCCTTGTCCATATCTTTGTAATGGGGCTCGTTCTTCTTGATATATTTCTTGACTTTTTTCTTGATCTTTGCCATGGGTGGACACTCCTTTTTCGGTCATTTCACTTTCGAATTCAACTTTGATTATATAGAGAATCCCGCCTGTTATCAAGCATCAGATGGTTTCGGCGGGTCCGTGGACCACGGAAAGAGCGCTGTACTCCTCGAGCATCTGGTGTTTCAGCTGCTCGTTCGCGTCCTCCACGGTGATCTCCCGGTAAAGGTCCAGCTCTTCGAACAGTTCGGCACCGTTCATGTAGGCGCCCACCAGACCGTTCGCGAGGCCGTCGATGTCATTGTAGCTCATGACCGTTTTGCCGTAGTTCATCTTCCGCAGGCGGTCGAACTGGACGGGGTCCACGCCGGTCTCTCTGAGTTTTCGGATCTCGGCCTTGATGGCCTCCGCCACCTTCTCTGGGTCGCGGGAACG
>JAFTZU010000015.1 GCA_017461005.1 Clostridia bacterium
CCCTCGAACTGTGCGTCCGTCAGCTTGACGGAGATGACTGCCACAAGACCTTCGCGGACATCGTCGCCGGACAGTTTCTTGTCGCCGTCTTTGAGGTAGCCGTACTTCTTGCCATAGTCGTTGAAGACACGGGTGAGCGCCGTCTTGAAGCCGGTCTCATGGGTACCGCCGTCGATGGTGCGGACGTTGTTGGCAAAGGAGTACAGAACTTCCGAGTAGGAGTCGTTGTACATGAGGGCAACATCGACTTCGCGGTCGGTCTTGACGGCCTTGAACGAGATGACCTCGTCGTGCAGCGGCTGGAACCCGCGGACTTTATTGATGAGCTGGACGAACTCGGAGATGCCGCCTTCGTAGCAGTAGATCTCCTGATGGACGTTCGGCAGGTTCGCGAGCACTTCCGTCTCGGCTTCGCCGAACTCCTCGTTCTTTTTCTTGTTGGAGATTTTCCGGGCGATGGACTTCGCTTCCTCGAGGTCCTTCTCTTCGACTTCGCGGAGGTCGGTCAGCGTGATCTTGAGCCCGGCGTTCAGGAAGGCCTGTTCTCTGAGGCGCTTCTGCAGGGTCTCGAAGTCGTAGACGGTCGTCTCCTGGAAGATGTCGGCACAGGCCTTGAACCGGATGGTAGTACCGGTCTCGTCCGTATCGCCAATGACCTTGAGGTCCGCTTCGGGGACACCCAGGTTGAACTTCTGGTAGTGGACATGGCCGTCCTGACGGACTTCGACTTCGAGCCAGTCAGACAGGGCGTTGACGACGGAGGAACCGACGCCATGGAGACCGCCGGAGACCTTGTATCCGCCACCGCCGAACTTACCACCGGCGTGGAGGACGGTCAGAACGACCGTGACCGACGAAATGCCCAGTTTCTCGTTGATGCCGACGGGGATGCCTCGACCGTTGTCGCGGACTTCGATGATGTCCCCGGGCAGAATGTTCACTTCAATGTGTGTGCAGAAGCCGGCCAGCGCCTCGTCGATGGAGTTATCGACGATCTCATAGACCAGATGGTGCAGGCCGCGGGGACCGGTCGAACCGATGTACATACCGGGACGTTTCCGGACGGCTTCGAGACCTTCGAGGACCTGGATCTGGTCGGCGCCATACTCTTCTTCGACGACCGTATCCATCTCTTCGATGTCATCGAACTCACCAATGGCGGCTTCCTTGGCCTGGACCGCTTCGTCCGCAGCTTCTTCCGCTGCGAGCTCCGCCGCCTCGATGGCCGCCGCCCGGTCTGCCGCCGCTTTCGCCGCGGCCTTCTCGGCCTCCTCCGGAGTCAGTTCGACTGTTTCGACAGTCTCTTCTGCTTCCAGAACTTCTGCATTCATTTTTTCCTTATCCAAAGTAAAACCTCCAGAATCGAAAGTTGCATTGACTGCTTATACGGAAAATGTTCCGCTGTTCAAACGTCCCAACAGCGTGTTGGAACTCAATTGCGATAAATAAACGAGGATGGTTTCCTCTTCTTTTGTGACCACGAACGACTTCGGGAGTTCGAAGGGGCTGACGTTGACGACGCGGCCGGCTTTCTCAGCGAGGTTCAGGTACTCGCGGGAACTTTTCTGCACGGTCGTCGTGTCGAGGTCGAAGATGCCCAGAATGTGGTCGGTCTGGATGACCGTGTCAGCGCCAAGGTGAAGAAACATACCCGGGTCTCCCCTTTCAAATCAGCTTGCCTCCGGCCACTTCGAAGAGCTTGCCGTTTTCGGACTGCTTCGAGAGCAGGATGCTCGAGGGTTCGCAGCAGGTGAGG
>JAFTZU010000095.1 GCA_017461005.1 Clostridia bacterium
CCTCGTCCCGGCAGGTTTCTACTTCCTGTCCCTCGGCGTCATGTTCGCCATGTCCATGACCCTCGGCATCCAGCTCTGGCACATCCACAAACTGTTCAGCGCCTGTCTGATGGCGGGCTCGGTGCTCTTCACGTTCAGCGACATCGCCCTCGCTCTCGAGACTTACGGCGGTGAAAAGTTCCTCAAACTGGGGCTCCGCGTGACGCGGCAGATCGCCTACTTCTCGAGCCAGATGCTCCTCGCCACCACCATCCTGTATTTCTACACGGTCTGAGTGGTCCTCGAGGACTCTGAAACAGCACAAGAAAAACCCCCGGCCTTGCGGTCGGGGGTTCGTTTTGTGTTGAGAGGGTCCCGCTTACATGCAGGTGTAGCCGCCGTCGACGGGCAGGTTGACACCGGTGACGTAAGAGGAGGCGGGGGAGGCCAGGAAGATGGCTGCGGTGTCGAGCTCGCCTTCGTTGCCGTAACGCTCTTCGGGGATCATGGTGCGGGCGTTGGCCTGGAAGAAGTCGGAGTCGAGGGTCTCTTTGGTCAGCGGGGTGTAGAAGTAGCCCGGGCAGATGGCGTTGACGGTGATGCCGTATTTGCCCCACTCCGCGGCGAGGGCACGGGTCAGGTTGACGACGCCGCCCTTGGCTGCGTGGTACGGTGCGGAGCCGGCGACCTTGTTGCCGACGAGGCCGTACATGGAGGCGATGTTGATGATGCGGCCGTACTTCGCGGGGATCATGGCGATCTTCGCAACGGCGCGGGCGACCTTGAAGGTGCCGAAGAGGTCGATCTCCATCTCGTTCGCGAACTGGTCATCGGTGATGTCCTCCGCGGGAGCGACGGCACCGGTACCGGCGTTGTTGATGAGGATGTCGATGCGGCCGAAGTGGTCATAGGCCTTCTGAACGACTTCGTTGACAGCATCGGTGTCAGTGATGTCGAGGCGCAGGGGAAGGCACTCGACGCCGTACTCTTCGGTGATCTCCTTGGCGATCTCCTCGAGTTTCTCGAGTCTGCGGGCGACGGGAACGATGTTGCAGCCCTGGTTCGCGAGAGCTTTGGCCATCTGGACGCCCAGTCCGCCGGAACAGCCGGTGACGATGGCGACCTGTCCTTTGAGGTCAAAATACTGTTTCATGATATCCACTCCTTGGGTTTGATAGAGAAAACAAAAAAATGTTAATCTGTATTGCGCTCAATTTATTTGAATGCATTGATAGTTTAGCACTTTTTGTCAATCTTTTCTATTGGGGGAATACCCAAAAGACAGGGACACTCTTTGTATGATGTTCATAAAAACAGAACTTTAACAAGCCGGTTCAAAATCCTGCCGACGTGCAAAAAGGCCGTGGCTGTGCGTTCACAACCAGGGCTTCTGTACTTTATAAATATTTACGAAATTGTAATTTTTTACCAATCTTTGTAAGTATTTGGGGCCGATTCGTTCACAGGAATATAAGAGAGCAAAGGGGATGCTTACGTGAAGTCCACCGGTATCGTACGAAGAG
>JAFTZU010000096.1 GCA_017461005.1 Clostridia bacterium
GCAGAGAAAACATCTTTGCTGCGCCTTTCCCTTTTTACCAATTTTGTATGTTTGTCCGTTTGTTATTTCCGAATCAGATGGTATAATGTGTTTCCGGCGTATATCGCCACCCCTATATGACCCTATTGAAAGGAGGCTGCACTGAATGGTTCAACAGGAATTCCATGAGATCACCCCTGTCATCGAAGAACTTGCAGCGAAAGCGCAGGCGGCAGACGTCATCGACTCTTCCCTCTACGCGGAGTACGACGTCAAGCGCGGCCTTCGTGACCTCAACGGTGTCGGCGTCCTGGCCGGCCTGACCCACGTGTCTCAGGTCCGCGCCACCAAAGTCGTCGACGGCGTGACCGTGCCCGACTACGGCCAGCTCATCTACCGCGGCTACGACATCAAGGACCTCGTCAAAGGCATCCTGGAAGCCGGACGGTTCGGCTACGAAGAGGTCGCCTACCTGCTTCTGTTTGGCGATCTACCAAACAAAGAAGAACTCAAAATGTTTTCCGAGACACTGGTGGAGTACCGTCAGCTGCCCACCGGATTCGTTCGGGACGTCATCATGAAGAAGCCGTCCCTGCACATCATGAATACACTGTCGCGGAGCGTCCTGACGCTCTACGCCTACGATGACGACGGCAACGACATCTCGCTGCCCGGCATCGTGCGGCAGAGCCTCGAGCTCATCGCCCGCTTCCCGGAACTCGCGGTCTACGGCTACTATGCGTACCAGCATGAGCGCCTCGACAAGTCGATGTACATCATCCCGCCGCTGGAGTCCGGCTCCTACGCCGAGAACCTCCTGCACATCCTGCGTCCGGACGGGAACTACACCGAGACGGAAGCCCGCGTCCTCGACGCCTGCCTGCTCCTGCACATGGACCACGGCGGCGGTAACAACTCGACCTTCACGACCCACGTCGTGTCCTCCACCAACACCGACCTCTACTCGGTCATCGCCGCGGCCCTCGGCGCCCTGAAGGGACCCCGCCACGGCGGCGCGAACATCATGGTCACCCAGATGTTCGCCGACCTCGAGAAAAACGTCGGCGACTGGAAGGACGACGAGGAAGTTTCCGCCTACCTCAAGAAGCTCCTGCACAAGGAAGCCTTCGACCAGAGCGGACTCATCTACGGCGTCGGCCACGCGGTCTATTCCAAGTCCGACCCCCGTGCGGAGATCCTCCAGGGCTTCACCGAGATGCTCGCGACGGAGAAAGGCCGCACCGAGGAGTACGAACTGTACAAGAAGGTGGCGAAACTCGCACCGGAGATCATCGCGTCCGAACGGCACATGTACAAGGGTGCCTGCGCGAACGTCGACTTCTACTCGGGTCTCGTCTACCAGATGCTCGGCCTGCCGGAAGAGCTCTTCACTCCGCTCTTCGCCATGGCCCGTGTCGTCGGCTGGAGTGCCCACGTCATCGAAGAGCATGCCAACAACTCGAAAATCATCCGGCCCGCATACAACGGCATCGAGCCCCAGCGCCCATATGTCAGCCTGAAGGACCGGTAAGGTGGTCTGCCTGTCAGAGTGCTGTAGCAACGCAGTAGCCGTTGACACCAGATGAGTTTGCAGCCGTGCAAACTCAGGCTTGCCTTTTCTAACCAGTTGTTCTATAATTCCTGTCATGCAAGACCGCTGTCTTGCAAAAACAGTTTTACACGAAAGGAACGTTTCCCCTATGATCGATCCTCGTTA
>JAFTZU010000097.1 GCA_017461005.1 Clostridia bacterium
CCGGCCCCGTCGCTGCCACCGCAGCCACTGCCGAGTTCGACCCCGATCAGCCCGTCAAGATCTTCGCTGACAACTGCCGTGGTTGTACCGCCTGTGCCCGTGCCTGTCCGGCCGGCGCCATCGAAGGCGAAGTCAAGAAACCCCACGAGATCAACCAGGATGAGTGTATCCGCTGCGGTGCCTGCTTCGAGACCTGTAAATTCAACGCCATCTACCAGGGCGATGTCACTCCGGCCCCGGCCGCTCCGAAGAAAGCAGCTCCCGCGGACGCCGCAAAAGCCGCTGCTCCCGCAGCCGCTGCCGCCGGTGCTGCCGCTGCCAAGCCGGCCGCTCCGAAGAAGAAAGCTGCTCCGAAGCCTGTCGAGCATGCTCCGCTGAACCGCGACTTCCCCGTCCGCATCGACCCGAACGCCTGCAAGGGCTGCACCATGTGTGCCCGCAACTGCCCCGAGCAGTGCATCACGTCCGGCGGCCCGAAGACTCCTCACGTCATCAACGAGGACCTCTGCTCCCGCTGCGGCACCTGCTGGGACCTTTGCAAGTTCGGCGCCATCTACAACAGCGACGAACCGGTTCCCGCTTACACCGGTGCGTAAACAAAACACATGTAAACACCCGCCGAATCCGTTCGGCGGGTGCTTTCATTATTATATTGAAAAGTAGTTATCGCTTTAGTATAATAAACGCGGTAAAAATCTACTGACAGCACTTGGAGGTGCTAAGACCCATGGTAAAAGCAATCGTAGGCGGTAACTGGGGCGACGAAGGAAAAGGTAAGATCACCGACATGTTCGCCGCCGAGTCCGACATCGTCATCCGTTTCCAGGGCGGGGCCAACGCCGGCCACACCATCATCAACGATTACGGTCGTTTCTCGCTGCACACCCTTCCGAGCGGTGTCTGCAATCCGAACACCGTCAACATCATCGGCAACGGCATGGCGTTCGATGTCGAGAAGTTCATCAAGGAAGTCAGAGAAGTCGAGGCCGCCGGTGTCCCGGAGCCGAAGATCTTCGTGTCGGAGCGTGCCAACATCGTCATGCCCTATCATGTCGATTTCGACTGCTACGAGGAAGAGCGCCTTGGCAAAAACGCGTTCGGTTCGACCCATTCCGGTATTGCTCCGTTCTTCTCCGACAAGGTCGCCAAGATCGGCTTCCAGGTCTGTGAACTCTATGACGACGAGTACCTGAAGGAAAAGATCCACCGCATCGTGGAAGTCAAGAACCTCCAGCTCGAACATGTCTATCACAAGCCCCTCATCGATGAGGAAGAGCTTTTCAACAAACTGGTCGAATGGCGCGAAGCCATCAAGGACCATGTCATCGACACCAACAAGTACCTGAGAGAGGCTCAGAAGGAAGGCAAGACCATCCTTCTCGAGGGCCAGCTCGGCACTCTGAAAGACACCGACTCCGGCATCTACCCGATGGTCACGTCCTCCTCGACGCTGGCCGGCTATGGCTCCGTCGGTGCCGCGGGCATCCCGCCCTACGCCATCAAGGACATCATCTGTGTCACGAAGGCTTACTCCAGCGCGGTCGGCGCCGGCGAGTTCACCTCGGAGATCCTCGATGAGGAAGAGGCCCAGGAACTGCGTATGCACGGCGGCGACAAGGGCGAGTTCGGTGCCACCACCGGTCGTCCGAGACGTGTCGGCTGGTTCGATGCCGTCGCCACCCGTTACGGTGTCCAGACTCAGGGCGCCACCGAGGTCGTCGTCACGGCCCTCGACTGCCTGTCCTATCTTGAAGAACTGAAGATCTGTGTCGCCTATGACATCGACGGGGAGATCACCAAAGACTTCCCGGTCACGCCGCGCCTCAAAAAGGCAAAGCCGGTCTACAAGACCTTCAAGGGCTGGCACTGCGACATCCGCGGCATCCGCAACTATGAGGACCTGCCGCAGGAGACCAGAGACTACATCGACTTCATCGAGCAGGAGATCGAGACACCCATCACCATGGTGTCGAACGGTCCCGCGCGCGATGAGATCATCTACCGCAAGAAATAAATCGCCACATGGCGACATCGCCCCGGGGAGCCACCGCTCTTCGGGGTACTCTGTATCACAATGAGGTGTCCGTTTTGCAATTGTCCCTTGCCCTGATGGAGAACATCGCCTCCATGCTCATCTGGGTCGTGCTGGGAGCCGTCGTCGTGAAGACGGGGCTCGTCAAAGGGGAGAGCAGCCGCGTGCTGTCCTCACTGACCGTTTACGTTTTCTGCCCGTGCATGATCTTCAACGCGTTCCAGATCGAATTGACCCGGGAGCGCGTCTTCGGGTTCCTCAGCTGCGTGGCCTTCGCCTTTGTGGCGTACTTCAGCTGGATCCTCCTGTCGTGGCTTCTGCGAAAACCGCTGAAACTGAGCCCGGTCGACGAGACCTCGCTGGTCTACGGCAACGTCGGGAACCTGGTGCTGCCCCTCGTCCAGATGACCCTGGGCGATGAAATGGTGTTCTATGCGAGCGCCATGCAGATCCCCTTCAACCTGCTCTTCTGGACCCACGGCATCTCGATCATGCAGGGGAGAGGGCAGTTCGAGTGGCGGAAGATCGTCTCGAACTTCAACATCTGGGCGGTCCTGCTCGGTCTTCTGTTCCTCGGGTTCCAATGGCACCTGCCGGAGGTCCTGCAGACCAGTGTGTCCGGCCTTTCCCACATGGTGGCGCCCGCCTCCATGATGGTCATCGGCATGGTCCTCGCCGGCACCTCTCTGAAGAGCATCTTCACGACGCCCCGTGCCTACGGCATCGCCCTCGGGAAACTGGTCCTGTACCCGCTCATCCCCATCCTGCTGCTCTGGGCGAGCGGCCTTCTGAACCACCGCCCGGAACTGGTGCCGGTCCTCATGGTCACTGCCATCGCGTTCGCCGCGCCGGCAGCTTCCAACGTCTCGCAGCTCGCGGTCGTCTTCGACCAGGAGCCGACGAAGGCCAGCATCTACAACATCCTGACGCTGTTCTTCTGCGTCATCACCATCCCGCTGTTCATCGGCCTGTACCAGCTGCTGTTCACGTAAACCGCGGTTGCACTGCAGGCATATCCTATAGTAAAATCATACATATTTTAAAAGAGGAGCGAATCCCCGCATGAATGAAACCATCCTCGTCCTGGACTTCGGTGGGCAGTACAATCAGCTCATCGCCCGCCGCGTGCGTGAACAGAACGTTTACGCGGAAGTCCTGAACTACACGACGCCCATTGAAGAGATCAAAGCGAAAGGCTACAAGGGCATCATCTTCACCGGCGGCCCGAACTCGGTCTATGACCCGGCTTCTCCGACTTACGAGAAGGAGATCCTCGAACTCGGCATCCCGGTCCTCGGCATCTGCTACGGTGCCCAGCTGATGGCCCACCTGCTCGGCGCGCCCGTCAAAACGGCGCCGGTCTCCGAATACGGCAAAACCGAAGTCCTCGTGGACGACCATGAGGGCATCCTGAAATATGTCGCCCTCCCGGAGTACGGCAAGGACGTCACCGGCTGTGACAAACCCGGCCGCACCATCATGTGGATGAGCCACACGGACTACATCGCCGAAGCCCCCGAAGGGTTCCACATCACGGCCCACACGAAAGACTGCCCGGTCGCTGCCATGGAGAACACCGAAAAAGGCCTCTATGCCGTGCAGTTCCACCCGGAAGTCATGCACTCGAAAGAGGGCTCCAAGGTCATCCGCTCCTTCGTCCGCGACGCCTGCGGCTGCAAGGGCGACTGGGTCATGGACTCGTTCATCGAGACTCAGGTGGCGGCCATCCGGGAAAAGGTCGGGGACGGCAAAGTCCTCCTCGCTCTGTCCGGCGGTGTCGACTCCTCCGTCGCGGCGGTCCTTCTTTCTAAGGCGGTCGGCAAACAGCTGACCTGCGTCTTCGTCGACCACGGTCTCCTTCGCAAGAACGAAGGCGATGAAGTGGAAGCGGTCTTCGGTCCCGACGGCCCTTACGACCTCAACTTCATCCGCGTCAATGCCCAGCAGCGGTACTATGAAAAGCTGAAGGGCGTCACCGAACCCGAACAGAAGCGGAAGATCATCGGCGAAGAGTTCATCCGCGTCTTCGAGGAAGAGGCGAAGAAGATCGGCGCGGTGGACTTCCTCGTCCAGGGCACCATCTACCCGGACGTCATCGAGTCCGGCCTCGGCAAGGCGGACGTCATCAAGTCCCACCACAATGTCGGCGGTCTTCCGGACTATGTCGACTTCAAGGAGATCATCGAGCCCCTGCGGCTCCTCTTCAAGGACGAAGTCCGTCAGGTCGGCCTGAAGCTGGGCCTGCCCGACTACCTCGTTTTCCGGCAGCCCTTCCCGGGCCCGGGCCTCGGCATCCGCATCATCGGTGAAGTTACCGAAGAGAAGGTGAAAATGGTCCAGGATGCTGACGCCATCTACCGCGAGGAAGTCGCGAAGGCCGGTGTCGACAAGGACATCAACCAGTATTTCGCTGCACTGACCAACATGCGCTCCGTCGGTGTCATGGGCGACCACCGCACCTACGACTACGCCATCGCGCTCCGAGCCGTCACCACCGACGACTTCATGACCGCCGAGTCCGCGAAACTTCCCTGGGACCTGCTCGAGCGAGTCACGTCCCGCATCGTCAATGAGGTGGACCACGTCAACCGCGTGGTCTACGACCTCACGGGCAAACCCCCGGGAACCATCGAATTCGAATAAAAAGTGTGAAAGCCCGCCGTTTTCGGCGGGCTTTTTACTATATATTTACCTTTTTATGAACAGAAATGCTTGCGTTACTGTGTGACCTGGGAGTATACTACTTAGTACACACAAACACAACAGAATCAGGAGGAGAATGAAATGAAACAGCGTATTTCCAAATTACTGGCTGTCGTTCTGGCTATGGTCATGCTCGCGACGGTCGGTTCTCTTTTTGCCTTCGCGGTCGGTGAGGAAGAGCAGACTTCGAAGAAGGGCCTCAACTACCTCGTCATCGGCGACAGCATCGCCGCCGGCTACGGCATGCATCCGGTGAACGGCAGTCCCGACGACCTGTCGAACCAGTTCACCCTGCACCACGGCGAACTCGTCGACGGCACCTACCCGAAGATCGTCAGTGAAGCCCTCGGCGCCACGACGACCGTCAACACCGCCCGTGAGTCCTTCACGACCACGAACTACCTGCGGATGATCGACCACGACTATGATGTCGAACTGACCTACCCGCAGAACTACTACGAGCGCTTCCTGTCCGAGTGCACGTCCATCATGCCGAAAGTCCTCGGCGGTTTCTCCGACCTTCCGGTCCTGAAGGAGAACATGGTCCAGTACATCAAGGACGCAGACGTCATCACCATCGGCATCGGCAACAACGACACCTTCACCGCCGCTCTGCTTGGTCCGGTCTTCCGCACTCTGTACTATGCTTACGGTATGGCAGGCCAGGTCCCGCTGACCATGCTGAAGGGTCACCTGAACGCCGTTACCTCTGTTGACCAGCTCGTCGAGATGGCCGGTGGCTACAACGACATCTTCACGGAACTCGCGAGACGCGTCGCCATCTACAAGAACAACTATGACCGTCTCATCAAGGACATCCTTGCCATCAACCCGGACGTCAAGCTCTACTACGTTGGCATGTATAACACCTTCGCCGATGTCCAGCCCGCAGACGCCGACATCGTCGTACAGTTCCGCGGCCAGGGCGAAGTGCTTGCCGCCGACCTGAAGAACTACGTCAAGAAGCAGAGCCCGTACCGCAACCGGGTCCATTATGTCGAAGTCGGTCACGTCGAAGTCTGGCCCTCCGTCCCGGTAGACAACATCATGTTCTACATGACGTTCCTCATCCACTGCCATCCGGACTATACCGGCCACCAGCAGATCGCCAAACAGATCCTGAAGGCGATGAAGAAAGACGGCATCTATTGAGTCGCAAACATCCGGCCCGCCATCCCGGCGGGCTGTTTTTATGTTATACTGTCGTTCCGAATTCGAGTCCATCCTGGAGCGTTACGACATTTCCACCACACAGCGTGACGACCTGATCTGGTCGATCGCTACCGAACAATAAAAATAAGCCCGCCAAAACGGCGGGCTCGTTTTTTGCTTATTCGTATTCGACGGTTGCGGGCGGCTTCGGAGTGAAGTCGTAGAGGACACGGTTGATGCCGTCGACCTCGGTGGTGATCCGCTGGACGAGGTGGTCCATGAAGGCCGGGTCGAGGTGCTCAACGGAGCATTCGACGACGTCGGTCGTGTTGATGGCACGGATGATGCAGGGCCACTCAAAGCTGCGCTGCCCGTTCGTGACACCGGTGGACTTGAAGTCCGGGACGACGGTGAAGTACTGCCAGACTTTGCCTTCAAGGCCGTGTTTTGCGAACTCTTCACGGAGGATGGCGTCGGACTCGCGGACCGCTTCGAGGCGGTCGCGGGTGATGGCGCCGGGGCAGCGGACGCCGAGGCCGGGGCCCGGGAACGGCTGACGGTAGACCATGCCGGCCGGGAGACCAAGCTGTTCACCGACGACGCGGACTTCGTCCTTGAAGAGGATGCGGACGGGCTCGACCAGTTCGAAGTTGAGGTCTTCGGGGAGACCGCCGGCGTTGTGGTGCGCCTTGATGCCGGCTTCGGACTCGAGGATGTCGGGCCAGATGGTGCCCTGACCCAGGAACTCGATGCCGTCGAGTTTGCGGGCTTCTTCCGCGAAGACGTTGATGAACTCTTCGCCGATGTTGTGTCTCTTCTGCTCGGGATCGGTGACACCGGCGAGGAGATCGAGGAAACGGTCGACCGCGTCGACATAGATGAGGTTCGCGTTCATTTCGTTTCGGAACACCTGGATGACCTGTTCCGGTTCGCCTTTCCGAAGAAGGCCGTGGTTGACGTGGACACAGACCAGCTGGTCGCCGATCGCCTTGATGAGCAGGGCTGCCACGACAGAGGAGTCGACGCCGCCGGACAGGGCCAGCAGGACTTTCTTGTCGCCGACCTGTTCCTTCACGAGCGCGATCTGCTCGTCGATGAAAGCCTGGGCCAGCTCGGGGGTGGTGATGCGGACCATATCGTCCGGTCTTCTGATTTCAGCCATAGGGCACCTCCAGAGAAATATCGGGTATTTTTATGTCCTGTCCATTATAGCATTCCACCATGGGTTGTGCTATAGTGAAGTTGTAAGACACAAGCGCCTTCTTTGAGGGGAAAGGAAGTCGTCATGAAGACTGTTACCGTTAGAAATGTGGAAATCGGAGCGGGCATGCCGAAGATCTGCGTGCCCATCGTCGGAGAGACCCGGGAGGAGATCCTCTCGCAGGCCCGTGCCATCAGAGACCTTCCGGCCGACCTCGTCGAATGGAGAGTCGACTTTTTGAACAATGTCTCTTCCCTGAGCCTGCTCACGGTCCTCACGTTCCTGTCGGAACTCCGCAATGAACTGGGCGATACACCGCTCCTGTTCACCTTCCGCACGAAGCGGGAAGGGGGCGAGAAGAGCATCTCTCCGCAGGCCTATGAGGAACTTTACAAGTCCATCATCGCCTCCGGTCTTGTCGACCTCATCGACGTGGAACTCTTCCTCGGCAGAGACATCGTCTCCCGACTCGTGGAAAGGGCACACGAACACGGCGTCGCGGTCATCGCGTCCAACCACGACTTCAAAAAGACACCGCCGAAAGAGGACATCATCGACCGGCTGGATGACATGCAGGAGCTTGGCGCCGACATCGCGAAGATCGCGGTCATGCCGGAGTCCCCGAACGACGTCGAGGTCCTGATGGATGCCACGGCGACCTTCTCGAAGTACGCGGCCGTTCCCGCCATCGCGATGTCGATGGGCGAACTGGGCCTCACCAGCCGGACCACCGGCGAACGCTTCGGGTCCGCCGTCACCTTCGGCACGGCAGGGAAGGCCTCCGCGCCGGGGCAGCTGCCCGCTGCCGAATTGAAAGCGATCCTGGAGACCGTGCACGCCGAAGGATAACTTTGTTATAAATTTGCCATATACCGTAACGACTTACAGATTGACAAATCGCCAAAACTGTTTATATAATATACGTGACAAGTTAATGCGCTCCGAGCTATTGTCCCTAAAGCGAATGCCATGGTTCAATAGACAGGGTGGGTCGGGAAACGGACCTGCCTTCCATTCTTGAAAAGGAGAACTTACCGGGAAAAGGATTCCTATATCCTTCAACGTTTGTTTTGTGGTTCTATTCCATATGAAGCAATTCCTGAAAGAGCTCCTTTTGTGGTGAGAGGGGCTCTTTCCCATTGTCAGACAAAATGAAGATGACTACAGCTGTGAATCTCCCTCGGCTGTTTTCATATGGAATTTGAATACCACCACATTTGTTCAATTCCACAAACATCACCCGGTAAGAACCGTACAAAGCATGTGCTTTGCACGGTCCTTACTTTTTTATGGATCATAACATGCAGAAAGACCCCCGAACCAGCGGTTCGAGGGTCTCTTTATCTTGTGCTGGCGATTTAGTCGTAACGCTCGTCGATGACGCGTTTGGACTTCTTCTCGGAGCGGGGCAGCATGCCGAGCTCGACCACCTTGACGATGGGCGTGAAGCCGATCTTCGCTTTGATCTTGTGGGTGAGTTCCTGACCGAGGGCCTGGAAGTCGACCATACCGGAGGTGGCTTCGACGTAGATGCGCATGGTGTCTCTGCCGTCGAGGTGAGAGATGCGGATCTGGTACTCGGAGGAGGCGCCTTCCGTGTCGGCGATGACTTCTTCGATCTGTGCCGGGAAGACGTTGACGCCTTTGATCTTGACCATGTCGTCGGTCCGGCCCTTGATGACGTCGAGCCGCGGATGCTTGCAGCCGCAGGGGCAGTCGCCGGGGATGATGCGGGACAGGTCGTGGGTGCGGTACCGGATGAGGGGCGCGCCTTCCTTGACGAGGGTCGTGATGACGATCTCGCCGGGCTCGCCGTCCGGAACGGGCTTCAGGGTCACGGGGTCGATGATCTCGATGTAGAGGAAGTCGTCCCAGTAGTGCATGCCGTTGTCATACTGACAGCTGATGCCGATGCCGGGGCCGTAGATCTCGGTCAGACCGTAGATGTCGTAGAGTTCGATGCCGAGTTCTTCGGAGATGCGCTTCCGCATGGCGTCGCCCCAGCGCTCGGAACCGATGACACCCTTCTTCAGGTGGATCTTGTCCTTGATGCCCCGCTTTTCGATCTCTTCCGCGAGGAGCAGCGCATAGGAGGACGTGGCACAGAGGACGGTGGACTCCATGTCGACCATCATCTGGAGCTGTTTGTCGGTGTTGCCGGGACCCATCGGGATGCACATGGCGCCGAGTTTTTCCGCACCGGCCTGGAAGCCGATGCCGGCGGTCCAGAGACCGTAACCGGGAGTGATGTGGATGCGGTCCTTGTTCGTGATGCCGGCCATCTCGTAGCAGCGGGCGAACATGGTGGCCCAGTCATCGACATCCTTGCGGGTGTAGGGGATGATGACCGGAAGACCGGTGGTGCCCGAGGACGAATGGATGCGGACGATCTCCTCTTCGGGAGCCGTCATGAGTCCAAGGGGATACGCGTCTCTGAGGTCGGCTTTTTCCGAGAAGGGGAGGTTTTCGAAGTCTTCCACCGTGGAGACACCGGTGATGCCGGCTTCTTCGAGCTTTTTGCCGTAGAAGCTTCCGGCCTTGCGGAGCGCTTCGATCTGGTGGTTGACCTGTTCTAACTGAAGGGGAGAGATCTGCATGTCGATACTTCCTTTCTGTGTATAAGGATCGGCGATTTACGCCTTCTTTGCATAATCGAGTGCCCGGAAGTTGACGTCCCACAGCTTTTCGGGGAGCCGTTCCTTCAGAGCCTCCTTGAGGTCTTCGGCGGTAAGGCCCAGCGCGCCGCTTGCGGCGGCGTAGCCGAGCAATAAGACGTTCGTGACTTTCGGATTGCCGAGCTCGGCGAGGGCGGCTTCCGTGTCCACGACGGACAGGTGTGCCACGTTGTCTTCGAGGTAGCGGAGCATATCAGCACCGTCATAGGTGCCGCCGGTGAGCGCCGCCGTCACCGGCATGACCGAACGGCTGGCCGTGATGACCTGTCCGTCGGGTTTCAAGTAGGGGAGCAGGCGGACGGTCTCGCCCGGCTCGAAGCCGATGAGGATGTCCGCGGTGCCGAGGGCGATCATCGGGGAAGAGACTTTCTCGTCCGCCGCTCCCATCCGCAGGTGGGAGAACACGGAGCCGCCCCGCTGGGCCATACCGATGGTCTCAGCGCTCTGGACGTTGTAGCCCTTCTTCATGCCGGCGGCTGCCAGAAGTTTCGAGGCGAGGACGGTCCCCTGACCGCCGATGCCGCACAGTACGATGTTCGTCATCTCGTCACACCTCCAATGCACTTCTTCGGGCAGACCTGGTTGCACAGGCCGCAGCCGGTGCAGGTGCCGGGGTCGATTTCAACGTGACCGTCGTGGATGAACAGAGCGGGACAGCCCAGCTCTTTGATGCAGCGGCGGCAGTTGATGCACTCGGACTGGTCGACTTCACAGTACTCCGTCGGCTTGAACAGCGCGATGCAGGGGTACTGGAAGATGATCGCCTTGACGCCGGGCAGCGCGCTGACGCGCTGTACCTCCGGCACGGCGGTGGCGAGGTCCATGGGGTCGAGGCACACGACTTCGGTGACCCCGAGGCCTTCGAGGACCTTGACCGGGTCGATCTTCTCGACGACCTCGCCCATCATGGTGCGGCCGGTGCCCGGGTGGGGCTGGTGGCCGGTCATGGCGGTCGTGGAGTTGTCGAGGATGACCAGGGTCATGTTCGCCTGGTTGTAAACGGCGTTGACGACGCCGGTGATGGCGGCCGCAAAGAACGTGGAGTCACCGACAAAGGCGAAGGCCGTGGTGTCGGGGTCCACTTTCCGGATGCCCTGGGCGATGTTGACTCCGGCGCCCATGCAAAGGCAGGTGTCGCACATGTCGAGGGGCATGGCGTTGCCGAGGGTGTAGCAGCCGATGTCGCCGCCGAAGAACGCCTTTTTGCCCTTCATCGCCTGCTTGACGGCGTAGAAGGAAGCGCGGTGGGGACAGCCGGCGCACAGGACCGGGGGCCGGACCGGCAGCTGCGGCGGCTCCGGGCGGGTGACGGCGTTCGCGCCCTGCAGGTCCGTTCCGAGGAACGCGTCGAGGGCGGCGCCGACCGAGTCTCTGGTGTTCTCGCCGGAGGGGGCGATATGATGGCTGAGTTTGCCATAGATCTTCGTGGAAAGACCGTGCTTTCCGCAGATGTAGGTCAGTTCCTTTTCGATGACAGGGTCCAGTTCTTCGAGGACCAGGACTTCATCGAGGTCTTTCAGGAACTCGAGGGCGAGGGCCTCCGGGAAGGGGAAGGGCGTGCTGACTTTCATCAGTCTTGCCGGGAGCTTCCCGTCGGAGCCACGGGCCGTCAGTTCTTCCTTCGCGTAGGCGAAGGAGATGCCGCCGGCAGCAATGCCTTTCTTCGGTACATCGCCACCGAGGATATAGTTGCGTTCATAAGAGGAAAGGGTCGTGCGGAGCTCTTCGTTGCGGGCTTCTATCTTCGCGTGGTTGGCAAAGGACAGCCGCGGGAAGATGACCCAGCGGGAACTGTCTTTGACGAAGCCTTCGGGGTCGTTCACGTAGTATTCGTCCTCGTCTTTGACGTCGATGGAGGCGTAGCCGTGGTCCACGCGGGTGGTGGGGCGCAGGAAGACCGGAGTGCCGTACTTCTCGGAGAAGTCGAAGGCCTCCTGGATCATTTCATACGCCTCCTCCGGAGTGGAGGGGTCGAAACAGGGGACCTTGGAGAAGGCCGCGAAGGTCCGGGTGTCCTGCTCGGTCTGCGAGGAGATGGGGCCCGGGTCGTCCGCGACGAGGACCACCATGCCACCCTTGACGCCCACGTATTCGAGGCTCATGAGGGGGTCGGAGGCCACGTTCAGACCGACCTGCTTCATGGTCACCAGCGCGCGGGCCCCGGAGTAGGCGGCACCGGCCGCGAGCTCCATGGCCGCTTTCTCGTTGACGGACCATTCGACGTAGGTGTGTTCTGTTTTCCGTTTGGCGACCGTCTCCAGCACTTCGGAGGAGGGGGTGCCCGGGTAACCGCAGACGACGTTGACGCCTGCCGCCAAAGCGCCCAGCGCGATGGCTTCGTTGCCCATCAGGAATTCGGTATGCATCGGATCACCTTGCTATAAATAAGATTCATTATTAATGCAATTTCTAATAACTATACCACAAACTGCCCGTTCATGGTATCCTAGAAGTCAGAAAGTAAAGAGAGGACATCCATATGGCACTATTCGATCGGGTCGACTCCGGGTTCCCGGAACTGGACGAGGCCCTGGACTATTTTCGGATCGGGGACAACGTCGTCTGCCGGCTGTCCGAGCTGGACGATTTCCGTCTCTTCGCGGAAGCCTTTGCGAAGCAGGGCGTCAAGGACGGGCGAAACGTCGTCTACGTCCGGTTCGCGGAACACGCGCCGCTCCTCGGGGAGATGGAGGGCGTCACGCTGACGGAGATCCCGCCGTCCAAGCGGTTCGAGCGGTTCACCGTCACGCTGCATGAACTCATCCAGTCCATGCCGGAAGAGACCTACTACATCTTCGACTGTCTGTCCGACCTGCAGACCGCGTGGTCCACAGACCTTCTCATCAGTAACTTCTTCACCCTCATCGGGAAACTGACGGCGGAAAAGCACGCCATCGCGTATTTCCCCATCATGCGGGCGATGCACTCCTTCGACTGCATGGCGGACATCCGGGAGCGGACCTCCGTCTTCCTCGATGTCTTTTCCGATGACAAATACATCTTCATCCGCCCGCTGAAAGTCTGGCAGCGGGACACGCCGACCATGTTCCTGCCCCATGTCTACGACAAGGACGTCCACACCTTCGAGCCGGTCATGAGCGGCGTCGTCGCGAGCCGGTTCTATCAGATCATGAACAAATCGCTGGCGGACAGCTCCGAGTCGTACCAGGACTTCTGGGACCGGTTCTTCCAGCAGAACGAGCTCCTGTACCAGAACGGCATCGACATCACGGAAGCGACGAACCGCATGTGCCGGATCATGATCACCCGGGACGAGACCCTTCGGCCGATGGTCCGGGAAAACTTCACGCCGGAAGACTACTTCCAGGTCCGCTCCCGTATGATCGGGACAGGCCTCATCGGTGGTAAGGCGGCCGGCATGCTGATGTCCCGGAAGCTCATCGAAAACTACGAGCCCGAGATCTTCGCGCGGCTGGAACCCCACGACTCCTTCTACGTCGGCAACGACGTCTTCTACGCCTATATCATCGAGAACGGCATGTGGGACCTCCGGGTCCGGCAGCGTTCGGAAGAGGGTTATTTCTCCGCCGCCGAGGAGATGGCGGACGCGCTGATGCACGGCGTCTTCTCACCCAAGATCGAAGAGCAGTTCAAACGGATGCTCGAGTACTACGGCCAGGACCCGTACATCGTCCGTTCCAGTTCCATCCTGGAGGACAGCTTCGGCAACGCGTTCGCCGGAAAGTATGAATCGGTCTTCTGCTCGAACCACGGCACCATGGAAGAGCGTCTCGCGGAGTTTGAGAATGCGGCCCGCATCGTCTATGCCAGTACCATGAGCAAAGCGGCCCTCGACTACCGCAAACGGCGCGGCCTCGACGAGCGCGATGAACAGATGGCGCTGCTCGTCCAGCGCGTTTCCGGCTCCCGGTACGGAGACCACTTCCTGCCGAGTGCCGCCGGTGTCGGCTATTCGACCTCTCCCTACAAGTTCGGCGCGTCGGACGGGGAGGAAAACTCCGGCATGCTGCGGCTCGTCATGGGCCTCGGCACGGCGGCGGTCGACCGCAACCAGGGCTCGTACCCCCGCATCGTCTTCTGCAACGATCCGAAAAAGAAGATCTCCGCGACGGCGGCGGAGAGCCACCAGTATTCCCAGCAGGTCATCGACGCGGTCAACACGAAGACCGGCGCCATCGACGGCCTCGGCATCTCCTGGGCCACCAGTACCCTGCCGGAGTATCAGCAGCGTCAGCTCCTGTCCCATGACTATGACGCCGAGAGCATGTTCCTGAACCGGGGACAGAAGCGGAAGGTGTTCTACGTCTCCTGCGACGGCATCGTGAACAACGAGCAGCTGATGAACGACTTCAAGACCATCCTGCGCGTCCTTCAGGAGAAGTACGACTACCCCGTCGACATCGAGTTCACCATCAACCTTTCCGACGAAGGGGACTACCGCATCGGGCCGCTCCAGTGCCGCCCCCTGCAGGTCACAAAGGACTCCAAAGTCGTCAAGGTCCCGGAGGATCCGCCGGAGCGGGACATCTTCCTCGAGAGCGTCCACTCCTCCATGGGCATGTCCCGGTCGAAGAAGGTGGACCTCCTCGTGTACGTCGACCCCGTCGGGTACTACAACATGCCCTACAAAGAAAAGTTCAAGGTGCGCACGGCCATCAACGCCGTGAACTGGGCGTACCGTGGGAAGGGCAAGTGTCTCGTCCTCATGGTGCCGGGGCGCATCTGCACCTCGTCTCCGGAACTGGGTGTCCCCACGAGCTTCGCGGATATCTCCGAGTTCGACATCATCGCCGAAGTGGCGGAGACCCGGGCCGGTTACATGCCGGAACTCTCCTACGGCTCCCACATCTTCCAGGACCTCGTCGAAGCGGGCATCCTGTACACGGCGGTCTTCCGCAATGAGAAGACCCTGTGCTACCGCCCCGAACTCCTCGATGACGAGCCGAACTGCCTCGAGAAGTTCTACCCGGACGCCGGCGCACTGAAGGACATCGTCCGGGTCTACGACCTCGAGGACACGGACTGCCACATCTACTACGACTTCCTGTCCGAGAAACTCCTCGGGCTCATCCACGAACCGTAAACAGAAAAGACCTCCCAGCGAAAGCTGAGAGGTCTTCTTTTGCAGTTTTGCGGGCGATTTACGCCTCGGCTTTCCAGAGGCCGTGCAGGTTGCAGTACTCATAGGCCGCGACGACTTCATCGCCATCGGTCAGGGCAAAGGTGGCCTGGGGCTTGCCGTCGACCGGCAGGGGCTTTCTCTGGTTGCCCTCTTTGGTCTCGAGTGCGATCCACGAGATGTGGTGTTCCTCTAGCATCGGATGCTCGACTTCGCCGACCTTGACGGTGACGAGGTTGCCGTTCACTTCGATGACGGGAACGTGTTTTTCCTGGGCCGCATCGGTGGTGCCGGGGACGAGTTCGGACATCTTTTCGCCGCAGCAGACGACGGGGACGCCTTTGTCTTCTGCGAACGCGATGATGTTGCCGCAGTGTTTGCAGATGTAGAATTTCATAAGATACCTCCGTAAGATAAGGGAAATAAAACCAATTATGCTTTGCTTTATTATAACGTAATAGACTATAATGGGGCAAGTAAATAAACCTGTGGCAGTTCTCTGCCGGAAAGAAGACCCCAATGCTCAGCTCTTTTCTGATCGCCGTCACGGCGGTCCTGCCCTTCATCGTCTACCTCAGCTTCGGCGCCATCAGCCGGCGTGTCGGCTGGGTGACGGAGGACTTTCTCGACAAACTGAACGCGGTCGTGTTCAAGTGCTTTTTCCCGTTCCTCATGTTCTGGAACCTGTACCATGTGGACACGGGCACTCCGATCCGCGGCCGTTTCCTTGCCGTCTGTGTCGGTTCCCTTGCGCTTTTGATCCTGCTCCTTTGCCTCACGGTGCCGCGGCTCGTGAAAGCGAAGGACAAGTGTTCCGTCATCATCCAGGCGGCCTACCGCTCGAACTTCGTCCTGTTCGGCATCCCGATGGCACAGAGCGTCTTCGGCGATGAAGGCGGTGCTGTCGCGGCCATGCTGGTGGCGATCGTCGTCCCCATCTACAATGCCTTCGCGGTCATCCTGTTCGAATACTACCGCGGCGGGGAGATCCGGCCGCTCACACTGCTCAAGAATATCGTCACAAACCCGCTCATCCTCGGCGCCCTCGTCGGACTGGCATTCCTGCTCCTCGGCAT
Source organism: Clostridia bacterium (assembly GCA_017461005.1). Classification (GTDB taxonomy): domain Bacteria; phylum Bacillota; class Clostridia; order Oscillospirales; family Acutalibacteraceae; genus RUG420. Next base: position 15,941 of record JAFTZU010000097.1, read on the forward strand.
CAAACTGCCGACGGGCCTCGAAAAGCCGATCAGCGAGTTCTCCGGCCTCACGACACCGATCGCCCTCTTCTGTCTCGGCGGCACCCTGCATTTCAGCGCCATGAAACACAACCGGAAGTATCTGTACCCGGTACTCGGTCTGAAACTCCTGGTCCTGCCGCTGCTGGCGACCCTCATCTCGTCCCTCGCCGGGTTTTCCAATGTGGAGCGGTTCGTGTTCCTCATCATGTCCGGCGCGCCGATGGCGGTCTCCTCCTACACGATGGCGGCCAACATGGGCGGCGACGGCGAACTGGCCGGCGAATACGTCGTCCTCAGTACCGTGCTGTCGCTGGCAACGCTGTTCGGATTCATCTTTGTCTATAACATGGTCGGGTTCATCGGCTGAACCCGTACATCGCCGGAAGGAGGGTGACGTCCTGTGGCACTGTCCAAAGAACGATACCGCGAACTCTATGACAAACTGGATACGGTCTTTCCGGTCCCCTATGACTGCGGGACCGTCTGCGGGAAGGCCTGCTGCGGCGTGTCCGGCTTCGACCGGGAGATGAAAGACGAGGACATGGGCCTCTACCTGTACCCCGGCGAGGACGAACTCCTGAAAGAGGACGCTGACTGGCTCCGCTGGTCCGAAGAGACCGTGGAGCAGGAGGACATCGAAGAGGTGGACGGCCTGTCCGCTCTGTTTCCGCCGTCGTTCCTGCAGAAGAAACTGTGCTTCGTCCGCTGCAAAGACCCGCTGCAGTGCCACCGGGCATACCGGCCTCTCCAGTGCCGGTTCTTCCCGACGTTGCCGCACCTCGTGAACGCCGGGACGAAACGGGAGCGGCTGGTCCTCATCTGGAACGACATGGACCTGCCGTACACCTGCCCCCTCATCGAGGACGAGGTGGACCTCGACAAAGAGTGGCTCGCCACGGTCTACGACGTCTGGCAGACCCTCCTCGAAGACCCCATGGTCCACGACATGGTGGCGATGGACTCCCTCGACCGCATGAACGACGTCGGCATGCCCACCGTCCTCTGGCCGCGGTTCCGCTTCCGCCACTGAAAAACACAGACAGTGCAAACATAAGACCTCCCTGCGTTCGCAGAGAGGTCTTTCCTGTTTAGTATTTGCGTTCGTATGGGACGGGGCCGGCGTCGGGGGCTTCGTCCGCGGGCGGGGCGTCGTTCTCCGGCGCTGCAGCTGCGTCCGTTGCCGAGGACTCGCCGACTTCGCCTTCGCCGAGGTGGGTGGCTTTGAGCTTCGCCCGGTAGGAGATGGCCCGCGGCGTCGGCATGTCGTCGAACTGGATGAGGTACGCGGACTTGTTCGCGTTCCGTTCAAGGATGGTGCCGAGGCCCATGACCGGGTGCTCGATGCGGTCGCCGATGTCGAAGAGGGAGTCCTCTTCATCGCCGGTCGAGAGGTAGCGGGACTTCATGTCGATGTACTCTTTCGCCTCTTTGATGAGCCCTTCCCGCGGCGGCTCGTCGAAGAGCAGGCGGTCGACGCCGATGTCGAGGATGAACCGGGAGGGGTAGCGGGGCGTGGCGTCCAGGTTCCGTCCTTCCGCGGAGGTCAGGACCAGCTGCTGTTCCGCCCGGGTGACCGCGACGAAGGCGAGGCGGCGTTCCTCTTCCATCTCGTCGAGGGACTTGATCTTCCGGGAGGGGAAGGTGCCCTCGTTCATGCCGATGAGGAAGACGATGGGGAACTCGAGGCCCTTGGCGGCGTGGACCGTCATGAGACGGACCTTGTCCCCGGCTTCGGCCGTGTCCGCGTTCGTGAAGAGAGCGGCGTGCTTCAGGTATCCGTCGAGGTCGGTCTCCTCGCCGCAGGACACTTCGTACTCATAGATGGACTGCTTGAGTTCCGCGAGGTTGTCGAGCCGTTCCTGAGAACCGTTCGTGCGCATCATCTGCTCATAGCCGGACTGGTTCAGGAGGTCCGAAAGCAGTTCCGAGACCGGCCGCCCTTCGTAGGTGGCGGAGAAGTCCTCGATGAGGTGGACGAACTGCCGGGCCTTCGTGCCCTTGAACAGCTCGTGGTCGAGGTTCTGCCGCAGGGCGTTGTAGAGGGACACGTCGTTCTGCGCGGCGTACTCTTCGAGGAACGCCATGCGCCGCTGCCCGATGTTCCGCTTCGGCACGTTGCAGACCCGGCGGAACGAGAGGTCGTCCTTATAGGCGACCATCCGCAGGTAGGAGAGGGCGTCTTTGATCTCCATCCGGTCGAAGAACTGCGTGCCGCTGTAGATGGTGTAGGGGAGTTTCTCCTTCAGGAAAAACTCCTCGATGGGTCTTGTGAGGTAATGGGCCCGGTAGAGGACCGTCATGTCCTTGTACTTCCAGCCGTCTTCGTGCAGTGCCCGGATGCGTCCCGCGATCCACTTCGCTTCGTGCTCCGAGTTCGGCGCCATGTGACAGAGCACCGGTGTACCCTGGGGCAGTTCGGCGATGAGGTCCTTCTTGATGCGGCTGACGTTCTTGTCGATGAGTTCGTTCGCCGCTTCCAGGATGGCCGGGGTGGACCGGTAGTTGTGCATCATATAGATGGTCTTCACGTTCGGGAACTCGCTGTCGAACTGCATGAGATACCGGTGGTCGGCGCCGCGCCAGGAGTAGATGGTCTGGTCCGGGTCTCCGACGACGAACAGGTTGCCGTGGTACTCCGCCAGCACCTTCATGAGCAGGTACTGGGGCTGGTCGATGTCCTGGAACTCGTCGATCATGATGTACTCGAGGCGTTCCTGCCACTTGCGTTTGATGTCGGGCTCCTGCGAGAAGATGTATAACGTGAAGAGCAGGAGGTCGTTGTAGTCGAGGCCGAAGCACTTCTTCTGCTGGTGCAGGTAGCCGTAGAAGATGATGTCGTCCTTCTTCGTGGCGGTCTGATATTTCTCATAGAGCTCATCGAGGGTCATGCGGATGAGGTCTTTGTAGTACTCGGGCTTCCGGAACAGTTTCTGATTTTCGATCATGTCCCGTGCATCGCCAAAGGTCATGTCCCGGAGGGTGAGGCCCCGTTCCTCGTAGATGATCTCGAGCATGGCGTCGATGTCCGAGTTGTCGAGGACCAGGAAATTCTTCGGGTAGCTGACCGCGTGGCTGTCCTCCTGGAGGACGGAGACACAGAAGCCGTGGAAGGTGTTGATGTAGCCCGTGTCGTTGTCGCCGGTCAGCTGGTGGATGCGCTGGCGCATCTCGTTCGCGGCCTTGTTCGTGAAGGTGACGCACAGGATGTTGCCGGGCAGGATGCCGATGTCATTGACGAGGTAGGCGAAGCGGTGGGTGAGGGCTCTCGTCTTTCCCGAACCGGCCCCCGCGATGACGCGGATGTACCCTTCGGTCGTCGTGACCGCCTCTCGCTGCTGCTCGTTGAGGCCTTCCAGAAGGTCGATCATGGCGCACCCTCCTTTCCTGCAAAATACTGTTATTATTGTAACAGCCACTGTGGCGATTTACAATGTTTTTTCGAACAAATGTTTTATTTTCGTCGAATGTAACAATCTGGTTTCAATGGGCCAAAAACCGATTGACTTTCGGAAAAACGAATGTATACTATATATGTAAAGTTCTCTGAAAGTCTGCCCTATATGGGTAGACTTTCCAAACAATCTTAAAGGAGATAGAGAGTTATGAGAAAATCAATCGCTGCCATCCTGACTGCTATGGCAATGGTCGTTGCTCTTGTTCTGCCGATGACTGCTTTTGCTGATGAAGCTGCACCGGCCGGCAAATCTGCCAAGACCTATGACGAGAAATATGTAGCAACCAAGGACGAGCCCGACTACGATGTCGTCGTCGAGGACTTCGAAGAAGAAGAAGTCACCGTCGAAGAGCCCGCTGAGGATGTTACTGTCGTCGTTGACGTCGATGATGACGATGTCAGCCTGATCGACTCCGCCAAAGCCAAAGCCAACGAGCTCAGCGCCAAAGTCAAGGCCATCGACATCGACCTCCCGAACGGCGAGTTCGACATCGACTATGACCTGACCGGCGGTGCCTGGAAGCTGGCTGCTCCGGCGAAGCTGTTCGTCAAAGATGGCAAATCCTATGCCCGTCTGACCTTCAACAAGCCCGACCTCGAGAAGATCGTCTTCAATGGTAAAGAGATCCTCCCGACCAAGTGGATCAACGTTGACGGCATCAAGGGCAAACTTCCGGTCTTCGATCTTCCGATCCTTGCCTGGGGCGCTGCCAAGACCTTCGACCTCTACACCAAGAATGGTGACGTCGAGACCTACAGCCTCAACATGAAGAAGTACGATCCGAACTTCAAGGCTCCGGAATTCAACGCCGACCTCACTGCTGAAGGCGGCAAGATGCTGAACTATGTCGACTCCAACAACGGTGCTCACCATGTCCTGAACCCCGCTGAGACCAGAGTCGCCAAAGAGTCCAAAGCCAAACTCGTCGCTCCCATCGCTGTTCTTGTCGGTGAAGCACTCGTCGGCCTTGCACTCATGCTTGGTTCCCGCAAAAAAAAGAACGACTAAGTTCTGACTGAAGCAGAATGAAAAGTGCATCGCATTCGCGATGCACTTTTTTTCAACCGTTTTCGAAAGGAGTGTCCTCATGTCATCTCTGAAACTGGACCGGCATCTCGAGACCAAAGCAAAAGACGAACTGAGGGAAGACCTGGTCGCGGAACAGAAGCGGCAGAAGATCTGGCTCATCCTGACCATCGTCACGACGGTCCTCCTTGTGGTCGCCATCGTCCTCATGGTCTTCACGAGCCTCAACAACCCGCTCATCGGTATTATCGCCTTTGCGCTGTTCATCGCGAGCTTCATGCTTTATATGTACAGCCGTCAAAATATAGCGGTCCTCAAAGAACTGTTGAAAGATTGACAGAATCGCCCATTTTTTGGGCGATTCTCTTGCTTTTAGGGCAGTTCTGTGAGAAAATTGTTATACAAAGAAACACAAGAGTTGCCCTGCGCTAACCGGCAACTCGATACATAAGGAGGATATTATGACAGTTTCTGCTAGAGACATGGTAATCGCTGCCCGTAAAGGCGGTTACGGCATCGGCGCATTCAATATCAACAACCTCGAATGGACTCAGGCTGTTCTGAAGGGCGCGCAGGAAGCCAATGCTCCGATCATTGTTCAGACCTCGATGGGTGCTGCCAAGTACATGGGCGGCTACAAGCTCGTTGTCCACATGGTCAACGACCTCATCGACTCCATGGGCATCACCGTCCCGATCGCCCTTCACCTTGACCACGGCAACTATGAGGCTGCCAAAGCCTGCATCGAGGCCGGGTACTCCTCCATCATGTTTGATGGTTCCGCACTCCCCTTCGACGAGAACCTCGCCAAGACCAAAGAACTCGCTCAGATCTGCAAAGACAAAGGCATCTCCCTGGAAGCTGAAGTCGGCGCTATCGGCGGCGAAGAAGACGGCGTCGTCGGCATGGGCGAATGCGCAGACCCCGACGAGTGCAAAGCCATCGCAGACTGCGGCGTAGACATGCTCGCCTGCGGCATCGGCAACATCCACGGTGTCTATCCGGAAGGCTGGCCGGGACTTCGCTTCGACGTCCTTGACGCCATCATCGCCAAAGTCGGTGAGGACCTTCCCCTCGTTCTCCACGGCGGCTCGGGCATCCCGGATGCCATGGTCCAGGAAGCGGTCCGCAAGGGTGTTTCCAAGATCAACGTCAACACCGAACTCCAGCTCGTGTTCGCGGCCAAGACCAGAGAGTACATCGAAGCCGGCAAGGACAAGGAAGGCAAGGGCTTCGACCCGCGCAAACTCCTCGCTCCCGGTACTGCTGCCTGCGTCGACATGGTCAAGTACAAGATCGACGTCTTCGGTTCTACCAACAAAGCATAAGTCATTGAAACCAGCGCTGCCGGACGACCTTCGTCCGGCAGTTTTTTTGAGGTAACTGTTTTATGAAACTGGAAGACATCAGCTCGCTCGTCAGCGAGATCCCGGAACACTGGTTCCGTCCGGACTGTCCGGAACTGGGCGATGTAGAAGAATACCTCTACGGCTCCACCTACTATGCCGGAGACGGTAGCCCTTTGCTGAAACCCTGCTATGTGTACACTCCGTACGGCTACGACCCGGAGGACGAAGAGACCCGGTATGACATTTTTTATTTCATGTACGGGTTCCTCTGCAACGCCAACTCCATGTTCGAGGGGGACGAGGGTGCGATCGGGAACATCTTCGACTGGCTCATTTACGAAAAGAAGACGAAGCCGTTCATCGCCGTAGCCCTCACCTGGGACTATGAGAACTCCATCCGGGACTTCGACACGTCCTATAAACAGATCCTGCAGTTCCATCTCGAGTTCCGCCAGGACATCGTGCCGGCGGTCGAGTCGAAATACCACACTTTCGCTGAGACGACGGACGCGAAGGGCCTGCGGGAGTCCCGGGACCACCGGGCCTTCGGCGGCTACTCGATGGGTTCCGTGACCGCCTGGCAGATCTACATGCTCTGCGGAGACCTCTGCCGGTACTACGCGCCCCTGGCCTGTGACAGCTGGCCCACCGCCCAGTTCGACGGTGCGAAGAAACCGACCGAGACCGCCGAGACCCTGGCCTCTGCGTCCAAGGTGTTCCGCCTCTCGCCGGAGGACTATGTCATCTGGTGCGGTGTCGGCGACCGGGACCAGACCATGATGCAGATGATCCCGCAACTCGTCGAGATGTGGAAATTCACGCCGGAGGACCGGGAACCGCCCTTCAACAGAGACAACCTGTCCCTGCATCTGCTGCCCGGTTACCAGCACGGTGTGCCCGCCTGTGAACAGCTCCTCGGCATCGTACTGCCGGAGTTCTTCCCCGGAAACGCGGATTGAGCCCGCGGAACACACATTGCGACCGGCGCTTTTTCATGGTAATATAACAAAGGAATAAACACTTTTGTTTCTGAATTGCAACCGAAATGCAACTCTTTCTTTGGGTTCATTTTAGGTAGGCTCCCTATAGTAAGGTTGCAATTCCAACATAGGAGGAATCAAAATGGCAAAACAGAAACTCACTAAAGAACAGAAAAAAGGTAAGACGCTGGCGTCCATGAGCTTCACCGCCGGTCTTGCGGCATTCATCGCGGCCTACAGCGGCTCCGTCCTCAAAAAGAGCTTCCTGTCGAAGGCCTTTACATTCCTTGCAGGCGCCATGGTCTTCCTGACCGCGCTCTTCACCCAGGACAAGGGTGTCGAAGCGGACGCGACGGATGTCGACGAATAAGCATCCTCTGAAGCATAAAACCCAAAGAGCTGTGCTCCGAGCGTTCGGCGTACGGCTCTTTTTTTGTCCGTTGCACGGCCTGTCGGTTTTCGATAGAATGGAATTGAAATGAAAAAGAACCAGGAGGGGAACCTATGGCAACGAAATCCGCGCACTCCCACGGGAAGACCTATACCCGGCGGGAGATGGGAGGCTACCTCATCGGCATGTTCGGTCAGAACCTGATCTACCAGATCGTCAACACCGGACTCTATTTCTATTTCCAGAACGTCATCTGCCTGCCGGCGATGGCCCTCGGGTGGATCATGACCATCGCCCGGGTCTGGGACGCCATCAACGACCCTATCATGGGCAATTTCGTCGACCGCACCCACACGAAGTGGGGCAAGTGCCGGCCGTACCTCATCTTCGGGCCGCCGGTCATCATGGTCGTCACCATCCTCGCGTTCTTCAACAGCAACTACGCGGACGCCACGACCAGCGGAGGCCGGGTCGCCATCATCCTGTGGGCGGCGGTCTCCTACATCCTCTGGGGCATGACCTACACCATCTGTGACATCCCGCTCTGGGGCCTCACCTCCGTCATGACGGAAGACGAGAGCGACCGGGCCAAAGCTCTGAGCCTTGCGCGGATCGCCGCCGGGTTCGCCGGTGTCGGTGTCCTCATCGTCCAGGTCTCCCAGGCGGTCGGCGCCTCCTTCGAAGCTTCCGGCCTCAGCCACAGTGAAGCCCAGCGCCGCGGGTTCATCGTCACGGCCGTCGCCATGACGGTCCTGTCCACCATCCTCTTCGAGTTCGCGGGCCTTAGCACCAGGGAACGGGTGGAAGGCAGCAAAGAGCACTACACCATCAAAGAGAACTTCGCCATCATGTGGAAAAACCGGCCCTTCCGGCAGATCCTCCTCTCCGGCATCCTCCGCAGCCCCATGCAGCTGCTCCTCATCAACGCGATGACCGTCGTCACCTACTACTACGCCAACGGCGACATCATGAACGTCATCGGGAAGAACGGCATCAACATGCCCATCCTCATCAACATGCTGCTGGTCGGCGGCATGATGTTCGTCGGGCAGTTCGCGGCCATGGCGGTCACGCCGGCCCTCATGAAACGGTTCGAGAAGAAGAATCTCTACAATTTCTTCACCCTCATCGGCGCGCTGCCCTATGTTGGCATGTTCGCTCTGTATCTGCTGTCCGGCGGCGATGTACGTCCCCTGTCCTGGGGCATCCCCTTCGGAGTCCTCATTGCCCTCGCGGGCGCAGCCATGGGGGCGATCAACGTCCTGCAGTCCGTCATGATCGCCGACTGTGTCGACTATGAAGAGTACACGCGCGGCGTCCGGACCGACGGCGTGTTCTTCTCCGGACAGAGTTTCATCACGAAACTCTCGAGCGGCATCGCCGCCCTCATCTCCTCCGCCGTCTTCGGCTACGTGGGGTACAGCGGCGCGAACGTCGACAAACTGAACGACGCCCTCCACGCCGGTGCCGACTTCCTCACCTACGACGGCGGTACCGGAGCGGGCAAATATGCCGCGGCCATGATGTTCATCATCTCCATCCCGCCGGCCATCGGCATGGCGCTCGCCGCCATCCCGACCTGGAAGTACGCTCTGTCCGACGCGGAACACACACGCATCCTCGACGAACTCGTCGAGCGCCGCGCTTCCGAATGATCACAAGACCCGGTTGCTTTTCGCAGTGACCGGGTCTATAATTTGGTTGGGTGATAAGCCTATTGAGACAATAGGCAAATGAGCGTCCGGCTTGTGGCCGGCCGGAGAAGGGGAGAGCTGCTGTGGCAAACGAGACTTTCAAACGGATCAGCGCGGAGGAGTTCGCGGACCTCGATTACGACACCGTGACCCTGCTCGACCTGCGGGACGAACGCGATGTACAGCTGTCGGACATCCCCGAAGCCATCCACCTTCCGCTCGACCAGATCGGGACCCGGCTCTCGGACGTCCCGAAGGACAAGCCCGTCATCGTGTACTGCAAGGTGGGGGTCTGGTCCGAACCGATCGCCGAAGTCCTCGCGGAACGCGGCTACGACGTCGCGACCCTCGAAGGCGGATACAATTCCTACCTCGGACTGCTCTACGGCCGGTGATGCCATGGAGCATTTTTGTGAGAGCCTTTTTGGAAAAACTCCCTTGACGGTTCGAAACAAGTATGATATATTAATTCCCGCACGTGAGACGCGCGAGCAACCGAACATGCTGGTGTAGCTCAGTTGGTAGAGCAGCTGATTTGTAATCAGCAGGTCGGGGGTTCAAGTCCGTCCACCAGCTCCACGTCGGAGTAAGCTTCGAATCGCTCGTTCCGCCGCAAGCGGCAGAACTCGTTCACTCCGCTACTCCTCCTTCTCCCCAAACCTGCGTACCTCGGTTCGGGGGCCCCGGAGCAAAAACTGAATAAGGGAGAGTTCCCGAGTGGCCAAAGGGGGCAGACTGTAAATCTGTTGGTTGTACCTTCGGTGGTTCGAATCCACCCTCTCCCACCATGAAAGACAGACGACCATAAGGTCGTCTGTTTTTCATTTCTGGAGAGGGCTGGATTCGAACCCTTGGGCTGGAGCGTAAAGAAAACAGTCCTGTGGACTGTTTTTAGCGACAGGAGCTGCGGCAGCAGCTCGGAGTGGTTTTGCGAAGCAAAAACACGTCGAATCCACCCTCTCCCACCAGAGAGCGGTCACGCTCTCGCGAGGGTGGCGAACCCTCTGATCCACCCTCTCCCACCGAGAAGGCGAGCAAAGCGAGTCTTCTGCTGGAGAGTGGGATTTGCA
>JAFTZU010000098.1 GCA_017461005.1 Clostridia bacterium
GAACGACGTTGGCATTCTCCGAGAATGCGCCCGGGGTGATGTCGGTCATGATGTCCGTCTTGGACATGGAGCCACGTCCGACGACCGTGATCAGGTTGTAGTCGTTGCCGTCTACAGAGACAGGCTGCAGGGCGATCGTGTGGGCCACGCTCGTCGTGTTCGCACCATAGCCGTAATGAGCGACGGTCCCGGCAAGGCCGAGGTCACCCAGCGCATCCTCTGCGACGTAAGTGCCGGACTCGACAGCAGCGCACAGTGCGCCGGCGCCGATGGCCAGGCTCAGGTCATACGTGTTGGAGTTGCCTTTGACGAGTGTTTCTGCATCCCAGGGGAACTGGATGTCGATCGATTCGCTGATCGAAACGCCGGGGTCCTTATAGGGAACTGCTAAGACGTTGGGAACGGCCAACGCCAGAAGGACTGCCAGTGCGACCAGCACAGTAAGCAGTTTCTTTTTCATGTTGATTACCTCATTTATATTTTTGTACATGGATAACTTAAAATAATAGAACAATTGTATTATTTTATAGTACCTCTGAAGAAAGTATACATCTGTATAAGTAGTTTTGTAAACACTTTAAACAAAATGTTCAGAAATTTAATTGTTGAATTTGTACAAGTACAATAATTTGTTCGGACCACCTGCTATGTCAGGGCATTCTTTATGGACAGATTGTGAAGGATTTGTTACAATATTTAATCGTTAAAGCAATTATGCTTAATTTTTCTATCAAGTAGAAGGGAGCAATATTTATGGAATTCAAGAAAGTTGCCATCCTTGGTGGTGGCGTCCTGGGTACGCAGATCGCCATGCAGTCCGCTTACTGCGGCAAAGAAGTCGCCATCTGGCTTCGCAGCGAGGACTCCAAGACCCGCACCCAGCCGAAGCTCGAACGCCTCTACGGTGTTTACGAGAAGACCCTCGAGCAGATGAACAAGACCAAGGCTCAGGCTGACTTCTGCGGCGGTCTCGCTGACAGCTATGAGACCTTCGATTACAAAGACTGTGTCAAGAGAGCACAGGACGCGAAGAACCACATCACTCTGACGACCGACATGGCGGAAGCCGTCAAAGACGCGGACATCATCATCGAAGCGACTGCTGAAAACGAGAAGCAGAAGGTCGAAGTCTTCAAGGCTGTTGCCAAAGTCACGAAGAAGGACCAGCTCCTGGTCACCAACTCCTCTTCCCTGCTGCCGTCCAAGTTCACGAAATATGTCCCCAACAAAAAGAACTATCTGGCACTTCACTTTGCCAATAACATCTGGAAGCAGAACATCACCGAAGTCATGCGTACGAAGGACACCGGCGATGAAGCGTTCCAGGCCGCAGCCCGTTTCTCCAAAGAAATCAAGATGGTCCCGAACATGATTCTCAAGGAGAAGGCCGGTTACATCCTGAACACCCTCCTCATCCCGCTGCTGTCCGGCTCCATGGAGCTCATCGCCCACGGCTATGCCTCTCCGGAAGACGTCGACCGCACCTGGAGAACCGCTACCGGCGCTCCCTACGGCCCCTGTGAGATCTACGACGTTGTCGGTCTCGACACCGGTTACAACATCGTCAAGAAGTATGTCCATGTTCCGAAGTTCATCGCGGGCTATGACTTCAAAGCCATCGCGAAGCTCCTCGAGGGCTACAAGAACGCAGGCAAGACCGGTGTCAACGCCGGCGAAGGCTTCTTCAAGTATGACGAGATGGGCCACCGCCTGAACGGTGACTGATTTTTCAGCAATACATGACAAAGACCCTGACCGAAATGGCCAGGGTCTTTTTTGGTATTTTACTGTGTGTTTTTAACTTTTGTTAACTTTGTGTGTTTACTTGGTGGGCAGAGCGACCGGGTCCCAGCCATAGTCATGGTACTGGGTGACCTTGAGGCCGTTTGCCTTGACGTACTCGGCGATGGCCTTGGTACGGACTTCCTTCTTGGCTTTGTCGTCTGCGCTGTAAGCTGCGAAGTCTTCATAGTACTTGCCGAAGAGCTTCTTGGCGCTGTCCGCATAGCCTTCCCCATCTTCCGGAGACTGGAAGTCAGTGACGATCATGTCGCCCTTCTCGTTGACTGTCAGTTTGAAGACGCCGGGGTAGTTGCCGCCGGAGACGAACTCGAGGGTGTCGTCCTTGATGTCGTAGTTCTCGACCCAGTAGTCGCCATAGACAGTTGCGTCGCTGTTGACGATGTTGGTGGAAATGTTGTGGAGCGTCGGGATGCAGACGTCTGCCTTCTCATACTGTTTGCCGATCTCATTGACAAGGTATTCCGAGATGGCTTTGTCGACCGCGCTCGTGTCGATGTTGACTTTCGTTTCTGTTTTGCAGCCCGCGAGACCGAGGGTCAGGGCAAGGACTGCCATGAGTAAAATGCTGATAAACCGTTTTTTCATGTTAGTCATAGTATTGCACCTCCTGGTTCGCCTTCATTATAGGTCTGCCCCTATGTAAATGCAATTACAACGCTTGTTACAGTGATTACAGTTTTGTAATAGTTGTACTAGCGTACATGTTACAGCTGACACAACAAAAACCCCGGTCGTCAAGGTCGGGGTCGGTCGATTATTCTTCGGTCGTGGTCATGGTGGTGCCGGGCTCGAACTGTTCGGAAAGCGGGTCTTTCAGGCGTTCGGCGTAGGGCCGCAGGGTGGCATAGGTCAGGCCGCCGGAGAGGACGCCGCCGAGGACCGGGACCGGAGCGACGACACCTTTGGCGAGGGTGAGCTTGCCCATTTTGGCGCCAATGTCCTTGTCCTCTTCCTTCGCGTCGAACATGATGCCGATGAGGCGGGTGAGTTCGTTCGCAGACTCTTCACTGACGAGTTTGCCGTCTTCGAGAGTAAGATCGAAGGCTTTCCAGCCGTAGAGGTACGCAAGTTTCTGGACGATGCGCAGGACGAAGCCAAAGTACTGGACCACGTCTGCGGGAAGCGTTGCCCAGGTGGAGCCTGCCGCCACAGAGACGCCGGAAGCCTTGTTGACTTCCGAGCTGATGATCTGGCCCGCGATGGTGTCCACGAGTTTGCGGCGGATGCCGGCTGCCTTCGTGTCCTCTTCGATGGCGATGCGCGCCATGTCCTCAGAGATGTAGTCCCCGATGGATTCTTTGAGGAACTCGTCACGGTCGATGACGTTGGTCTGGACCGCCAGGACTTTCGGGATGGTGGCCGGGACGTCCAGGTTGAAGTCCTTCGGATCGAAGTTCTTCACTTTCTCGACCGCCGTCTTTCCGGCGTTTTTCACGTCTTCCGCGGTGATGTCCTTCGCCTTGTCCGCGAGCTTCCCGGTCTTCATGACGACGCCGTCGAGGAACTGGTCCGCGTCCTGGACGAACTGGTCCGCGTCGAAGTTCTTCGCGGCCTCGATTGCCTTCTTCGAAGA
>JAFTZU010000099.1 GCA_017461005.1 Clostridia bacterium
GGTCGGTCCGAGCAGCAGCGGTACTTCATAGGTGCCAAAGGCATAGGAAAAGATCATCACGAAGCCGCTCGTGATCGACGGCCAGATCTGCGGCAGATAGATGTAGCGCATCTTCTGCCACGGCCCGGCGCCGAGGGAACCCGCAATGGCGTCATATCGGTCGTCCAGTGTCCGGAACACATCGTAGGTGATATAGGTCATGAAGGGCAGTTCTTTCCACAGGTAAGCGAGGATGATCCCCACCCCGTTTTGATCGAAGATCAGCCGCGGGAAGGACTCCATCTCTGAAATCAGACCGAGGTGGAAAAACGCTCTCGCCACCAGCCCGCTCTGGGTCAGCAGAACGAACAGGAACAGTGCCACAATGATGTGCGGCACATAGATCGGCACGCGAAAGACGCCGGGCAGCGGTCTCCCCTTCCTCCGGCTGGTCTTCAGAAGGACCCAGGACAGAAGCACGCCCAGAGCCGCCGAGAGCAGCGAGGAGGTCAGTGCCGTATAAAGACTGAACCGCAAAGACTGTAAAACAGTCGGGTCGGTCAGGATCTTTTGGTAAAACTCTGTCGTGAAGGTCCGAAGGCCGATCGCCGGGAACCAGCCGAAGCTTTCGACCAGTCCCAGGACCAGCCCCAGCAGAAAAAGCCCCACCAGGAACACCAGGAGGGGCAGCACCATCAGATAAGGTTTCCAATGTTGCAGTCGTTTTGTCATAGAACGTTTAGTTTGCGAGGACGGTATCGCGCCAGATCTGCTCGATCACCGGGACGAGGCTGGCGGACACTTCCGGGATCATGTGGCTCGCGAGGTAATCCTGAGCGAGGGTCCCCTTTCCGAGGTCCACAGCGGCGAAGGCCGCTTTCTGTTCGTCAGTGAGTTTGTTGTTGTCGATGACCGGGAGTTTTCCGGCGACTTTCGGGTCATACTTGTTGAGCTGGCTCTCCGCGTCAAGGATGAAGTCGATGACGACCATGGCACCCGCTTTGTTCGGCGCGGTCGTCGGGATGGCCAGGAAGCTGGTGTTGCCGATCATGCCCTTTTCAAAGACGAAGGTCTGCGCCGTCTCGGGGTACGTGCCCTTTTCGATCATAGCGGCGGCATCCAGCGGGTTGTAAGACATGGTGAGGAAGATCTCGCCGTCCGAGAACAGCTGGTCGAGCTGCGCGCCGTCAGACGGATAGGTGTCCCCGTTTCTCCAGAGGTAGGGTTTCAACTCTTTGAGGTAGTCCATGGCGGGCTGGATGGTCTTTTTCAGGCCTTCGACGTCATCTGCTTTGCAGGCGGCCAGAGCATCATAACCGACCAGTTCGTAGATGATGTTCCGGATGAACGCGGAACCCGTGAAGTCGGTCGCTTCCGGATAGGTGAACTTGCCGGGGTATGCCTTGACGAAGTCGAGGAGCTGCTCCGCGCTGTTCGGAAGGAACGACACCTTCGACGTGTCGCCGATCAGGACGAACTGCGCCTTGCTGAAGGGAGCTTCATAGCCCTCGGTCGGGTAAGCGAAGTCGAGGGTATTGTCTTTGCTTTCCGCATCGTAGTACTTCTCGTACATCGGAAGCTTGTTCACGATCGGTCCGTAGATCATCCCCTGTTCTTTGGCGTTGTAGAAGTTCTCGCCGTTGATCCACAGGATATCCATATCGCCAACGGTGGTACCGGCCTGTTTTTCATTGGTCATCTTGGCCATGTACTCGTCAGCACCCATGGCGGTACGGGTCAGGGTAACGTCGTATTTTTCCTTGACGGCAGGGGCCACATAGTTGTCGAGCCACTGGTTGATCTGCTCGTCTCCGCCGTAGCCGTAGTAAGCGACCGTCGTGCCTTTGGCGGCCGAAACGATGTCTTCCCAGGACGCTGCCTGAAGGTCGAGTTCTTCAGTGTTCGTGCTGCCCGAGTTTCCGCAGGCTGCCAGGACAAAGACCATGGCAAGAGCCATCAGGGTCGCAACGAGTTTTTTCATCTTTTTCATGGGGTTCCTCTTTTCTACTCTTTTCTGTAAGGGGGTTCGCGATCTAGTCTTCCATATTCTCCAAAGCATGTTTACAACGGTAGCGGTTGGCCCAGGCCTTCGCGGTACTGGCCAACACGTTTTCCGGCGGCTCGTCCCCGGGATATACCGGTGGACCGAAGAGCAGGTCCAGGATATGCCAGACCCGTCCCCCGCCGGAAGCCAGCGTTGAGCGGCACGTGCCGCAATAGACGGCGATGTTCTCCGCGGGCAGGCTGTCGAGCCGCTGCCGGACCGCCCGGTCCCGGGCCTCCGGGTTCACATAGCCCGCCATACTGCCGGCGCCGCAGCACCGGGTCTTCTCGCGGGACTCGTCCGCTTCGACGACCGTGTAACCGAGTTCGCTCATGAGCCAGCGGATGCCGTCGTGGATCGGTTGGTCGTACCGGGTCGGACAGGAATCGTGGATCGTAAAAACGGTCCCGGTGTCCTTTCCCTTGCCCCGGCATTCTTCGGGAATGCCGATGTCCGGCAGGACCTCCCAGAGCGAACGGGTAC
>JAFTZU010000100.1 GCA_017461005.1 Clostridia bacterium
AGACGTCGGCCTGTTTGATGTCCTGATGGATGTGCTGCTGCATCTTCTTAAAACCGGTCTTACCCTGCTTTGTGAAGTCGCCGTCAATAATGATGTTGTTAGAGATGTTCTTCTCTTCGTCCGTCATCTGGTTGTAGTAGGACGGGTCGAGGAGCAGTCGGAACTCATGGGAGGTCAGGCCGTCTCTGGCATAGTTATAGAACTGATAGTGGTCATGGTTCCAGGACCATGCATCAGGGTTCTTCTGAGTGTTCTGGTTGCCAAAGTACCCGAAGGGGTTGTCTTTGGGGTCGAGGCCAAGCGCTTCGGCGATCATCGTCGGGTACGCGTTGGTGGTGGTCTCACCGTCTCTCAGCGTCTGAGCGATGTTGATGTGCTGGAAGTCTTCTCCAGACTGCTCGGACAGGTAACCCGTGGCGATGGAGTCGCCAAACACAAGATAGGACTTGTAGCCCAGTTCACTTGCGTCTTCGACGCCGGGGTAATTCTTGGTGGCAAATGCCGAGATGCCGGTAAGAGTAGCCAGCATAGCCGTTGCCATGAGAGCAGCGATGAAGCGTTTGATATTCTTCATTTTCTCACGTCTCCTTCTGATTAGAGTAGTGTTCGTGTGTGGCAGTTTTCCACCGGAAGGCGTAAAACCACCTATAAAGTCAAACTCTATTATATATAGGTTTTCTTCATTTCGCAATGGGTAAACGGCACTTTTGTGAAAATTTTATGAATGGAAAGTATCAATTTGTCACTTTTTCAGAAAGCTGTCTAAGGGCAGGGTCTTGTTTTCCTCTTTGAACCGACGGGCGACGACAGCGAGCTTCCCGTCAACCACCGAGGCGATAAAGTAGCCGCAGTTCCCGATGGTCTGCTTCCACATGTCCTTCATGGGGTCTCCGTTCAGGAGCTGGTACATCGCGTGCAATGTGCCGCCGTGGGCGACGACGAGGATCTTCTCGTCGGGGTCCTCCGCTTCCATGCGTCTCAAGTACGCCTCTACCCTCTCATACATTTCTTCGTACGTCTCGGCACCTTCCGGGGCGATGTACGCCTCCGGGTCCATGAAGAACGCACGCATGTTCGGGCCGAGGTCCTCGACTCTCTTCCCTTCCAGCGGTCCGAAGTCGTATTCGATGATTTCCTCGACGGTCTCGATGTCCTCCTCGGGGACGCCCGTTATGAGGGACGCGGTCTGCATCGCCCGCTTCAGCGGAGACGCGCACACCCGGTCGAACCGGATGCCTTCGGCGTCCAGCTCCGCCTTCGCCTTCAGGGCCTGCTCAATGCCCTCGTCGGACAGCGGGATGTTCTTCCGCCCCTGCAGCAGGTGTTTCTTGTTGTCGGCCGTCTGGCCATGACGCATGATGTAAAGTTCCAAAACGATTCTCCTGTAAGAACGAAAAAGCTCCTGTCTTTTTGCTTGCCAGCCGAACCCCCTCTGCGAGGGACCCCAAGCAAAAATCCAGGACTTTTTCTTATCTCTAAATCAAATTATTAATTTCAGCTGAGTCGATCAGTCGTAGATCGGGTATTTCGCAACAAGGGCTGCAACACGCTCGCAAACGGACTCGGCGGTCGCTTCGAAGTTCGTCGCAATGTCCCAGAGACAGTCGGCGATGACCTTCATGTCCTCTTCGACGAAGCCGCG
>JAFTZU010000016.1 GCA_017461005.1 Clostridia bacterium
CATTGCCGCGGCCGCCGCGACCGCCGCAGCAACCGCCGCCTCTGAACCCTCGGAAAGCGAAGAAGGCAACCCGGTAGAGGCAGAACCCGCCGAAGAGGTTGCCTCTGAGGAGCCGGAAGCCGAACCGGAGGCCGAAGAAGGCAACCCGGAAGAGGCAGAATCAGCCGAAGAGGTTGTCTCTGAGGAGCCTGAGGTCGAACCGGAGTCCGAAGAAGGCAACCCGGATGAGGCAGAACCCGCCGAAGAGGTTGCCTCGGAAGAGCCGGAAGTCGGACCGGAAGCCGAAGAAAGCAACCCGGAAGAGGCAGAAGCCGCCGAAGAGGTTGCCTCTGAGGAGCCGGAAGTCGAACCGGAAGCCGAAGAAGGCAACCCGGAAGAGGCAGAACCCGCCGAAGAGGTTGCTTCTGAAGAGCCGGAAGTCGAACCGGAAGCCGAAGAAGGCAACCCGGAAGAGGCAGAACCTGTCGAAGAGGTTGCCTCTGAGGAGCCGGAAGTCGAACCGGAAGAGCCTGAAGCACCTGCAGAGCCGGAACCGGCGTCCGTTACCGACGAAGATGACGAGGACCTCTCCTATGAAGAGCCTCCGGCACCGGAGAACGCCGATGTCCGGGTCCTCAAGTCCTATGAGGACGGCCCGCTGAAGGACGCGGTCTGGAACTCGATCATCCGCGAAGCCACCGCCATCGACAAGCCGCTCATCGGCTGCATGTCCGACGCGAAGGCCATCAAACGCGGCCGCACGCTGCTCATCTCCACGACGAACTTCCTCTTCAAGGCGGTCATCGGACAGGACGTCCACAAGAACGCCATCATGGAAGCCACCCGCAAGGTCCTGGGCGAACCCCTGACCCCGCGGCTCGTCGACGAGAACGACATCCTGTCCTTCGACGAACCGGAGAAGGACGCGGCACCGGAAGCGAACGTCCCGGCTGCGGACGGTACATCGCCCGATGTGTTCCCGGCGGACCTCACGAACCCCACGGAGGAGCACAAACCGGAGCGTAAACTCGTCGAGGACGAGGACGCCGAAGGCCTCTATGAGGTCAAACTCTCCGAGGAAAAACTGGCGGAAGCGAAACCTGCCGAAGACGACACTGACGTCAAAGTGGCGGAGCTCCACGAGAGCCCGAACGGTCCTCTGACCGAAGAACAGGGCTTCTCGTCGAACGCTCCGACCTTCAATCCACTGGGCTCTGGCCTCGAGCTTCCGGACGACCCGGACGCCGACCGTCCCCACACGACCACCTTCACGCTGCCCGACATCGACGATGTCCGCTTCCAGCCGGATGACGACGATGAGGACTACGACGACGCTCCGCCGCTGCCGGACGACAACGACATCCCGGCACTGGACAAGGACCTGTACCCCGAACTCGACGAGTCTGTCAGCTTCCGGTTCGCGGACCAGGAACTGCTGGGCGACGCCTTCGGACCGGCTGAGACCCCGGCGCAGGAACCGGCGGACGCACCCACAGAGCCCCTCGACCCGGCCGATGAGACCCGGGAGGAGGACCCCTTGGACGATTTCCTCGGGAACCTCGACAAGATGGGCGTCAACTACGAGCTCGAAGACTGAGCGAACCTTAGAATAACGAATCCAAAAAGGAGTCAGAGATATGAAAGCGAACGTACCGAGAACCGGCATGGGCGGAAACCAGGCCAACATGATGAAGCAGATCCAGAAGATGCAGGAAGAGATGGAGCAGAAGCAGGCCGAAGTGCAGGCGACTGAGTTCACCGCTTCCGCAGGCGGCGGAGTCGTGGAAGTCTCCGTCAACGGCGCCCATGAAGTCAAGGGCATCAAGATCGACCCCGAGGTCATGGACCCCGAAGAAGTCGAGATGCTCGAAGACCTGCTCCTCGCGGCCCTCAATGAGGCGAACCGCAAGGCTGCCGAAGCCATGGAAGCTGCCATGGACGGCGCGACCGGAGGCATGAACATCCCCGGCCTGAACGGTCTCTTTTAAGGACATCCCATGAGCTACAATGTAGGCGCACTGGACACTCTGGTGGAGCAGTTCGAGCGCATCCCCGGCATCGGCCACAAGAGCGCGCAGCGTATGGCGTTCTATGTGCTGAACATGCCGGAAGAGGACGCGAAGAAGTTCGCGGACAGCATCCTCGGCGCCCGGAAGAAGATCCACCACTGTAAAAAGTGCTGCAACCTCACAGAGGACGAATACTGCTCCATCTGCCGCAACGAGGCCCGGGACCAGACCGTGGTCTGCGTGGTCGAGGACCCGCGGGACGTCGACGCGTTCGAACGCACCCACGAGTTCAAGGGCACGTACCACGTGCTGCACGGCGCCATCTCTCCCATGAGCGGCATCGGCCCGGACCAGCTGACCATCAAGGAACTGCTGAACCGGCTCGACGGCGTGCAGGAGGTCATCATGGCGACGAACCCGACCGTAGAGGGCGAAGCTACGGCGATGTACCTCTCCCGTCTCTTGAAGCCGATGGGCATCCGCACCACCCGCCTTGCCTACGGCGTGCCCGTAGGCGCCACCCTCGAGTACGCGGACGAGACCACTCTGGCCCGCGCCATGGAAGGCCGGCGGGACATTTAAAACAACAAGCCACGGAACGGAGGTGAGAAGAGTTCATGGCTGACAAGAAAAAAGACAACGGTCTCGAGACCGTTGCCCGGAACAAGAAGGCGTACCACGATTACTTTGTTCTGGAAAGCTTCGAAGCCGGCATCGAACTCTTCGGCACCGAAGTGAAGTCGGTGCGCCAGGGGAAAGTCAACCTGAAAGACGCCTGGTGCAGCATCGAAAAGGGCGAGATCTACGTGAACGGGATGCACATATCGCCCTATGAATTCGGCAACATATTCAACCGGGACCCCATGCGCAAACGGCGGCTCCTTATGCACAAGCGGGAGATCAACCGCCTGTACGGGCAGCTCAAGCAGCAGGGTCTCACCCTCATCCCGCTGTCGGCGTACTTCAACCGCGGCCGCCTGAAGATCCAGGTCGGGCTGTGCAAAGGTAAGAAGAACTACGACAAGCGCGAGTCCATCGCCCGCAAAGACGCGGAACGCGAAGCGGC
>JAFTZU010000101.1 GCA_017461005.1 Clostridia bacterium
CAGTCGCCGTCCCGGATGAGGCGGATGGCTTCGTCTGCACTCATGATTTCATACATGTTTCCCCAGTCCCTTCTGGTGGTTTGGCCTATAATATTACCATAAAAGGATAATTGACCGCAACTTCCTTTTCCCTGTACAATAGGAGTGACGAACGTCAGAACACTTGATTGAAACTCCAGGAGGTTTCCTATGACCGATATCCAGAAGCTGCTTGACAGCATCACCCTCAACACGCACAGCAGCATTCGTTTTGAATGGGACGGCGAAGTCTATTATGTGGACCCGTTCCAGATTTCTGAAGAGCCCCATGACGCCAGCTTCATCCTGCTGACCCATGACCACTTCGACCATTTCGACCCGGATTCCATCCAGAAGATCCTCGGCGAGTACACGCTGATCGTCTGCCCGGCACCGATGGAAGCACAGGTCCACGAGAAAGTCCCGGGCGTCGACACCCTTGCCGTCGTACCGGACCAGTTCTACGAGGACGGCCCCATGGAGGTCGACACGGTCCCGGCTTACAACATCGACAAGGACTTCCACCCGGAGGAGGCCGGCTGGGTCGGCTACATTTTCCACCTGGGCGATCTACGCCTCTATGTCGCGGGCGACACCGATGACACCGACGAGGCCCGTGACGTCTCCGCGGACATCGCGCTCATCCCGGTTGGCGGCACTTACACGATGACTCCGGAAGAGGCCGCAGACCTCACGAACGAGATGGCACCCGAGATTGTCATCCCGACCCACTACGGCACCATCGTCGGTGGGGAGGACGACGGCGAGAAGTTCGCAAAACTCGTCGACGAAGGCACACAGGTGGTCTTCAAACTGGATTTCTAAATCGCCGAAGAAAGGGCAGAGTCATGCGGCTCTGTCCTTTTTGTTGCAATGTTGTTAGCAATTGCTAACTTTTCCTTGACGGGAAAAGAAAAACCGGGTTATAGTGAATTGAATTAACTAACCAAGGTGGTCCCCATGCCGAAAGACAAGACGAAGACCCACGCCGCTCTGCTGGCGGCCGCAAAGCAGGAATTCCTGGAAAAGGGGTTCGAGAAAGCCGCGCTGAATGTCATCGCCGAACAGGCGGGCATTACACCGGCGGGCTTTTACCGTCACTTTCGGAGCAAGGACGACCTGTTCGAGGAACTGGTGCAGCCGGTCCTCTCGGAACTGGACGACCGGTGCCGGGAAGACATGGCACTCATGGAGACGCCCGACTATGACCCCTTCGAGGAAGAAGGGCTCTACCAGTGGGTCGACTTCTTCTATGAGTACTTCGACGAGTGGCGGCTGCTCATCTGCTGTGCCCACGGCTCCCGGTACGAGCACTTTCGCGATGAACTGGTCCGCATGGAACACGAGTCCGCCATGAGCCTGTACCCCGGCCTCGACGAACAGAAGAGCCGCGTCATCGCGGAACTGTTCATCCGCATGCTGGTCCTGCCCGTCGAGGAGCAGATGGCGAAGCCGGAAGCCGTCGAACATGTCCACTTCCTGCGGGAACTCCTGTACCCCGGGTGGGAGCGGGTATTCAACCAAATAAAACGATAAGAGTCTGGAACTTCGGTTCCAGATTTTGTCGTTTACAGGGGTTAGTTAATTTTACGCAGAAGAATTCACTATGAAGGAGACGAAACCAAAATGAAGAAAGAATGGAACAAAAACAACATCATCAAAGTGCTGCTCTGGACGCTGGCCTATGCGGTCCTCAGCATCCTCGTCATGGAACTCGGGTCCATCCACCCGGTCTTTTTCGTCCTGTACCCGGTGGTGTCGGCCATCGTCCTGCCGATCCCGTACCTGATGGCGGCGAAGCGCGTGAAGGCCTTCGGTGTACCGACGGTCATGACCCTCGTGTTCGCGCTGATCGTATTCGCGGTCGGGGAGATGGCTTCCTACCGCTGGTTCGTGTTCATCCCCATGATCATCCTCGCCGAAGGTGCCCGCGCCCTGTTCGGCTACGACTCGAAGAAGGGCCTCGGCATCAGCGCCTTCATCATGTCCTTCTCGACCTTCGCCTGGGCATTCCCCATCTGGTTCATGCATGACTTCACCATCAGCGAAGCCGTCAAAGAGATGCCCGCCGGCTATGCCGAGACCCTCGATGCCGTCTCCCCGATGTGGACTCTGCCCGTCGTCCTCGTCGGCGCACTCCTCGTCGGCACCGCCTGCATCTGGTTCTACCTCAAAAAGTTCGTCAAAACCGACACCCCCGCAACGACCGACGCTCCCGCCCCCAAAGAGGCGTAACAGCGCTTTACTCAAAAAGCTTTCCAAAAAGGCTGTCCACCCGGACAGCCTTTTCTTCTGTTGCGCGGATAGATAAATGCGATTGACAAATATATGATAATTTTTATAATAATTAAAAGGGTTTTTGTGCCCTTATGTAAAACGACCGTTACCCTTTAGGAGGACGGAACGGTCGTTAGCGCCAGGACCGTAATCGGTTGACGAGGTTGGCAGTGATCGAAAGACTCGGCGGGTGCTGCCACGGCTATAGGAGACAAATCGCCTCCGGGTGGGCCGACAGGGACGAGGTAAAAAGCAGAATCAACACTGTAACAGAGCTTGACCCGACACCGTAGAAATCAGAAATGAAAAGGAGCTTTTATGTACACCATCAAAGACCTTTATGACCTTGACCACACGCTGGCTAAGGAATATCTTGAACAGTTCACATACCCCTGGGAAGCGCTGAAAGGCATCAAGGACTTCATCCTTGAGCTCGGCCCGACCCTCGGCGACGATTATGAGGAAGTCCAGGAACATGTCTGGATCCACAAGACCGCGACCGTGTTCCCGTCCGCTTACCTCGGTGCGCCCTGCATCATCGGGCCCGAGACCGAAGTTCGCCACTGCGCGTTCATCCGCGGCTCCGCACTCGTCGGTGCCAACTGCGTCGTCGGCAACTCCTGCGAACTGAAGAACGTCATCCTGTTCGACCACGTTCAGACCCCGCATTACAACTATGTCGGCGACTCCATCCTCGGGTACTATTCCCACACCGGAGCCGGCGCCATCACGTCGAACGTCAAGTCCGACAAACAGCTGGTCGTCGTCCACAACGGCGATGAGCACATCGAGACCGGCATCAAAAAGTTCGGCGCGATGATCGGCGACTATGTCGAAGTCGGCTGCAACACCGTCATGAACCCCGGCACGGTCATCGGCAGACATTCCAATGTCTACCCGACTTCCTGCGTACGCGGTGTCGTACCGGAGAACAGCATCCATAAAAACGATGGAACCATCGTCAAGAAACAGTAAACAAGGAGAACGTCAAGAATGAGAGTAGTTATCCAGGACAATTACGAGAAAATGAGCCTTTGGGCCGCACATTATATCGCTGACAAGATCAACAACCATAAAGAGGACAGACCCTTCATCCTGGGCCTTCCGACCGGTTCTTCTCCGATCGGCGTCTACAAGGAACTCGTCCGCATGAACAAAGCCGGTGAAGTCTCCTTCGCGAACGTCGTCACCTTCAACATGGACGAGTACCTCGGCCTGCCCCATGAGCATGACCAGAGCTACTGGTACTTCATGCATGACAACTTCTTCGACCATCTCGTCGACATGAAGCCGGAGAACATCAACATCCTCAACGGTATGACCGACGACCCCGAAGGCGAGTGCGCCCGCTACGAAGAGAAGATCGCCTCCTACGGCGGCATCGACCTCTTCATGGGTGGTATCGGCGTTGACGGGCACATCGCCTTCAACGAGCCGTACACCTCCCTCGCGTCCCGCACCGGTGTCCGCGACCTCACCACCGACACCCGCATCGTCAACTCCCGTTTCTTCGGGAACGATCCGGAAG
>JAFTZU010000017.1 GCA_017461005.1 Clostridia bacterium
CGACCATGAGGACCGACACAGCGCGGGTCAGGTTGCCGGTGAAGGCATAGGTCGCGAGGCTCGTCCCGAAGATGTACGGCACAAGACGGTCCGCCAGATGGCTCGCCTTCTGTTCCGTGTCGGACTTTAGTTTTTCGGACTCTTCGATCATCTTGACGATCTGCTCATACTTCGAGTTGCCGCCGGTCTCCTTGACGACGAGGGTCAGTTCGCCCTCTTCGACCGCGGTGCCCGCAAAGACGCGAACGCCCTTATACTTCGGCACGGCCAGCGGTTCGCCGGTCAGGGACGCCTGGTTGACCATGGCCTCACCGGACACGACTTCCCCGTCGAAGGGGATCATGGTACCGGTGTACACGGAGACGAGGTCGCCCGCTTCCACGTCGCTCACGGGAACGAGGACTTCGGTGTCGTCCGCGGTCTTCTTCCAGACCTTGCCCACGTTCAGGGACATGGTGGACGCGAGGTCCCCCACGGCCTTTTTGTGGGTCCACTCCTCGAGGAGTTCGCCGACGCCGAGCAGGTACAGGACCGAGCCCGCCGTGTTGAAGTCCTCCATGAGGAGGCTCGCGAGCAGAGCGGCGGCGTCGAGCACGTCGACATCGACTCGGTGCTCTTTGAGGAGACAGCGCAGACCGGACTTCACCCGCGGCCAGGCCTTGTACCACAGCAGGATGCCGCGAACGGGCATCGGCAGCAGGTACCGGCGCAGGAACCGCATGGCGGTCATGTTGACGAGCCGGTCGGCATATTCATTGTTGAGGGCCCGCTGGGAATGGTCCAGCAGACCGTCCGGGACCTCGACGAGGTCTTTCCGGAACTTCTGAAGGGCGAGGGTGACAGCACTCTCCTTCCCCTCTTCGAATTTGATGACTGCGTCCCCGGTACGGGTGTAGATCTTCGCCGTGAGCACGCCGTCGGTCGACAGCAGGTAATGCTCGAGGATGTCCGCCTCGTCGATGGCGAGCCGGTCCTTCAGAAGGTCCACACGCAGGCGCCCCGGAGAGCGGTGCAGGATTTTGAATTTCATAGGGGTACTGCCTTTCTAGCCCCGGGTCGTTCGGCACGGGGCGGAGTCTTTGTTTCGAAAGACAGACTTACTTTTTCGCGGGCGCTTTCTTCGCGGCCGGTTTCTTGGCGGGAGCTTTCTTTGCCGGAGCCTTCTTCGGGGCTTCGACTTCCGCGAGGTCTTCAAAGACTTCTTCCGCGGCTTCGGCGCAGCTCTTCTCCGCGCGCTCCTCGTTCAGCGCTTTCGCGTCGGCGAGGATGTCGTTCGCGTTCTCCTGGAGGCTGGTCGTTGTTTTCAGGACCTCGTCCTTCACCCGGAGCGCCGCGGCGGTGACTTCGGTGTAAACTTTCTTTGCCTTGTCGTTCCCAAGGACGTCTGTGCCGTAGTTGCCGGCGATGGTGCCTGCCACGAACAGGCCGACATGTTTCCACGGGATCGCTTTCAGAAATTCGATTGCCATAATGTTACTTCCTTCCTAAGCTTGGCTTTGTACACGTTCACTGTGGCGATTTACGTTGCGCGCCCGCAACTATTTGTCGCAGCTTCGCAATTAAATTGTGTACAATCTATTTGGTTTGAAAAATGCGGCACAAAGAAGTTCTCTGTGCCGGTTTTACCGTATGGAGCGGGGCGGTACATCGCCCCCGGATCAGGCCGTGGCAGCAGGGGTGTCTGCGTACTCGTCGATGACGACCTTTTCCATGTCGAGGACTTCGCCGTAGGTGGCTTCGAAGTCCATGTCTGTGAGGTCCTTCATCAGAGCGTTCAGGTTTTTGTAGTCGAGAAAATAGAAGGTGCGAACTTTCTGTTCGTCCTTGTCCATGTAATGCACTAAGTATTCGTTCATGAAATGACCTCCTCCGGTCCTGTGCTTTGTTCGCCACCAGTGTGGACCTGTTTTGTGACGCGAGTGTGACCCGGACGGGTCCCTCTCTGCAACTTTAGTCTAGCACTCTGAAAAACCGGATTCAAGGGGTCTTCCGAAGTTAGCGCACGCTAAGAAAACCGCGTAACTACGTTGTTTATGGCTAACTCGCCGGTTACCCCAAACTAACATCGCGTAGTTATGCGATGTTGTTTTCGGCTAACTCGAAATTAGCCAAAAGTAACTCCCCGGAGGATTTCCGGGGAGTTTTTGTAGCTTTGCTGCACCAAACCGGGCCTTTTCGGCTTACGGATGGGCTTTGAGGAATTTGAGCGTGATCTTCGCGACCTGGTCGGCGTGGGTCTCGATGGTCATGTGGCCGCCGCCCTTGACGGTGACATCGGTGGAACCTTCGGGCAGTGCATCGCGCAGGCTCTGCTGCAGCTGTGCGTTGAAGAGAAGGTCGAGGGAACCGTTGACGTAGAGGATGGGGTTCATCTTCTTGACGGCGTCAAGGTCCGTGACGGTCATGGTGCTGAAGTTACGGAGGGCTGCGGAACCGGAGCCCTTGATCTTGTAGGGGTTCTCGATCTGTGCGCGGTCATAGTTCCAGGTGTAGATCGGGTCCATCGTAGCGATGGTGTACGCGAAGAGGATCAGCGGATCGATGGTGCCGGCGGTCTCGATGACCGGGCCCGCGATGCTCATGTAGGTCTCGTTGCCGATGAGAGCGGCGCGAAGACCGGTGGAGCCTTCATAGGCGCCCGTGTTGTAGAGGAGCAGGTTCTTGACCAGCTGCGGGTACTCCTGGGCAAGGCCGAGGGCGATGTAACCGCCCATGGAGTGGCCGGCGACATACCATTTCTTGTTGCCGTTGAGCTTCTTCATAAGAGCCGCGAACATCTTCTCACGGTCCATGATCTTGGTCTTCTTGGTCTCTCTCGTCGAGTAACCGAAGTCCGGCTGGTCGACGACGACGCAGGTGTAACCCTTCGCCTGAAGACGGTCGACGAGTTCCATCCAGCAGTAGGAGGACA
>JAFTZU010000102.1 GCA_017461005.1 Clostridia bacterium
ATGTTCTTCAGGACGGAATAGTGCGGGAACAGGTTGAAGTTCTGGAACACGAGCCCGAAGTGCTGCTTCGCCTTGCGCAGCTCCGCGGGACCCACATACTCCGCCTTGCCTTCCGCATTGGTCGTGACGGCGGCTTCGCCCATGTAGGAGACTTCACCGGAGTCGATGGTCTCGAGGAACGTGGCACAGCGCAGGAGCGTGCTCTTGCCGGAACCGGAGGGACCGATGATACTGACGACTTCGCCCTGGTCGACGCTGATGGAGATATCTTTCAGGACCTCTACATCGCCAAAGGACTTTTTGATGTTTTTCATTTCCAGGATCATGCTGCCACCTCCTTAGCTGTAGTAGTCCATCGACTTCTCGATGCGCTCCATGACGAACGCCACGACATAGTTCATGACGAAGTAGAACACACCGGCGACGATGTATGGTGTGAACGAGGTCTGGGACGCGGCGATCTGCTTCGCGATGGCGAACATCTCGTTGTACGCGAGGGCGAAGGCGAGGGACGTGTCCTTGACCAGGGTGATGATCTCGTTGGTGACCGAGGGCATGATGGTCTTCATGACCTGGGGCAGGATGATCTTGAAGAAGGTCTGGACCTTGTTGTAGCCGAGGACCTCGGCGGCCTCATACTGGCCGGCGGGGATGGACTCGATGCCGCCGCGGTAGATCTCCGCGAAGTAGGCGGCGTAGTTCATGGTGAAACCGATGATGATGGCGGCGAAACGGTAGCCGCGGATGGAAGCACCGAACAGATAGTACGGGCCGAAATACCAGGCGAGGAGCTGAAGCATCAGCGGGGTGCCGCGCATGATGGCGATGTACACCTTCGTGATCCCGGAAATGATCCTGATCTTCGAGCGGCGCAGCAGCGTCACGACCATGCCGAGGGGCATGGAGAAGAGGATTGTCAGGAAGAAGATGGCCAGAGTGCGCAGCATGCCTTCGCCCATGGAAGAGAGCATGACTTGCCAGGACATAATGGTTACCTCCAATAAAAAGGGGCATGGACCCTGGTCGGTTCATGCCCCGATCTGTGCTAAGTTATTTTGCCTCGTTGGAAATGAGGTAGGCACCGGCGGTCATGTCGATGGCGATGGCGTCGATGGCGCCGGCCTTCAGGTCGTTGAACGCGACGGTGTAGGTCTCGTAGGTCTTGAGCTCGCCGAAGGTGTCAGCAAGTTCTTTCTTGGAGTCCTCGAGCATCTCTGCGGCAGAGGTGTCGATCTGGACACCGACGGTCTTGCCGGCGAGGTCTGCCAGAGTGGTGATGCCGGAGTCGGACGCGACGAGGATGCCCTGGACGTTGTTCGAGTAGGTGCAGCCCCAGGTGTACTTGTCTTCACGGCCTTCCTTCGTGAAACCGGACCAGATGCAGTCGCAGGAACCGGCGTTCAGCTCCATGTCCTTGGCTTCCCAGTTGAAGGGGACGGACTCGTACTTCCAGCCCATGTACTCACAGACGGCCTGAGCGAGTTCGACGTCGAAGCCGCCGACGGAACCGTCATCCTTGAGGTAGGAGTAGGGCGGATAGTCGAGGTCGAAACCGTGTTTGAAGGTGAAGTTCGGGTCGCCCGAGCCTTTGGCGGGGATGTCGGCATCGTTGATGTCCTCGGCCTTCAGGGAGAGGTAGTCTTTGATGTCGGGGTACTTTTCACCGATCTTCGCATAGGTGCCGTCCTTGACGAGCGCATAGACAGCGCCGGTGACGGTCTTCGCGAGTTCTTCGTTGCCCTTCTTGAAGCCGATGGCGTAGGACTCGGTGCCCATCTCCTCTTCGAGGAAGAGGTACTGGGTGTCACCGCCCTTGCTTCCGCCGCCGCAGGCAGCGAGCAGAACGACCATCATGGCTGCGAGAATGACCGAAATGAGTTTTTTCATAGAGATTCTCCTTCCAGAACAGAAACGTTTCTAAGCTAAAAGTCTTCATTATATTAACATGTTAACCAATTAAAGTAAAGAAATTGATGAAATCGATAAAAAAGAAAGGACCTCTTCCGAGGTCCCTTTTTGTCTGGCGATTTAAAATGTGGCTCTTCCGGCGATGACGTCCCGGTAGAGTTCGAGCTGTCCGTGCAGGTACGCCTTCGACTGCTTGGCGTCCCCGGTGAGGACCGCCTCCAGCATGGCTTCCATGAACTCGATACACCGTTCCGGCCCGAACTCGCGGATGGGCTGCTCCCAGAAATAGGAGGTCGAGTCTTTGAACGTGTTGAAGATGAGCGGCAGGACGAAGTTGCCCGAGTAGACACACAGGTTGTGGTGGAAATGGAAGAACGAACGGGCGAGTTTCTGCACGTCGAGGTTCGGGTACTTGTCGTGGTCCGCGTAGTCCGAACCAGAGGGCTCGTTGGCTGCTCCCTCTTTCGGGAGACCCTCCTGAACGATCTGCTTCGATGCTTCGATGTCCGCCCGGAACGCGGCGATGGCCTCGTCGGTCAGGTTGTCCGCGAGACGGTCCAGCGCGGCGGACTCGACAGCGTCACGCATCTCGATGATGTCGCGGACCGCGTCCGGCGTGTAGTGGAAGTTCTTCGTGCTGGTGAGCAGGTTCAGCGTCTCGGCGGTGCCGTGCAGCGTGAAGTCCTGGACATAGGTGCCCTGACGCAGGATGGTCTTGACGAAGCCCATGCGCTCCAGTTCCACCATCGCGAAATGCACGGCGGACTTGGAGATCTTCGACTGCGCCGCCATCTCCCGCTCGGAGGGCAGCTTGTCGCCGGGTTTCAGTTCTCCGCTGACGATCATGCCGACGATGCGTTCCATGAACATTTGCCGAACGGTCGGGGTCTCGATGATGCCGATATCGATGCTCATGCCGGTCCTTCTTTCTCTGTTTTTGCGCTCTCTTTACGCTTGCTGTTTCGGATCGTGTCTTTCCTTGCCGTGTGCCCCGCCGCAGGAGTTCCACCCACGCCGCTCTGGTTTGCCCACAAGCAAAAGACCTCAACCACATTGTAAAACAGACGACCCTCTCCTGACAATTGTCTTTTTCATTTACTTTTACAGCTGTCAGAAAAAGGACTTCTCGGTGGGAGAAGTCCTTTCTTTTATGCTTGTTGAAGTGCGCTGGCCAGGATGTCGGAGACCAACTGGTTCAGCGTGATGTTCCGATTCGCCGCTTCCAGAGCGGCGAGGCGGTGGAGTTCCGGTGAAATACGGACATTGAACATGCCTCGATATTCTTTATCCGGCTCTACTCCCAGTTCCTTACAATAATCAAGATAATTATCTATGCTCTGGTGGAACATCCGCTCTAATTCATCCGGAGAATAACCATGGAAATTTAAAGAATCCCTGATTCCGATCACTTCTCCCACAAAGATTTTGTCATCTGCATCAAAGTAAGTTTTCGCATGATACCCTTTGTATTCCATTAAAGTGTTCATTGTGATTCCCCTTTCCATTCGCCAATTGCAATCAGGAAATCAATTACTTTCTTTAGCTGATAGAGATAAAGCTCATTTCCCGGATGAGGTTGATCGAATGTCAGCTTTCGCAAAAGAGCCTCTTTACTTGCCATAGATTGTTTGTAACTGATTTCCAGTTACATTATACTCCTTTCATTTCCAAAATCAAGCGGCAAGGAGGCAGAGTCAAGACACCATGGCGGCGTTGAAAAAGATGGTGTGCCATTTGGCCATGTTGGGTTCCGGCTGGTCCGGGTCGCAGCCGCGGTCTTTCCATTCTTTGCGGGTGCGGCGGACCGGTTTCTGTTCTTCCTCCGG
Source organism: Clostridia bacterium (assembly GCA_017461005.1). Lineage (GTDB taxonomy): Bacteria > Bacillota > Clostridia > Oscillospirales > Acutalibacteraceae > RUG420. The sequence continues at coordinate 3,735 of JAFTZU010000102.1, forward strand.
GTCCAGCCGCATGACCTGCTGCCCCTGACGGGTCAGGTCGTAGTCGGTCAGATAGATGAAATAGACATCCGGGAGGTCGTCGAAGGCCACCCCGTTCCGGCGATGTGCGTCGTGGATCGCGTCAAAGATGGCGGCGGCTTCGCCGAGGACCGGGCCCCGCCAGTCGCAGTAGAGGAAGACGAAGCAGCGGCCGCGGTCGTCCTCGGCATAAAGGACCGGCTGCGCGACGAGGTGGTTCACCGGACTCGTGAAGGTCTTGCCTTCCTCGACCATCACGACGCGGAGAGGTGAGCCGTCCTCTCCGTAATACTCTTTTTCCGAGAGGCATACCAGGAGCAGTTCGCTCATCGCCTCCGGGTCTTCGCCGTAGATGTGGCAGAAGGGGATGCTGGCAAGGAGCATGAGTTTCTCGAACTCTTTCTGGAGGTCCTCCGGCAGGTCCTCATGGGACTTCGGGTCGATCTCCCTCACCTTCTCCAGCCACTTCAAAAACTCTTCATTGTAGTTTCTCATGAACAGTTCAGTCCTCCCCTGCCTCAACGGACTCCGTCAGGATCTCTTCGGCCGCAGCCGCTTCTTCCTCGGCAGCCGTCTGTTCCGCTTTCCGTTGCATCGCCGCCAGCTCCGCTTTGGCTTTTTCCACCTTTTCGGCCGCTTCCTGGACTTTCAGCTGAGAGGCATAGGTCATGATCCCTTCCAGGTTGTCGAAGATCAGGCGCTGGGCATTCTCGTCATAGAGGTTCTTTCGGTAGCTGGTCCCGTCAGCGCCTTTGCGGTCCACCGTCCGGATGCCGATCTGCTGACCGGTCGGGGTCGAGACTCTCCGCTTGTGCCCGGTCTCGCCCTCCCACTCGAGGGCGCCGATGTACTGGAGCCAGCCGGAGATCTGCCCGTAACGGACCGTCTGCATGTCGTAGGGCAGGACCTGGGCGATGCGTTTCGCAATGGTCATGATGCCCACCGGTTCTTTGGAAATGACGATCTTCGCGCGGTCGGCATCGGAGATGGCAAAGGGTCGGGTCCGCATCGGTTCCACCCGGTTGAAGCCTCCGTTGTCCAGCCAGGCCTCCAGCAGGTCGGCCGCCAGATCCAGCGCGTTCACCAGCGCCGGCTCCCGCAGCAGATGATCTTCTGCCAGGTCCGCCCCGTCCAGGGGACTGCGGCCGCTCGCGAGGTTGCGCAGGTATTTCTGTGCGGTAAAGACATCCCCTTCTTCAAAGATGAGTTTCTGTCCGTTCTGTTTCGATTTCATCGTTCATTTCCTTCTTTCATTGATTGTTTTTCCGATATCGGCTGAGGGTCATGAGGCTGTACCCCGCATGGTTCTTGACAAAGGCGGAACCGGAGGAGGACAGGGGGCCCGCCTCGTCAAAGGTCGGGGCGATCAGGAACGCTCCTGACTTGTCGATATACCCCCACTTCCCGTCCTTTTTGACCGCCGCCATCCCTTTGGAAAAGGAGGAGGCATCTTCGAACTGCGGTTCCAGCAGCACGTTGCCGTCCCAGGAGACGAAGCCCCAGAGGCCCTCTTTGCGGAACGCCAGCGGGCCGTTCACTGCTTCCGGCATGCGCAGGTCCTCCGCGGCAAACTCGTTGACGCGGATGCCGTTCGGGGCGTACATCGCCCACTGTTCCTCGTCGCCGGGCAGGCGGCCGAGGATCATGCCGTACTTCTGGGCATTCCCATACGGGTCGACTTTGACCGCCGTGAACTCACAGGCCGTCACCTCCTGCAGGGAGGAGTCCAGCACGAAGTACGTGCCGTCCTTTCGGGCGAGCGCATAGCCGCCGTTCAGCGGATAGGTCTCCTGGAAGTCAAAGCGCAGTTCTTTCAGGGTCTTGTCGAGGTAACCGGCAACAACCGGGTCATCCGGACCCGGACCGCTTTTTCGGGCAGCGGGGGCCAGCCCTTCGGAGAAACTGTGAAGAGACTGATAGGTCCCGTCCGGCACCAGCCGACGCTCCCCGTTATCGTCCACGAAGAACCACTGGTCGTTTTCCCGGACCGGGAACAGGAGGTCGTCATCGGCAGAGGCCCCGAGGAACCCCCAGTCTCCGGACAGTTTCTCTTTTCCGGCCGCGGTATACACAGACAGCTCCTGCTCTTCCGCGACCGTGGCACAGGGCGTCCCGTCCGGCAGACGGAACCAGGGATAGATATTTTGGAACGAGAAATAGGTCAGCTCATACCGGCCCTTCAGTTCCCGGAGGTACTCCTCTCGCTCCTTTCGCTGCGCCCCGGTGCCGTCGGACTTGCCGGCTTTCTGCAGGACCGAGATCGCCGAGCGCACATTCTTTTTATTGTCATAGGACCGCGCCTCGTAAAGGCGAGTCTTCAGGTCCTTCGGATCCTGCCGCAGCACCCGTTCACACCAGGCGATGCAGCTGTTGTCCTGTCCGGTGAGGTGGTAGATCTCCGCGACGCGGGCCATGCAGTCAAGGTCGTTCGGCGACGCCTCCAGACAGGCTTTGTAGTCCACCAGCGCTTCGTCGTAGATCTGTTTTTGGAACTTTTCGTCTGCCGCCAGCTTTCGTTCCTCGAGCCCGGCCACTTCAGAGGCGTGCCCGTAGAACAGGAGTCCCCATGCGGCGGCGCAGAACAGCAGGAGCAGCAGGCCCGCGAAGACCGCCTTTTTTCCTGCGTGAGGGACCTTTTCTTCTGCCACAACGACTCACCCCGTTTCCATGATCCATTCGAGGACCTCCGACACCAGTGCCCCCGCCGCCAGGAACGGCGCAAAGGGCAGCGTGTCCGAGGTCTTTGCTTTTTTGGTGACCAGCAGGAACAGAGCGGCGGCCAGCGAGACCAGGCCGGTCAGCGCCATGCCCCGCAGGAACGGGAACAGACCCATGGCCGCGCCGAGGGCCGCCATCAGTTTGACGTCGCCCCAGCCGAACCCGTCCCTCACCGCGCCCCGACAGAGGAGTCCCAGACCGGAGGCGGCCAGAGCTCCCGCTGCCGAGAGTAGTATGGGCGTATATACAGCCGCACCGGCAATGGGCGAACCGGTGCCGCGGTATACCGAAATGACATCTGCCAGAGTCCTTGCCAGCGCGAGCACAAGGCCCCCGGCTCCGAGGGCGATGCACCACTTCTGTGGGATGGTCCTCGAGCGGAGGTCCTCCCGGCAGATGGGGATGAGACAAAAAACGAGGAGGAGCAGAGACCCCGATACCCAAATTTTTTCGATCATGATTTCTCGGACTCCTCCTCGTTTTTGACTAACGCTTTCTGTTCGTACCGAAGGTCCACCGTGATGCCGTGCTTTTCCCGAATGGCATTGGCGGTCCCCTCCAGCGCGCCCTCCATCGGGCCGTACTGCTTCACTTCTTCCGGCACGATGAGGATGAGGATCTTCCGCTCCGCCTTCACGGGTTTCACGGAAGACCCGTCCGCCAGCACGATCTCCTGCCCCAGCCCGGAAATATCCTTCCGCAGGTCTGTGGCATAACCGAACAGTGCTTTTTCTATTGAATCGACCCGTGGGGCATAGGACGTGGTGGCATAGGTCGGCAGGAACACATTGATGGAATACACTTCCGCATAGGTCCCCGTTGCGGCATCGTAGAGGTCGATGCCCTGTCCCGGCTTGACCGGGACTCCGTACTGTTTCCCGGAGCGGACTTCGTTGGCGAAATACCGTCCCCGAACGAAATTGTTCTCCTGCCAGATGGTGGACTCGGCCGGCTTTTTCCGGGCCGCTTTCAATGCGGAGTCCGTCGGCAGCAGTCCGTAGGTGACCGCCGCTTCCCTCTGGTGGAGCGTTTTCGAAAAGAGCCCGAAGGTCTGCACGTCGAGATCGTAGGTGACGGCCACATCGATGGTCTTTCCGTCCATCAGGACCTGTGTGTCGAGGAAGTCGAGCCCCTCATACCCGTCCCGGACCCCCTGCTTTTTCAGCCATTCATCCACGTTGTCCCGCGGAAAATTCTGTTTCGTCAGGAGTTTCGCAACGGCAGGGCCGGTCAGGGAGAGGTCCGACGTCCCTTCGGTGTCCCCCATCAGTTCCGCCAGCTTCGGCAGCTTTTCGCCGGCATAATCTTTGAGGTATTCAGTCCGGCCCCAGACATAGGAGTACTGGGACAGTTCCATGGCGGTCTCGTGCAGTGCATCGCCCACCTCCGCCTCGACCTTGATGACGGTCAGGATGGAGATGAGGGCCATGAGGCATGCCGTGAACACGGTCAGCGCCAGCGCGCCTTCCACACTGTAGGAACCCCGGTCAGAGGACGCGGATGCTTTCATAGGTCATCTCCATATAACGGGCTCCGTCCCGGTCCCGGGACGCGTCCGGCCAGAAGTAGAAGCAGTACAGTCCCGGAGCGGTCCCGAAGGCCCCCGCAAAGCGGAGCGTTCCGCCGGTCCGGTCGTTGTACAGGGTCCCGCTTCGGCGATGCATCGCCCCGTCTTCATATTCCTTCTCATATTCGAACCGCACCTGAGAGCGGTAGTATTCGGTGTTGAAAAACAGTTCCAGCTCTTCGGCCAGCGCCGCTTCGACCGACGACCCGTCGGTCGCGCCGTCCAGGGGACCGGCCAGCAGGAACATGCCGTCGCCTTCATAGAGTTTCCCCACATTGCCCCGGACAGACCAGTCCGCCGGGACCTCCAGTTCAAAGGCCGGGAAGTGGGCAACGGCAGCGGAGGAAGACCCGAACGTTGACGCCTCGATGGAAGAGGCCTCCGTCCGGACGTCACCGGTTTCCGTCTCGCGGCCGGACGCTCCGGGCTCCTTCGTCCCGCAGGACGTCAGAAAGCAGAGGACGGTCAGGAGGCAGAGGAGGTACATCGCCCCAGGGCGAAACAGGTCAGTACGCATAGGTCTCACGTCCTTTCACAGTGTGGGTCACGATGCCGGCAGAGCCGGACAGTTCGATCTTCCGATAGGCTTTGGCGATGGAGAACGACTTCTCCGACTGGTGGCAGTTGGCCTGCATGAGTTTGGCGGCGCGGGTCAGCATGCCCTGTTTCACGTTGTTGTTCACAAGGCCCGTAAAGACGAAGACCTTGAGGTAGTCCCGGTAGGACATGGACGTGCCGGAGTAGGACGACAGCGCCGTGTTCCGGGACAGGGGCGTCCGCCCGCTGCCGGAGCCGAGGTACTCGGAGAGCGTCTCCGCGTAGTCGTCGATGGCATCGGTCACATCCGCTTTCAGTTCTTTTCCGCCTTCCTGAAAGGCATTGTGGAGGGTCTTTTCCACACCGGAGACCTTCCGGTCCACGGCCTTTTTCACTTCGGAAAACATCGTGGAGTAGGCGTCTTCCACACCGTGGCGGATGGCCGTCGTGGCTGCGGTCGCCACCGACTCATCCAGGCTGAGGAGGCTTTTATAGTTGGAAGCCACGACGTCGGTCAGGGGCTCCAGCGCGACACCCTGGAAGGCCGCCTTGGCAGCCGCGAACCCGGCGGACCCGTTGTCCGCGCTGTCGACCGCTTCGGTCAGCATGGTCCGCACTTCCTCCCGGGACACCGACGCTTTGGACTTGTCGCCGATGAGGGTGGTGATCTTCGCTTCGACCGGAGTCAGGACCAGGTTCGTCAGGGACTCCACCGCGCCTTCGGTCGTCTCCCGGAAGTAGCTGAGCGCGGCGTCGCGCACCGCTTCGATCTTGTCGTCGGCCGCCTTTTCGATCGTCGCGTAGACGTCGTCGATCGTGTGGCTCGCCAGAGAGACGGCCCCGTCTCTCAGCCGGTTCGAGATGCCGGAGAGCCCGAGCGTCCAGGTGGCGGCATTTTTATAGAGCGGTACCGTCCCGCCCTTCAGCAGTGTCGACACATCACTGACCGCTTCCGCGGCAGCCCATGCGGCGAGGATCAGGTTCTGCGCCACCGCCACGCCCGCGCCGGTCCAGGCCGCCACCGCCGTCGCGACGGACAGCGCTTCGGCCCGCATTTTGGCGTTGGAGAATGCATAGATCGAATTGAACAGGACGCGGATCGCGAACAGAAGGTCCGCCGCCAGGTGCACGTTGGCCGGCAGGTAGTCCTGTCCGAAGAGCAGGTACTCCGTCTCCCCTTTGAACAGCGGGCCGGACTTCAGTTCGGCGCCCGCCAGCGTCTTCGCAGCGTCGTCGCTCGTATAGCAGCTGAAACTCTCGGTCAGGAACTCTTCCACATAGCTGTCCGACAGGAGGCTGTCGGTGTTCCCGGTCAGGTGGCGGAAAAAGGTCTTCAGGCCGCTCATCTGCGTCTGCACGGTGCCGCCACTGTCTGCCGGTACGTTGGCGGCAGAGCTTCCCACCGCGTCGATGGCCGCGGCAACGGTGCTGCCCACCGCCCGGGACACATACTGGTCCGGCACGCCGGACACGAGGGTCGTGCGGTCGGTGCTTTTGAAGGACTCGAGCGCATTTTTCACCGAGCGTTTTTCTTCTTTTTCCGGGTCGGAGCTGTCCTTCGTCCGGCTTCCGGCGATGTACCCGTACAACGCGTCCTCCTTATAGGAAAGGGCCGGCGGGTCCGGGTCCTTGATGGAGGCCGGGTCGATGAGCCCCTGAGGGGCTTCGCCGCCGGCAGCCACGGCTTCCTCCGCGGCCTTCAGCGCTTCCTCGGCAGCTTTTCGGTCCTCGTCCGCCTTCTGTTTCGCGGCATTGTAGTCATCGATCGCGGCAAGGTCCGCGTTCAGCTTGTCCCGCAGTGCCGCGACACCGTCATCGTTCAGGACCCCGGCCGTGGCTTTATAGTCACCGGCGAGGAGCGACTTTGCCTCGCCCTCCGGCATCTGGTCGAGGGAACTCTTCCAGGCATCGGCCGACCGGTCCGTCTTCTTCACCTGCGAAGACAGCTTGTCGAGGCCGCCGAGGATCGACTGGACCGCAGACTTCTGTGCGCCGGCATCGAAGCCTTCCGTATCGGCAGGCAGATCGTCCGCCAGTTTCGTCAGCTGTTTGCTGACGCCGGAGAGGTCGTCATAGTAGTCCTGACTTTTCGACAGGGCATCGGAGGCCTCGCGGATATGCTGGAACGCGCCGATCCGCTGGCTCACGCCCCGGGCGAACCGGTACGGACCGCGGTACTTCATGTACCCGGTCACGGTCCGTTCGAGCACCGCCGGCCGGGCCAGCGACGCGTCCGACGGGAAGGACACCGAAAAGTCTTTCGTCCCCGTATTGATGTAATTGTCAAAGGTCCCGTCTCCGCTCACCTCTCCGGCATCGATGGTCCCGGAGAACACGGCGGTCAGTTCGTTCTCATAGGCTTCCTGAGACTTCGCCATGGCAAAGAGCCCGTACCAGTCTTTCAGCGCTTCGTCGTAGTCGTTCAGCGCCGCGTTCCCGGTCAGGTCCAATGCACTTTCCAGCCGGGAGCGGGCCGCGGCGGCCCGTCCAGCATCGATGGCGAGGTACGTGCCGCTGAAGAGCGGCATCAGGATGAGGACGAGGAACAGGGAGATGGAACCCTTCCAGAGTTGACGGTTCATCACAGGTACTCCTTGTCCATCTGGATATACCGTCCGAACCGCTGTTCGAGGAACTGTTTCAGCCCGGTGTCCTCGGCGAGGTCTTCCGCGAGGTCGACGTCCTCCGCGAATTCGGTCGGTTTGCGCAGTGCCCGCTCCGACCGGACCGAAAACAGCTGTTTTCCCCGGAAGGAGCAGGTGGCGCCTGCAACGATGCGGCTGCCGACGGCGTTCTCTTTGAGGGCAGACGAGAACTTCAGCCCCGGCAGGACCTGCATCGCAGTCAGTTTTTTCTCCATGGTGCCGGCACAGTCCGCCAGGACGTCCGCGTCGAGGCTGTGGGTCGACAGCTGCCAGTACAGCCGGTCTCCGCCCACCTGACGCGTTGCCGTCTCGACGGCGTCTTCGGTCACATGGAACGCATAGACATGGAAAAAGAGCAGGAAGGTCAGGTACATGAGCGCCACCACCGTCAGGAGGACGATGGGGAACACATAGGAAAACTCGATGACCTGGGCCGAGCCTCTGTCCCGCTCCGAACCATCCGGATCAGAGTTCCATGCCGCTGCGGATCTTTTCAAACATCTTCGTAACAATGTCAGTCATCTCACTTCGGAAGATCGCCACGAGGGCGATGACGACGATGATGATGAGCACCATCGCCACGATGTTGACTTCTCCGGTGTTGTCGGCCGCCGCTCTTGCAGCGGTCCTCACCGTGAATCGCCGCAGTTTTTCGTTCAGGGCGATCCACCAGTTCCATAAAAATACGAGCAGTTTCATAACACGTCTCCTTTCCCCGTTTCCGGGTCTCAAAACAGGTTGCGGAATGCCGGCACGATGATCATGAGTAAGATGCCGACAAACATGAACATGGTAGGGAGCAACAGTTTCTGCTCCGCCAGTTCTCCCTGGGTCCGGGCGGAGTTCTTTCGGTCGGTCCAGGCGTTGGCCGCCATCTCCGCGAGGGTCCGCGGGAAGTCCGGTCCACCTTTGACCAGGTTCTGTTTGTAGAGGGAGACGAACTTCTTCATCTCTCTCAGCGGTGCCCGGGTGCTGAGGGTGTCGAGCGCCTCATCGATCGGCATGCCGTTCTTCACGCTTTCGGTCACCCGCTGCATCTCCCGGAACAGGAGGCCGTTCGAGGAGACCGCCACCCGGTCGAATGCTTCCCCGGCGGTGATGCCCACGTTCACCATGAGAGACATCTCCGTCAGCATGGCGGGGTACTGGGTCTCCAGTTCGGCGTGCCGCTTCCGGACCGTGCTGTCGAGCCAGTAGTCGAAGTACAGGCAGAGCCCGGTCAGAAGGAGCAGTTCGATGCTCCCGAGCAGCACGTCGCCCGTGACCGCCAGCATCAGCAGCAGGAGAGGGAGCAGGAGCAGCAGATAGGTATACCCTGCGTCCATCGCCTGCCGCCGGATGCAATCGGCTTCCCCGGGAGTGTAAAGTTCGAGGAGTTTGCGATAGCGGTCCCGGGAACTCCGGTCTTTTCTCTTCAGCCGCTTCCGCAGGCGCCGGCCCGCGGGGAACAGCGGTTCCAGAAAAAACACCGGAAGGCCCGTGACATCGGCACGGTCGTTGCGGGCACGGAACAGGAGCGTTGCGGAGACGAACGACAGAAGGGTCGCCAGGGCCATCAGCCCGATGCGCAGCCAGTAGGTCATGTTCCCGCTCCTTTCCGTTCATACCCTGATGTCGACGATCTTCCGCCCCAGCCAGTACGAGCCCGCGAAAATGCCGAGGGCGATGGTGTTCACCAGCATGGAGGACGAGTCGTCCGTGATGATCCCGCCTCCGAGCACCCGCAGGGACGCGAGGATGACGAGGGGCATGAGGACCATGATGTTCAGTTCGTTCTTCGGCCCGGTCAGGACCGTCTGGATCTCCTGTTCGATCGCGATCTTCTCGATGATCATGTTCCGGGTGTCGCCGACGATGTGCTTGAGGTTCCCGCCCGCGGTGCTGCAGATCTGGTAGATCTCCCCGAAGGTCCGCACACTCGAGCAGTCCGTCTCCTCCGCCATCTCCTGGAGCAGTTCCGGGATGGCCCGCCCGTTTCGAAGGCCCTCCGTCAATCGCCCCGAGGCATACCGGATGGGAGCCCCTTTTTCATAGAGTTCCCGCATGTCGTCGTCCGCGGTCAGGAAGGACTCGTAGCCGTTCCGGCCGACGGCAAGGGATGTGGCGATGGAGTCCAGGTAGTCGCAGAACTGGTCGAGGAAGTCCCGTTTCCGCTTTTCCACTTTGTGGCGGACCCAGGCGCCGCGGAAGTACCAGCCGAACAGAAGGGCCAGCAGCAGTTCCGGCACCGGGTGGCCGAACAGCAGAAAGCCGGTCACGAGACCGCCCGCGAACCCGCCGAGGAACCCGACGGCCAGGTCCGGGACCCCGTAAGTTTTCCCGCAGTACGTTTCAAAAGAAAAAGTACGGGTCATCGGGGTCCGGTTCTTCGAGGGGGAGCTCTCCGCCAGGGTCGGCTTTTCTGAGGCGGACCGCGCGCGGATGTGGAGTCGTTTCATGTCCGTAGACCTCCTGTTTCCAGGTATGGATGAGTTCGTTGCCGGTGGGGACCAGTTCCCCTTCTTTCTGTTCGTAGAGGCGATTCAGGAGGATCTCCTCCCCTTCGAGCCCCACGACTTCCGTGATCTCGAGGACCACCCGGCGCCGGGTCGAGAGCCGTCCGAGATGGACGATGAGGTCGATGCTGGAGGCGATGTTCCGCCGGACCGCCGGGAGCGGGAGGCCGGAGCTTCCGGTCATGACCATGGTCTCGAGCCGCCGGAGCATGTCCTCACAGGAATTGGCATGGCCGGTGGACAGCGAACCGTCGTGTCCGGTGTTCATGGCGCCCAGCATGTCGAGGGCTTCCTCGCCCCGGACCTCGCCGACGATGATGCGTTCCGGCCGCATGCGGAGGGACGTCCGAATGAGGTCCCGGATGGTGATCTCCCCGCTGCCGGTCGTATTGGAATTGCGGGTCTCCAGCCGGACCAGATTGGCGATGCCGGTCAGCTGCAGTTCCGCACTGTCTTCGATGGTGATGATGCGCTCGCTCTTCGGGATGTAGTCTGAGAGCGCGTTCAGAAAGGTCGTCTTGCCGGAACTCGTGCCGCCGCTGATGAAGATGTTGTACTTCGCCTTCACCAGCCGTTCGAGGAACTCTGCCGCCTCTTCGCTGAGGGTGCCGTATTCGACGAGCGTCCGCATAGTGATCCGGTCCTTCGGGAACCGCCGGATGGTGACGACCGGGGTCTCGATGGAGGCCGGCGGCAGGACCACGTTGACCCGTTCTCCGCCGGGCAGCCGGGTGTCCACGATGGGGTTTGCCCGGTTCACTTCTCTGCCGGCGCCGGCGACGATCCGCTGGATGATGTCCTCCAGTTCCTTCTCGCTCGAAAAGGTCCGGGGCGACCGTTCGACCACGCCGTTCCGCTCGACGAAGAGCACGTCCCAGGCGTTGATCATGATCTCCGACACGGTGTCGTCGTTCAGGTATTCTTCGAGGATGCCGAGTCCGCGGAAGTTCCCGTACAGCGTGTCGACGAACCGGCCCAGCTCTTCGGCGGAAAAATCGTGTTCCGGGTTCTGCCGGAGGAGGATCTTTCGGATGAGGGTACGGAGGGACTCGTCGTCCATCGCCGAAAGGCCGTCGGTCAGGTACAGTTCCCGCCGGACGCGGCGCAGGACTTCCTGCTCGTTGAAGGTCTGTTCCATGTCAGCCTCCCTGTTTCGTGAGCCGCTCGTAGAGCCGTTCCATGGCGGGGGCGACCGCCAGTTCGGAGGAGAGGTCCGCGGGGTCGGGGACACTCAGTTCTCCCATGCCACCGAGCTTCACGAGGGCTTCGGTCTGCAGCACTTCACTCGTGCCCCGCCGGAACCGGTTGTACAGAAGGCAGATCTTCTCATAGAGTTCGATCGGGTCCTCCGTGCACAGCCCCGGCAGGACGTCCATCAGCTGTTTCGTTTTCCGGTTGGCGATCTGCGTCCCGTTGCTCACCAGCACCGCGCAGTCCGCCGCCAGCAGCGGCAGGACGATCCGCTCCGTCGCGTCGAACCCGAGGTCCAGCACGATGATGGTGCATTTATGGCTTTCTTTGATGAGGTCCGTGACCGTAACGATCTCCTCTCCGGTCAGGTCGAACAGGACCGCCGGGTTCTGGGGAGGCGGGATGGTCACGAGGCCTTCTTCGTCAGATCGAAGCGTTCGCTCCAGCACGGCGTCCGGCGCGTACCGGCGTCCGCGGATGGACAGGACGACGTCTTCCAGGGTATAGAGCCCGTCCGCCGGGTCGGCGGGTTCGTCCGGGAGGGTCTGGAGGTCCAGGAACAGGACCCGCCGGTTGTGGCGCTGGCAGCACTCCGCGAACGCGCGGGCCGCGGTCGATGTCCCGGTCCCGCCCGCGGCGGACGTGAACAGCACGACCCTGCAGTCCGTCTTCTTTCCCGGCTTCGCTCCCCCCGGCGTGCCTGTGCCGGCAGCCTTGTCTGCGAGGCCCGGGAGCGCGGATGCCTCTTTTATGATGAGATCGTGCCATTCCGCCACACTGCGGAAGCGGCAAAGGACCGGGATGTTCGAAAAGGCGTCATCCCCGTTCGACTCCGGCCGGTTCTGCCAATCCTTTTCCTCCTGTTTCCGGTCGGCGAGGCGGACAAAGTAAGCGGTCTTCGGCAGCCCCTTCGTCGGAAGGTCGGAAGATGACAGCCCCTCCGGTTCGAGGAGGACGACCTTGACCCGGAACCGGTCCACCGCTTTCAGCGCTTTGGACAGCGTCGGGAACAGATAGACTTCGATCTCGTCCGGATACTGTTCCCTCATCGCCTTGTGGAACCGTTCGAAAAACTCCCGGTTCCCGTCCGTGATCCCGACCCGAATGCTCACCTTTTCCACCTCGCTTTCTGCCGTTTCTCCCTCACTCTGACACGGCAAAAAGTGCAACACAAGGATTATTTTGGGAGCGGTCGGTTTGGGCGTGCGAACGGTCGTTATGGTCGCGCAAAATGCGTAATTGCATATAACAGACATTCGTATCGGCGATGAACGGTCCCTGCAAAACAGCACAAAAAAAGCCCCCTCGGAGACCGTGTTTCCACAGTGCCCGAGAGGGCTTGCTTGTATTCGGTTGGATGGGCGCTTACTCCTCGTCGAGTTTGATCCGCACGCCGCGGGGCTTGTTCGCCCAGATGGACGCGCCGAGGACGAAGCCGGCTGCCGCAGCACCGACGACCGCCTCAATGACGATCAGCGCGATGGTCGCTTTCTTGACTTTCTTTTTCATGGAGAGTACCTCCTTCTGAAGTTTCTGGAGCCATTATAACACAAAAAAACAGCCACACCTATTGGAGTGACTGTTTTTTATGTCGGCGTCGAACGTATTCGGGCTTTCCGGGGCGGGACTTGACCCCCTGTTTCAACGTCGCCCTATCTTCCCAGGGGGGTTCGCGGACTCCCGCTGCCTGCGGCAGAACAAGGGAGTTCGTCGAACAGGAAGAAACAAGGAGCATCGCGAAGCGCTCCAAGCGAGCGAGGCGACTATGTTTCTGACCGTACGCCCGAAGGGCAGGCCCCTGGGACAGGGCGATGTTGAAACAAAAAAGAACTCAGGCCTTTCGGTCTGAGTTCTTTTTTATGTCGGCGTCGCCCTATCTTCCCAGGGGGCTGCCCCCCAAGTATTTTCGGCACTGATGAGCTTAACTGCCGTGTTCGGGATGGGAACGGGTGGACCCTCATCGCTATAGACACCGACTGGTGTGTTCCTTGCGGAACGCTGTATAGTATAACAGACGGGTTTACACAATGCAAGCACTTTTTTTATTTTTTTTGAAACGGGGTAAATCGCCCCAGAAAGACAGGGCACAAGCGGCGATCGGGCGCACCGGCCCTGAAAAAACTCTGAATTTTTGAAACCGTTTTCAAAGCAGTCGTTCGGATGTCTTTGTGAAATGTGACAAAAAAAGATTTACATCGCCCATTTTCTTTAGTGAAATCTGCTACAGTTTCAGTGCAAATATAATAATATATCACACCGTATTGTAAAAATCAAGATTTTACACGTAATTTTCTTGTAAAGAGGAAATATCTGTATTATAATATTAAGTGCTGAATAGGATAGAAAATGCCGCCTGCGCGCGGTTTATGCTACTTGTTAATTATTGGAGGAAACCATGCCAGCAGATTTACATTGCCACACCCGCCTGTCCGACGGGTCCCTGGGCATTGAAGACCTCATCCTGCTCGCGAGCCGCAGCGGGATCGACACCATTGCCATCACTGACCACGACTGTCAGGCCGGCACGGTGCGCGGGAAGATCATCGGCAAACGCCACGGCGTCGAAGTCATCCCGGGTGTCGAACTCTCGTCCTACGACCCCGAACACGACAAAAACATCTCCATCCTCTGCTACCTCGCGGAGAACCCGAACCGTCTCGAAGGCCTCTGCCGGAAGAATTCCCTGGCTCGTCGGAAAGCTTCCCAGCTCATGGTCGTCAAAGCTTCTCAGCGCTACCCCATCTCCTCCGAGCTGGTCCTGAAATGCGCCTCCGGTTCGACCAACATCTACAAACAGCACATCATGCACGCCCTCATGGAATGCGGCTACACCACGGACTTCTATGGCGATCTACATGACGAACTCTTCGACCCGAAGAGCGAGAACAACATCCTCGTCCAGCCGAAGTATCCGGAGCCGAAAGAGGTCATTGATGCCATCCACGAAGCGGGCGGCGTCGCCATCGTCGCGCACCCCGGCCGTTCCGGCGTCCTCGAAGTCCTCGACGAACTCGTCGAGATGGGCCTCGACGGCATCGAAGTCTGGACCCCGGAGAACACCGAGGAGCAGACCCAGGCGTTCCATGACTACGCCAAGAAGAACAACCTGCTCATGACCGGCGGGTCCGATTTCCACGGCCTGTACAGCAGAGCAGCCCACACCATCGCGTCCTACAGTACCCCGGACGAGAACCTCGCCGCGCTCAAGACTTTCCAGGCAAGACAGCGCAGAGCCCGCCGCAAGGCTGAGGCAGAAGCCGCCAAGGCAGCCGCCGCTGCCGCCGGCGAAGAGTAAGGAGAACCACCTCAATGGCCTACAAAGAAGACAGCGACATCAAGATCTTTGACGGCTCCCATGCCGAACATGACGAAGACTTCCTCCGTCAGATCGAAGCGCTGGACCACCACCGCCACAACGGAAATTTCGACAAAGCCACCCAGCTGGGCCGGAAGCTCTATGAGCTCGTGAAGGAAGATGCCGAACACGAAAAGGACATCGACCCCGAGTTCAAGGAGGGCAAGATGCCGGTCAAGGCCGGTGTCCTCGGCATGTTCGCCACCGAGGCGGCGCTGAACATGTACCTGCCGTCCACGCAGCTGTCCACCGTCGCCATTTCGGAACTCCACCGTCTCCTCGCCAAGACCGCCTCTCCGGTCTACGACAAGATCATGGAGAGCCCCGCCTACTCCTTCTACTACCTCACCATCCGCAAGGGCGGCGACGACGTCCCCGAGGAGATCGGCAAAGCGTTCGCGGAACACTGCCGCCACGAAGGCGAAGAAAAGTACCTCCACTACGGCAAACGCATCTACGAAGTGGTCACGGAAGAAGTCCAGAAACAG
>JAFTZU010000103.1 GCA_017461005.1 Clostridia bacterium
AAGTAGTACGCACCGAGGGTGCAGTACGGGGAGATCCTCTGTTTTTCCTTGATCTCCACCACGCGTCCCTCGTCGTCCAGTCGGACAAAGCTCCAGTGGTCGCCGGGTGCCTGGAAGCAGGGGATGAACCCGTCGCCCTTCAGCTCCTGCCAGTTCATCTCACCGGCCTCGACATACGTGTCGATGTTGTACACCAGCAGCGCATGAGACGGATCCCAGTATTTATTCGCAAGCAGTGCTGTCGTCGCCTGACCGTCCGTCAGGTGGTCGAGCAGAATGAGTTCGTAGTTTTCAATGCCGAGCTCCGCGCACTTCCTGCGCACAAAACCCTCGACGTCGACCGTCTCGTCTTCCATGGCGAGGAACACGAACTTGTCGACACGGTCCTGGTAGCCCTCCAGCGAAATGAGGGACCACTCGAACAGGGTCTTGCCTTTGGCCTCGATCATGTACTTCGGCACGGTGTAACCGGCCTTCCTGAACCGGGAACCAAGGCCGCCCATCGTAATAACGACGTCGATGGCTTCGGGAGTCTCGTCCGCCTCGGAGCGGGCAGCCGCGCCAGTCGGAGCCTCTGCTCCACCCGTATGCCAGGCGGCAGGTCGCGCAGCCTCGCAGATCTCCTGCAGCTCCTCCACCGAGTACTTCAAAAACTCGTCGGGCCGGACGGACCGGTCGTCCACATAGAGTCCCTTATGACCGGGCCACAGCTTCCCGTACACGATCTCGTCGTACGGAATGTCCCACTTCGCGAGCCAGGCCTCCAGTTCGGGCTTGGTGTGCTCGAGAATGAGGCTCAAATCGCCCTTGTAAGTCCGCATGTTGCGGGACGTGTACAGGACGATGCGCGCCCCCTGGACCTTGTACTCCCGGAGCTTCTCGACCATGTCCGCGTAGGGGACGAGGTCGGCGTAGGACTCGTCTTCGCCTTTGATGGGGCACAACGTGCCGTCGACGTCAAAGACGAAGGAAAACATGTCATCAAACATTCTCTTCGATTTCCTTCAGTATGTTTTTCGCGTTCAGCAAGAGGCCGAACACCTTCTGCGGGTTGTCGATGTGCAGGGGCAGCATGGACAGGAACAGGGAGGCCTCGTACACGCGCACGGACCACCAGTCGAAGCCGTTGGCCTCGCACTTCTCGCGGAGGATCTCCTTGTACCGGGCGTTGTCGAACGGGATCTCCAGCTGGTACGTGAAGTCCTCACCCAACTTGATGTCGAACAGCGCGTTGTTGAAGAAGTCGTACCGCCCGCAGACGGAATGGCTGAGCTTCGCCACGTCATAGTACGGGTTGGTCCAAAGCTCCTCCTCGGTCAGGGCGCCCTTCGGGTCCACGAACTTCAGCGTGCGGGTGGACTTGTTGTACAGCGCGTTCGCGAAGCAGGGGTCCCCGTGCCCGATGACCAGCTTGTTCTCGTACTTTGCCTTTTTCTCGACCCGCTCTTTCAGCGAGAAGTACTTCGCTACGAGCGCGTCCAGGTCGTCTTCGCCGGAGACCGACAGCAGCCGCTCGATGTCCGCATACTGCGGCAAACTCTTGAGGTCTGCCACGCGGCGATTCACCTTGTCCACATACAGGTCATCCGCCACAGCCTGGTACTGCTCCGCAGAGCAGTCCTTCGAATGCCGGCACCCAAAGAAGTAGA
>JAFTZU010000104.1 GCA_017461005.1 Clostridia bacterium
TCCGAGATCATCCGCGAGTGCGGCCTCGACGCGCCGAAGGACCAGGTCCTCTTCCACCTCAACACCTTCCACCGGAAGGACGAACTGGACAGCATCCTCGAGTACGCGAAAAGCGCAGGCATCCGGAACTTCCTCGTCATCTCCGGTGACGGTTCCGACCGCATGCACAAACTCCAGCCCGAAGAGCTGGGCCGGCCGGATGTCCCGGTCATCACCTCGGTCGAACTGATCGACTACATCCACAAAAAATACCCCGAGTTCATCCTCGGTGCCGCCTTCAACCCCTACGAGATGCCGGAACTGGAGTTCCCGAAACTCGAGCGGAAACTGGCGGCGGGCGCGTCCTATGTCATCACCCAGCCCATCATCGGGCCGGACGAGCAGATCGACCGTCTTCTGAAAGAGCACCCGGACCTCCCCGTCATCGTGGAGATCTGGATGTCCAAAAAGCTCTATCTGCTCGCCGACGTCTTCGACCGGGAGATCCCGGAGGACTACCCCTACGACCCGATGGAAACGCTGGAGCTCGTCCAGAAGACCTACCCCACCTGTGGCATCAACTTCAGTCTGCTGCCATATAAAACGCAATACCCGCACATCGCCGAAACTTACGGAAAACACGCCTGATACCCCTTCTCAAAGGAGGACCTCCCATGGCAAAAAGCAAACGGTTCCTAGAGCGACAGCAACGCATGATCGATGTGGCTCAGGGCCGCATCCCCGACCGGGTCCCCATCTGCGGACTCATCGAGACCTATGCGCTGTCCTACTCCGGCATCCCCCTGAAAGAGGCGGCGACGAGCATTTCGAAAAACGTCCACGCCCACGCGAAGATCTACGACGACATCTACTACGACTGCGCGTACATCGCGTCCCTTGCCCATGCCTGGGAAATCGGCTGGACCCTCGGGTCCGACATGTTCTTCATCTCGGACGACGGCTTCACAGAGCAGCACAAAGAGTATGCGCCCATGGTGCCGGAGGATTACGACGCGCTCGCCAAAGACCCTATCCAGTTCATTCTGAACGAGTTCGTTCCCCGCAAGTACTCGAAGCTCGACGCGACCAACGAGGAGCAGAAGAAAGCGTTCCTCTCGGCCCTCATCCCGTTCTTCAAGTTCGCGGGCGCCATGGTCTACGGAGGCTATGTGTTCCAGAAGCAGGACACGCCCATCGTCATGGGCGGCGCGGGCCAGATGCCCCTCGACTTCCTCTTTGACTACCTGCGCGGTTTCAAGGGAACAGTGGGCGATCTACGTCGTCACAAAGACAAAGTCAAGGCGGCAACGGAAGCGCTCCTTCCGTACAGCATCGACCTCTCCCACATGACGAACCTCATGATGGGCGGCTTTGCCGGCGGACCGGTCTGGCTCGTGAAGAACCTCGTGAACGCCATCATCCTTCGGAACGACTTCGAGTTCACGACGTTCCCCTGGGTCTTCAACCCGGCCCACATGCCGTCGTTCATGATTCCCAAGCAGTTAGAGGAATTCTACTGGCCGGGCTATAAGGCGGTCGTGGAGCACATCCACGCCCACGGCGGTCACCTGCTGACGGTCCTCGAAGGCGAATGGGGCCGGGAGAAACTCGAGATTTTGCGAGACCTCCCCGACAACTCCGTCACCTTCGTCGTGGAGAACGACGACCCGAAGCTCGTCAAGGAGATCCTCTCGAACAACTCCATCATGGCAGGGCTCCCGCTGGAGCTCCTGCGCAACGGGACGAGAGAGGAGTGCATCGCCGCAGCAAAGAAAATGGTCGACGAACTCGCCCCCGGCGGCCGGTTCATCTTCTGCACCGGCGACAAGGTCCTGCTGTCGGCATCCGATGCCAAGGCAGAGAACATCCGCGCGGTCAACGAATTCGTCCACGGCTACGGCCTGTACTACTGAGAGGAGGGACCACCATGCGTGAGCAGTTACCCGAGTACACTTACACGAAAAACGAGAAGACGTTCACCGAAGTCATGATCGGCTTCGTCCGCGGCATCTTCGAGACGGTCTTCCCCTTCTTCCGGTTCAAGCCGTTCTCCATCCTGCTGGACAAACTGTTTTCTTCAAAGTTCGCAGACTCCCTTCTGGGGTCTTTCGCAATGGTTTTAATGATGTAACATACTGAAGGAGGAAATGTTACAGGTTATGGATAAACAACAGAAACAAGCAATGGAAGCCCTGAAGGCGGAGCGCATCAAGCTCTTCCGCGACCAGGCGGCCTTCCGGCCCACCGAGCGCGTCCCGCACTTCTGCAACGCGGTCACCTGGAAGGTATTCGATGCCGGGGACTCGCTCCCCGAAGCCCTGACCGACTTCAAGGTCATGGAGCACAGTGTCCGCCACTTCCTCGACAATTACCCCGTCGACGGACTCATGGACACCGGCATCCGGAACCAGTTCAACGTCATGGAGGCGTTCGGTTCCGAAGGTTATTACTACTACACCGATGAGGCGGTCGGCATCAAGGACCATGCCCTCTGCACCATCGACACCCTCATGGACTACCTCGAAGACGAGGAGCGGTACACCTGGGAACGGGTCCTGCCCGAGAAGTTTGGCGATGAATGGAACCAGAAAACGCTTGACCAGTGGAAAACGGCCTTCAAGGAATACCTCAAGTACACCTACTTCATCATCCACATGGGCAGCGTCTCCGGCAAGGAATACGGCGTCCCGTCCCTCGCCCCGAACAACCCCGCGAAGGGCGCCATCCAGTTCGGCATCGAGGAACTCGAGTCGAACCTGCTCGGCATCAAGGAGCTCTCGATCTCCCTGCGCCGCCACAAAGCGCTCCTCAAGGAGTTCTGTGACAAGTGGGACGAAAAGCACATCGACCCGATGATCGAAAAGGTCTATCTGAGCGACGGTCCCCAGGACGATAAGTACTGCTTCGACGCGTCCATGATCCTGCTCTCCCACAACATCCTGAACCCGAAACAGTTCGACATGTTCCTGTGGCCGAGCCTCAAGCGCATGCTCGACGCCTATGCCTGGAAAGGCGAAAGCGTCCGCATCTTCGCGGAAGGATCCATCCTCCGCTATGCCGAGAAGTTCAACCGTTACCCGAAGGGCACCATCACGTTCCACCTCGAACAGGACGACCCCTTCGAGTTCCGCGAAGCTGCTCCCAACTGTGCTATCATGGGCGGTCTCGACACCGAGATGCTCGCGAACGCGACCGTGGAGGAGTGCATCGCCCACACGAAGAAGCTCTGCGACGAGCTCGGAAGACAGGGCGGGTTCATCCTGTCCGAAGGCAAGATGCTCTCGTACAAGAATGACGCGAAGGCAGACAACCTCAAGGCCATCTGCGACTTCGTCACGAACTACAAGCTGTAAGGAGGCGCGACATGAACGAGTATTTATCTTACCCCGAAGGTTACGAGAAGCTGTGTCATGACCTGCTTCCGCTGCCGCTGCGGCCGTTCAAAAAGATGCTGATGCCGCTGTTTTTGAAAATTTTAAAAGACGGTTGACCGTCTGGAGGGTTATGGAACAATGATTATTATTGGCGAAAAGATCAATGGTGCGATCCCTTCCATCAAGGAAGCGATCGCGAATCGCGATGAAGCGCTCATCCGTGAGCGTGTCCAGGTCCAGTTGCCGGCGAAGCCCGACTTCCTGGACTGCGCACCGGCCACCGAACCGGCACTCGAGTACGATGCCATGAAATGGCTCATCGGCATCATGGAAGAAGAAACGGACACTCCGCTCTGCCTCGACAGCCCGGACCCGCTGCTCCTGAAGAGACTGCTGGAGGAAGGCGCCACCCAGCGCCCCGGCTGCATCAACTCGGTCAACGAGGAAGGCACCAAGTGCGAGACTCTCTTCCCGCTCATCGCCGGCACCGACTGGAACGTC
Organism: Clostridia bacterium; assembly: GCA_017461005.1. Classification (GTDB taxonomy): domain Bacteria; phylum Bacillota; class Clostridia; order Oscillospirales; family Acutalibacteraceae; genus RUG420. Next base: position 3,855 of record JAFTZU010000104.1, read on the forward strand.
ATCGGCCTCACCTGCGACCAGGACGGCATCCCGCTCGACCCCGAGAAGAAGATCGAGATCGCGAAGCGGATCATCGACAAGGCGGACAAGTACGGTGTGGCGCTTTCGAACCTGCACATCGACCCCTGCGTCATGTCCCTCTCCACGGTCCCGAACTGTGTCGAAGACCTCTGCACCTGCATCCGTGCCATCAAAGAGTACGCGCCGGAGGTCAAGGTGACCGCGGCCATCTCGAACGTCTCCTACGGCATGCCCGCCCGGAAGTACGTCAACATGGCCTGCATGGCAAAAGCCCTCGATGCCGGACTCGACTCCTGCATCATCGACCCGGCAAGCCCCTCTATGATGGGCATCCTGTACGCACACGCTGCCGTGTCCGGCGAGGACAAGGGCGGTCGGAAATACAACCGCGCATTCCGCAAGAAGATCATTCGTTAAGGAGGAATCTTTATGGATAAACAGGCAATCATCGACGCAATGGCCGACCTCGAAGAGGATGAACTCTACGACTACATGAACGAGATCATGGACAACGACGGCGAAGGCGTCCAGGAGGCGCTCGAAGCCTGCCAGGAAGGCATGAAGATCGTCGGTGACCGGTTCGAGGAAGGCGAGTACTTCGTCGGCGACCTCATCTATGCCGGTGAGATCCTGACGGAAGCCACCAACATCATCAAACCCGCTCTGACCGGTGACGGCCAGGAGAAGTACGGCAAAATGATCCTCTGCACCGTCAAGAACGACCTCCACGACATCGGCAAGAACATCGTCCGTGCCATGCTCGAAGCCGGCGGCTTTGAAGTCATGGACCTCGGCATCGATGTCGACCCCCAGACCATCGTGGACACCGCGAAGAACGAGGGCATCAAGATCATCGCGCTCTCCGGCGTCCTGACCCTCGCGGTCGACTCCATGAAGGACACCATCGAAGCCTTCAAGGCAGCCGGCATGCGGGACGATGTCAAGATCATCGTCGGCGGCGCTCCCGTCACCGAGACCGTCTGTGCCTCCGTGGGCGCGGACGAATGGGCCCTCTCTCCGCAGAAGACCGTTTCGGTCTGCCAGGCCTGGGCTTCGTAACAGAACACATGAGCACCACCGTCAAACTGCACACCGACCATCAAAGGAATCTGTTAGAGCTGCTCCGTGAAAACGGAGTAGCTCTCTCCGCACCCTGTGGGGGCCTCGGCACCTGCGGGAAATGTGTCGTGCGCCTGGACGGCAAAGACGTGCTCGCCTGCCAGACCACTGTCGCGGAAGACTGCACGGTCGAAGTCCCGGAAACGGAAGAGACCGTCGTCCTCACCCGCGGCATCTCCTTTGGCGATGTACCGGCCCTCGACCCCGTCGCCTCCGGCGACTTACTGGCGGTGGACATCGGCACGACGACGGTGGCCGCGTTCCTTCTGGACGGTGAGACCGGCGAACAGCTGGCGACCGCCAGCCTCCTGAACCCGCAGAGTTCGTACGGAGCTGACGTCATCTCCCGCATCCAGGCAGCCATGGACGGTTCTCTCGAAGACCTGCAGAAGCTGATTTGCGACGGCGTGAACGCTCTCGTTGAAACGCTCTGTGAGAAAGCCGGCCGCTCCCCCGCGGACATCGGCGTCGTCTCCCTGGTTGGGAACCCCGCCATGCAGCAGCTGTTCCTCGGGCTGGACCCGATGAACTTAGCCGCGGTCCCCTTTGACCCGGTGCTGACCTCTGCTTCCACCCGGGCGGCGAAGGACTACCTGCCGCTCTGCGAGAACGCCACATTACTCGTGGTCCCGGACATCGCCGGCTACGTCGGCGCCGACACCGTCGGTGCGGTGCTGGCCACGAAGCTGGACTCCGCCGAGGACAACGTGCTCCTCGTCGACATCGGCACCAACGGCGAAATGGTGCTCGGGGCGAACGGCCGGATGGCCGCCTGCTCCACCGCCGCCGGTCCCGCACTGGAAGGCGCGAAGATCACCTTCGGCATGCGGGGCGCTCCCGGCGCCATCGACAAAGTGTGGCTGGAAGACGGCGAACTGCGGTACCACGTCATCGGCGACACAGAGGCCACCGGCATCTGCGGAAGTGGTCTCATCGACGCAGTTGCGTCGTTCCTGGACCTTGGCCTCATCAACAAGAGAGGCCGGATCCAATCCACCGAAGAAACTAACGGACAACGTGTCCTATACTTAAATGACAACATCTACCTCACCCAGAACGACATCCACGAGGTCATGCTGGCGAAGGGCGCCATCGCGGCCGGAGTGGAGCTCCTCGCGAAGACCCTGGGCATCGAGGTCTCCGACATCGACCGGGTCCTGCTGGCCGGTGCCTTCGGCTCGTTCCTGGACGCCAACCAAGCCTCCCGCATCGGGCTCCTGCCCGCCGGTCTCGAAGGCAAAGCGACTGCCGTCGGCAACGCCGCCGGTGTCGGCGCCTGCCAGATGGCCCTCGCCCGCTCCGAGTTCGAACGTACAGATGAGCTGCTGAAGCAGATCGAGTTCA
>JAFTZU010000105.1 GCA_017461005.1 Clostridia bacterium
CTGAAGACCCTTCCGCGGACGGAGATCGCCACGGCGTCCATCGAGACCAACGGTAAGATCATCGTCGCCGACGACCTGAGACAGGCGATCGACATCGCGAACGAGATCGCGCCCGAGCACCTCGAACTCCACATGGACAACCCCTTCGACTACCTCGATGCGGTCCGGCACGCCGGCTCCATCTTCATGGGCCGCAACTGTCCGGAACCCCTCGGCGACTACTTTGCCGGGCCGAACCACACACTGCCGACCCTCGGCACCGCGAAGTTCTCGAGCCCGCTGTCCGTCGACGATTTCGTCAAGAAGACCCAGTATACCTATTACACGAGAGACGCGCTCTCCCGTGTCTATGAAGATATCGCGGACTTTGCCGACCACGAAGGTCTGCACGGTCATGCCCGCAGCATCCGCTCCCGCTTTGAAGACGATCCGGAATAAGGAAGTGTTTTTATGAGCAAGTTTTTTGTTTCGAAATTCGATACGCTCGAACCCTATGTCCCCGGCGAGCAGCCCCAGGACATGAGCTATGTCAAACTGAATACCAATGAATCGCCCTTTGACCCGCCGAAGGAGGTCGTTCCGGTCATCCGGGACGCGGCCCGAAACATCCGGCTCTATTCCGACCCGGAGTCGCAGGAGCTGCGCCAGGCCATCGCCGACTATTACGGCCTCGAGCCCGAGAACGTCATGGCCACCAACGGCTCCGATGAAGCGCTGAACTATGCCTTTATGGCGTTCTGCGACGCGGAGCACCCCATCGTGTTCCCGGAGATCACCTACGGCTTCTATCCGGTCATCGCGAACCTCAACGGCATCCCGTACGAGACGAAGTCCCTTCGGGACGACTTCACGATCGACACCCGGGATTATGAGGGCATCGGGAAGAATATCTGCATCGCCAACCCCAACGCGCCGACGGGCATCGCCCTGTCCCTCGAGGAGATCGAGCAGATCGTCCGCACGAACCCCGACAACATCATCATCATCGATGAGGCCTATGTCGACTTCGGTGCCCGCAGCTGCGTGCCTCTGCTCTACAAGTACGACAACCTGCTGGTCACCCAGACCTTCTCGAAGTCCCGCTCTCTCGCGGGCGGTCGTCTCGGCTTCATCATGGGCTCGAAGGACCTCATCGCGGACCTCAATACGCTGCGGAACGCTTCGAACCCCTACAATGTCAACCGCATGACTGCCAAAGCCGGCATCGTCACCCTGCGGGAGAACACCTATTTCAAGAACAGCTGCCAGGCCATCCAGTTCAACCGGCGATATACCCGGACCGCGCTGGAGAAGCTCGGCTTCGAAGTCCTGCCCTCGAGCGCCAACTTTCTGTTCGTCCGTTCCGACCGGATCGGCGGGGAAGAGCTTTATAAGGAGCTCAAGGAACGGGGCGTGCTGATCCGGCATTTCTCGGATCCGAAGATCGCGGACTGGAACCGCGTGACCATCGGCACGAAAGTCCAGATGGACACGTTCCTCTCCAAAGTCGAAGAGATCTTCAAAAAACAGGACGAAGAACGGGCCGCCGAAGAGGCACACAAGGCCCGCCGTATCCGATAAAGGAGGAAGTACCATGAGAACCAGCGAGATCATCCGCGACACCGCGGAGACGAAGATCCGTCTGAAACTGGACCTCGACGGGACCGGCAAGAGCAACATCGCCACCGGTGTCGGGTTCCTCGACCACATGCTGACCCTGTTCGCCCGGCACGGCCGGTTCGATCTCGACGTCACCTGCGACGGCGACACCTATGTGGACTTCCACCACACGACCGAAGACATCGGCATCGCCCTCGGCATGGCCTTTACCGAGGCGCTGGGGGAGAAGCGGGGCATCGTCCGCTACGGCAGCACCATCCTGCCGATGGATGAGACCCTCATCCTGTCCGCTGTCGACATCTCCGGCCGCAGCTACCTTGGCTATGACTGCGACATCCCGACCCAGAAGGTCGGCGATTTCGATACGGAACTCGCGGAAGAGTTCTGGTACGGCTTCACCCGCAAGGCGGAGCTGACCCTGCACATCCGTCAGCTGGCGGGCACCAATTCCCACCACATCATCGAAGGCACCTTCAAGTCGGTGGCACGCACGCTGAAAGACGCGGTGGCGATCGACCCTGCCTTTGCCGACGAGATCCCCTCTACGAAGGGAGTATTATAAGCATGATCGCGATCATCGATTACGGCATGGGGAACCTGTTCTCTCTGTCGTCATCCCTGAAATCTCTCGGGTACGAGGTGGAGATCACCGCGGACCCCGAGCGGCTGCGCGCGGCGGACAAGCTGTTCCTGCCGGGCGTCGGCGCGTTCCGGGACGCCCAGGAGCGTCTCTTTTCCACCGGTCTCGCGGACGTCATCCGTGAACTGGCGGCGGAGGGCAAGCCTCTCATGGGCATCTGTCTCGGGATGCAGCTGCTCTTCGACAAGAGCTATGAATACGGGGAATATGAAGGCCTGGGGCTCATCCCCGGTACCGTCGTCCCCATGGAGGGGTCCATCGCCCCCGAACTGAAGATCCCGCAGATCGGCTGGAATGCCCTGCATTTCACCGGCCTCGAACACCCCGCTTTCGCCGACACGAAGGAGGGGGAATTCGTCTATTTCGTCCATTCCTACTACGCGACCGACTGCGACCCCTATGTGGTCGCCACCACCGAGTACAGCAAAGAGCTGACGGCGGCGGTCGCGAAGGACAACGTCTGCGGATGCCAGTTCCACCCGGAGAAGTCCGGGGAAGTGGGCCTGCGCCTCCTCGACGCATTCTGTAAACAATAAGGAGTTTTCCCATGTATCTGTTTCCCGCCATCGACCTCATCGACGGAAAAGCCGTCCGGCTGCTCCGGGGCGACTACGCGCAGATGACGGTCTATAACGACGACCCGCTGGCGGTCGCGAAGGACTTTGAGGCACAGGGTGCGAAGTACATCCATATGGTCGACCTCGAAGGCGCCAAAAACGGCGGAACACCGAACCTTTCGACCGTTCGGAACGTCGCGGAGAACACCGGTCTCTTTGTCGAGATCGGCGGCGGGATCCGTTCGATGGAGACCGTGAAAACGTACCTCGATGCCGGTATCGACCGGGTCATCCTGGGCACCGCGGCCGTCGAAGACGAAGCGTTCCTGAAGGAAGCGGTGGACACCTATGGCGAGAAGATCGCCGTGGGCGCCGATATCCGGGACGGCTATGTCTCCATCAAGGGCTGGCTCGAGCAGTCGGAGTTCACGCTGGACGCCTTCTGCGAGAAGATGCAGTCCCTCGGTGTGAAGACCCTCATCTGTACCGACATCTCACGAGACGGCGCCATGCGGGGCACGAACCGCGCTCTGTACGCCGAGCTCAAAGACAAATACGACATGAACATCACGGCCTCCGGCGGCGTCTCCTCGATGGAAGACGTGGAAGCCCTTGCGGCGATGGACCTCTACGGCGCCATCATCGGCAAGGCCTATTACACCGGAGATATCATCCTGTCGGACGCCATCGCGGCGGCCGGCCCCCAGGAGTGAACCTATGATCACGAAACGCATCATCCCCTGTCTCGACGTCCGCGACGGACGGGTCGTGAAAGGGGTCAATTTTGAAGGGATCCAGGACGTTTCCGACCCCGTTGAACTCGCACGCCATTACAGCGAGAGCGGCGCCGACGAACTGGTGTTTTACGACATCACGGCGTCCTTCGAAGGGCGGAAACTCTTCACGGACATCCTGACCCGGACCGCTTCTCAGATCTTCATCCCGCTCACGGTCGGCGGCGGCATCAACACCCTCGACGACTTCGACCGGGTGCTGTCCTGCGGCGCCGACAAAGTGTCGGTCAACTCCGGCGCCATCCGGGACCCGGACCTCGTGGGCGAGGCGGCGAAGCGCTTCGGCGACCAGTGTGTCGTCATCTCCGCCGACGTCAAGCGGGTCGACGGGACCTTCCACGTGTTCGCCAAGGGCGGCCGGGAAGACACCGGGATGGACGGCATCGAGTGGATCCGCCGCTGTGTCGACAACGGCGCCGGGGAAGTGGTGCTCAATTCCATCGACACAGACGGTGTCAAGAACGGCTTCGACCTCGAGATGCTGCAGGCGGTCTGCGACGTCGTGAACGTCCCGGTCATCGCCTCCGGCGGTGCCGGCGGCATCGACCATTTCGTCGAGCTGTTCCAAACCATCCCGAACGTGGACGCCGGCCTTGCCGCCAGCATCTTCCACTTCGGCGAAGTCGAGATCAAAGACCTCAAGGAAGAGTTGCGTCGCAACGGGATCAACGTCAGATTATAGAGAAGGAGATGTCCAATGGAAACCAATTTTGTTTCGATCGAGGAACTGAAA
>JAFTZU010000106.1 GCA_017461005.1 Clostridia bacterium
ACCTGGTTCAACTCGGTCGTGCGGTTCCTGCTGCTGACCGGTGTTCGGTCTGGCGAGGCGTTCGGTCTGCGCTGGAAAGATGTAGACTTTGAGAAGCACTTCATCCACATACGGCGGAACCTCACGAACGTGAAGAGCCAGCACTGGCTGGACACACCGAAAACGAAGAACAGCATACGGCAGATTTATATGAGCGAGGAGGTGGAGACGCTGTTGCGGCGGCAACGGCAGGGTCAGGAATACTGGATCGAAAACGTTGGCGGTCTGGAGCATTTCCCGCACCCTGAAATGGTCTTCACGACTCCGAAGGGCCACTACATCGACCACAATTACACGGAACGGAAGTTTAAACAGTTCGTCGCCGATACTTCTTTCTCGGACATTACCCTGCATTCGTTACGGCATGCCAATGCAACGCTGATGCTCGCGGCTGGTGTAGACCTGAAGGTCGTCTCAGCTCTGCTCGGGCATTCGTCCATCGCCACAACTGCGAACCTATACACAGAGGTGCTGGACAGCACGAAGGCGGAAGCGGCAATGAAAGTGCTGCAGCAACTAAGTCCTGACTGACCTGCATCAAGGTTAGCCTAACGTAATTCCACCAAGCTCTGTTACAATAGGCATGAGGCGGGGAAACCGCCAAGTTTCTAGCTGTAAGGAGGCTAAACAACCATGAAAGACAACAAGTACAAAGGCACACAGACCGAGAAGAACCTGGAGGCCGCGTTTGCCGGGGAGTCTCAGGCGAGAAACAAGTACACGTACTTTGCGTCGAAGGCCAAGAAGGAAGGCTATGAGCAGATCGCAGCCCTGTTCCTGAAGACCGCGGACAACGAAAAAGAGCACGCCAAAATGTGGTTCAAAGAACTGAACGGCCTTGGCGATACACCGGAGAACCTCAAAGACGCCGCCGAAGGTGAGAACTACGAGTGGACCGACATGTATGACGGTTTTGCAAAAACGGCGGACGAGGAAGGGTTCCCGGAACTCGCCGCGAAATTCCGCATGGTCGCTGCCATCGAGAAACACCACGAAGAGCGCTACAGAGCCCTTCTGAAAAACGTCGAGATGCAGGAAGTCTTCAAGAAGAGCGAAGTCAAAGTTTGGGAATGCCGCAACTGCGGACACATCGTGGTCGGCACAGAAGCCCCGGACATCTGCCCGGTTTGTGCCCACCCGCAAAGCTACTTCGAAGTCCACGCTGAGAACTACTAAGTCGACATACGAAACTCCATCACGAAACCAGCCACCGTCCGCCAGACGGTGGCTTTTTCCATGCAAGTTTGACACGTGTCCACGGTCACCCCTATAATGAAATCAGCAAAGAAACGTGTATCAGCATTCGAATGAGAGAGGTGTTTTCTATGGCAAGTGATCATCCGTTCGTGTTTGTCCATGGCATGATGGGCTGGGGCGAAGACAAGAAGTTCTACAAAGGCCTTCCGTACTGGGGCATGGTCACGGGGAACTACCCGCGGCGCATGCGCGAGAAAGGCTATGAGGTCTACAC
>JAFTZU010000107.1 GCA_017461005.1 Clostridia bacterium
ACCTCTATGTGGAAAAGAAGGGCGCGAAGCGTCCGAAGAACAAAGTGGTCCTGTTCGCCCATATGGACGAAGTGGGCCTGATGATCACTTACATCACCGACGACGGTTACCTGAAGTTCGACGAGATCGGCGGCATCGACCCCGCGGTCCTCATCGGACGCACTGTCCGTCTGGAGTGCGGCCTCGTCGGCGTCATCGCGCTGAAGGCCCTGCACCTCTGTGAAGGGGATGAGGACAAGAAGATCCCGCCCATCCGCGAACTGTGCATCGACATCGGCGCGAAGGACCGGGAAGAGGCGGAGAAGTATGTCGCCCTCGGCTCCTATGCCGTGTACCGTTCGGACTACGTCGAGTTCGGCGACTCCCTCGTCAAGATGAAAGCCCTCGACGACCGGTTCGGCTGTGCCCTCATGATGGACCTCATCCGTTCCGACCTCGAGTACGACACGACCTTTGTGTTCACGGTCCAGGAAGAAGTGGGTGCCCGGGGCGCTGCCGCCGGAGCCTTCACGACGACACCGGACATCGCGGTCATCCTGGAGACCACCACCGCCGGAGACATCTGCGGCGTGGAAGGGGCCCGTCGGGCCTGTGTCCTGGGCGATGGACCGGTCATCTCCTACATGGACCGCGGCACCGTCTATGACCATGGCCTCTACCAGCTCGCGATGGACACCGCAAAGGAACACGGCATCCCGGCCCAGACCAAGACCCTGGTCGCCGGCGGGAACGACTCGTCCTCCATCCAGCGCACCGGAGCGGGCAGCCGGGTCCTCGCTATCTCGGCCCCGACCCGTTACCTGCATTCGCCGGTCGATGTCCTCGATAAGAACGATGTCGAGAACATGCAGAAACTCCTGAACGTGCTGCTGCCGAAGCTGGCGGAAGACTGACAGGCCGTCCCGGAACAATAAAAGACAAAAAGAAAAGAGCAGGACCTCGTGAGAGGCTCTGCTCTTGTTTTGTTATGGTCAGATGCCGATGTCGACTTCGTCGGCGTTGGTGGTCTCTTTCTTGCACTCGGTACAGACATATTTGACAGCGCCGTTGGTATAGCCGGTGATGACTTCATACTTGGTGGAACCGGTGTTGTAGGCGTCGTCCGCCGGGTCTTCGCTGAGCGTGTGCTGGTTGGAGTACGCATGTGCCTCCAGCAGCTGGCGGTCCTTGAAGCGGAGGCCGCATTCCGGACACTGGCAGAAGCGGTTCATGTCTTCGACGATGGCGTCACCGTCATAGACCGCGACCCACTTGTGCTCGTGGTTGGCCGTGGTCGGCTGTGTCGGGTCGACCGGGTTGGCCGGGACCACGTTGGCGGCCTGGGTGGTCGTGGCGGTGGTGGGTGCTCTGGTCGTGGCCTTGTTCGTCAGAGGCTCGGTCCCGATGACCATGCCCTCCTGGATGCGGTACATCTGGCCGTTCCAGACATAGTTGCCGGTGAACTTCGTGTTGACCTTGCCGTTCTCGACGAGCCACTGACCGTAGTCGTTCGAGGCGATGCCGTTGTACTTGAAGTTGATGACATCGTTTTCGACGTACCACCAGCCGGTGTCGTTTCCGACGACGCCGGTGTAGCCGACGGTCTTGTCGAGGCCTGCATAGGAACGCCAGACGCCGTTCTCGTCCTTGTGGACGGTGAGCTGCTGGGTCTTGTAGGTGCGGGTCGTGCTCTGCGTGGCCTCGAGGCTGCCGTATTTCTGGGAACCTTTTTCCGTGGTGACCGTGGTGGAAACGTTCGCGTTTTTGATCTTTCCGGTCTGGTTGTGGTAGATGTAAGCGCCGATGAGGAGACCGGCGATGAGGAGACCGATGATGGCACCGATGATGACGCCCTTGCGGTGTTCCTTTTCTTCCTCTTCCGTCATGAAGTCCATCTCCGTCTCCGGAGCGGGCTCGTAGTCGACCGCGTCTTCATCGGGCTTCGGAGTGTTCTTTTCCGCTTCCTTTTCCCAGGGAGTCTTGACCGGCTCGTCCGAGAAGAGGTCCGAACCCTCGTCTGCCGCTTTGTAAACAGCATCCTGGTCGGACGTCTTTGCCTTTATGATCTTTGCGTCTCCATTGTATTTCATAGAGAAGCATCCTTTCTGAGTGGTGATGTGGATTAAAGTATAACACAAATAAAGGGGCGATTGAAAGAGGACGATACGGGACTCGACGCGTTTTCGCTTTGCGAAACCGCACCGAGCTGCTGCCGCAGCTCCTGTCGCTAAAAACAGTCCACATGACTGTTTTCTTGACTCTCCAGCCTTCGGTTCAAGTCCCTCCTCGTCAGACAAAAAAACGAGACACCCGTTTGGGTGTCTCGTTTTTCTTGGTGGACGATACGGGACTCGAACCTGTGACCTTCCGCACGTCAAGCGGATGCTCTCCCAGCTGAGCTAATCGTCCATGTCTGGGCGTTGCAGTAGCGGTGCAACGTCAATTATTCTACTAGTAAATCGCCCAAAAGTCAACAAGAAGTTTTAGATTATTTTAAAAATATAAAAAGCGGCAAAAAGTGCAAGGTGTATTGTTTTTTTAAGTTTCTTTTAGGTTTGTTCGAATATGATGGAGCCACAACAGGAGAAGAAGAAACTGTTGTTGCAGGACTTCAGAGAATGAAAGCTGCATTATATATTGTCGGAATTCTGAAAGGAGAATCCCTATGTATTGCAAAGCATGTGGCAAAGTAGTTCCCGACGACGCTCTTTACTGCCCGCAGTGCGGCGCCCCGCTTTCGAAAGTGGACGCAGACCCCGCACCGAATACCGGCAACAACGGAAACTACCATGCAAATTACAACAATATGAGCGATAAAGAACGCGAAGAGATGGAATTCATCCAGGGCCGGCTCAACAAAGGCCGTCTCTACGGCATCATCTCCATCGTCTGCAGTATCCTTGGACTCGGTTCGTTCGGGAGCCTCGACGTTGTCGCCATCATCTGCGGCTACCTCGGCCTCAAGAACCTCAAATCGGTCCCGAACAGCTACCCCGACAAGGCGACTGCTGTCACCCTGAACCGCGCCGGCATCATCTGCAGCGCCGGACTCATCATCCTGACCGCCATCTTCATCATCATCGCCCTCGTCGCCTTCCCGTGGATCTTCGCATCCATCGCAGGCTTCTTCGCGGGGCTCATCTAAGGAGGAAATGCAACTATGGCTCGCACGTTCACCGAACATGTGGTCCATGAGGGAAAACTGACCCTGAAAGACTGGGTCAAGTCCCAGGCCATCCTGACGACCATCACCCTCGTGGGACTGCTCATCGGTCTCAAACTCATCGGCATCGGACACTGGATCCTCGCGGCGGTGGCCATCACCATCGTCGACCTGCTCCCGGTCCTCGGCCTCTCCGTCACCATGATCCCCTGGGCCGTCTATGAACTGGCCATCGCCAAAGACACCCGCACCGGACTCTGGATCTTCCTGCTGTTCGTCATCATCATGGTCATCAAACAGGTCCTGGAACCCTTCGTGCGGGGCGCGTCCCTCGGCATCAGCCCCTGGGAGGAGATCGTCTCCAGTGTCGCCGGCTTCGCCCTCATGGGCGGCAACGGCCTCGGTCTCATCTTAGGACCCGTCGTCTACATCGTCGGCAAGAAGGTCTACCGCACCATGCATCCGGAACTCGCCGGCAGAGGTGCCACCGGGTACTTTGACCGGGGCTTCGGCCAAAAGGCAGAACCGTCCCGCCAAGAACCGGAAGGTACGGTCATCGACATCACGGATGAGGTGGAAGAAGTACGGGAAGAGGCTCCGTAAATCGCCTCTGCATATAAAAAGACCCTTCGGCCATACGGTCGAAGGGTTTTCTGCTGTTCGGGGTTTATGCTTTCGCAGTCGTCGTTGTGGTGGCGGAAGCCTGCTGCTCCGCGTTGACGATCCGCTGAGCGGTGGCCTGACGGACCCTGGCTTCCTGAAGGGCAGCCTGAGCTTCCTGCAGGTCCTCTTTTCTGTCGTCGTAGAAGACGCGGTACTCGGCGATGCGCTCGCGGTACTCTTTCGTGG
>JAFTZU010000108.1 GCA_017461005.1 Clostridia bacterium
ATCCGAAGAAACCGGAACTGGGCACTCGCACGGTCACCTTCTCGAGAGAACTGTACATCGAGCAGGACGACTTCATGATCGAACCTGCCAAGAAGTACAGACGTTTCTACCCTGCAATGAGGTCCGCCTCAAAGGCGCCTACTATGCCACCTGCACCTCCTACGAGACCGATGACGACGGGAACGTCACCTGCATCCATGTCGAATACGACCCGGAGAGCAAGGGCGGCGAGACTCCCGACGGCAGAAAGGTCAAGGGCACCATCCACTGGGTCAACGCGGCGGACTGTATCCCGGCCGAAGTCCGGCTTTACGACCGGCTCTTCAACGTGCCGAACCCGTCGGACCCCTCGGAGCCCCTGGAGAACTACCTGAACCCGAACTCTCTGGAAGTCCTGGCCGGAGCGGTCATCGAGGGCGACCTCGTCGACCTGAAGCCCGGCGACACCTTCCAGTTCATGAGAAAAGGTTATTACACGGTCGACAAGTACTCGACGGAAGACAAACTCATCTTCAACCGTACGGTCGACTTAAACTCGAGTTGGAAATAAGAAAGAGAGTGTATTATGGCGCAGGCTCTTGAAACCAAAAAACTCTCCGGCAAGGAGAAAACCAGTTATGGTCTTGCGGCGGTCGGTAAGGACCTCTGCTACATGCTTTCCGCGAGCTATGTCCTTTACTACTTCCAGGACATCATGGGCGTCTCCGCTGCGGCGATGGGCGTCATCCTGCTCGTGGCCCGTGTCTTCGACGCGTTCAACGACCCCATCATGGGCATCATCACCGCGAAGACCAAGACCCGCTGGGGCAAGTTCCGCCCATGGCTGTTCATCGGCACCGTTCTGAACGCCGTCATCCTGTATGTCATGTTCTCGGCTCCGCCGAGCCTGTCTCCCTCCGGACTGACTGCCTACGCGGCCGTCTTCTACATCCTCTGGGGCACGACCTACACCATGATGGACATCCCGTTCTGGTCCATGATCCCCGCCTTCACCGAAGGCGGCAAAGAGCGTGAGAACCTCACGACCCTGGCCCGTTCCTGTGCCGGCGTCGGTTCCGCACTCATCACCATCGTCACCATCATCGCCGTCCAGGCCCTGGGCGCCGGCAACGAGCGCATCGGTTTCTCCCGCTTCGCCCTCGTCATCGCCGCGGTCTTCATCCTCTTTGAGACCATCGCGGTCATCACCATCAAGGAGAAGTCCACGGTCGACGTCAAGACGACCTCTGTCGGTGACATGTTCAAGGCCCTCATCCACAACGATCAGACCATGGTCGTCGTGCTGGCCATCGTCCTCGTCAACACCGCTGTGTACATCACCTCGAACCTCGTCATCTACTTCTTCAAGTATGACGTCGGCGGCGATGCGTGGTACAACAGCTACACCATCTTCAACACCTTTGGCGGTGCCGTCTCCATCCTGTCCATGATGGTCCTGTTCCCGCTGCTCCGGAAGTTCTTCTCGACCACGAAGGTCTTCTACATCGGCACGGGTTCCGCGATCGTCGGCTACCTGACGCTCATCGCCATCGCGTTCCTCACCCCGATGGACAACGTCTACCTGCTGCTCATCCCGGGCTTCCTCATCTTCGCCGCCAACGGTATCCTCACCGTCCTCGTCACGGTCTTCCTCGCGAACACCGTCGACTATGGTGAACTCCAGAACGGCACGAGAGACGAGTCCGTCGTGTTCTCCATGCAGACGTTCGTCGTCAAACTGGCCAGCGGTATCGCGGCTCTGGCGGCGTCCCTGACCCTGTCCATCAACCACATCCAGAAGGGCGGCACCGACGCCACTGACGCGGCGGTCGTCATCGACCAGGCGGCCCGCACCGGCCTGCGTCTTTCCATGACCATCATCCCGATCGTCCTGATGGTCATCGCCATCCTCATCTTTGCCAAGAAATTCATCCTGACGGAAGAAAAAGTCGCGGAGATCACCGAAGAGCTCCACGAGAGACGTCAGGTCCAGGAAGAAGTGAAATAAATGCCGATCAAGATCCCGAACGACCTTCCCGCTGCGCGAGTACTGAACAGCGAGAACATCTTCGTCATGAAGGAGACCCGGGCGAACACCCAGGCCATCCGTCCGCTGCACATCCTGCTCCTGAACCTCATGCCGAAGAAGATCGAGACCGAGACCCAGCTCTGCCGTCTGCTCGGTAACACGCCGCTGCAGATCGAACTGGAACTTATCATGACCCAGTCGCACAAGTCCACCCATACGCCGGAAGACCACATGCTGGCCTTCTACAAGACCTTCGACGAGGTCAAGGACCGCAACTTCGACGGACTCATCATCACCGGCGCGCCGGTCGAGCAGATGACCTTCGAAGAGGTCGACTACTGGGACGAACTGTGTGAGATCATGGAATGGAGCACGACCCATGTCTACTCCACCTTCCACCTGTGCTGGGGCGCGTTCGCGGGTCTGTACTACCACTACGGCATCCCGAAGCACGACCTTCCGGCGAAGCTCTTCGGTGTCTACCCCCACAAGGTCGACAAGAAGAACTCCATGCTGTTCCGCGGGTTCGACGACATCTTCAATGTTCCCCAGTCCCGTCACACGACCATCTGGCGGGAAGAGGTCGAGGCGGTGCCCGAACTGAAGATCCTCTCCTCTTCGGAGGATGCCGGTGTCTTCGCCATCGCAACGAAGCACGGCCGTCAGATCTTCATCACCGGTCACACCGAGTACGACGCCGACACCCTGTACAACGAGTACAAGCGGGACCTGGACGCCGGCCTTCCCATCGAGAAGCCCGTCAACTACTTCCCGAACGACCGGGTGACGAAGCGCCCGCCCAACACCTGGCGCTCCTGCGCGAACCTCCTCTACTCGAACTGGATCAACTACTTCGTGTACCAGGAGACCCCGTACGACCTCGCCGAGATCGACACCATCGCGGAGAAGAAAAACAAGAAATAAGCATATGCACGCAAAAAGGCTGCTGTCCTTCGGGACAACAGCCTTTGTTTTTGTATGTGGTTTGGCGATCTACAGCCCCAGCTCGGTGACTTTGGCGCGGAGGGCGAGGAAGTCGTCGAAGGCATCGGGCTTCTGCTTCGGGTTGCGCAGGAGCGCCGCCGGGTGGAAGGTGCCCATCATCCAGACGCCCTTCTTCTCGATGAACTGTCCGTGTTCGCGGGTGACGCGGAACTCGGGGTCCATGAGCTTCTGGGCGGCGATGCGTCCGAGGCACACGATGACCTTCGGTCGGAGCACCCGCACCTGCTCCCGGAGCCACTGGATGCAGATGTCCTGCTCGTCGGGCTGCGGGTCCCGGTTCTGGGGAGGACGGCACTTCACGATGTTCGCGATGTACACGTTCGTGTGGCGGTCGAGGTCGATGGCGGCGAGGTACTTGTCGAGGAGCTGCCCGGAGGGCCCGACGAAGGGCTCGCCCTGAACGTCCTCCTGGTACCCGGGGCCCTCGCCGACAAAGAGGATGCTTGCGTGCGGGTCTCCGACGCCGAAGACCAGGTTCGTGCGCCCGGACGCCAGGCGGCATTTCGTGCAACCCGCGCAGGCGGCGGACAGTGCTTCCATGGACTCGTACATCGCGACCCCTCCTCTCTGATTCGTATAGTGAAATTCTACCACAGGGAGGTGGCTCGGTAAAGGCGGGTGTGCTATACTACTAGCAGACTTCTTGTGCCCGGACCGGGTATCGGAAACGGAGGAACCACTTTGAAAAAACATGAAACAGGGCGTCTCAAAGAGCGGCGGGAAGAACGCGAAGCCGAAGCCTGGGACAACCTGATGAAAGACCTGAAACCGGACGAGGAACCGACGCAGAGACCGGCCTCGGTCGAAGAGGCACTGAGCGGCCAGTACCGGCTGAAAGACATCGTGAAGCAGGCGTTCTCCCTGAAGGGGGACACCGCGGACTACGACGTCATCAAGTCCCGGCTGGACGCCGGCGGACGGGTCAGCGGAATGAACCTGTCGATCCTGTTCTTCGCCATCCTGATCGCCTCGATCGGTCTCAATACGAACTCGACGGCTGTCATCATCGGCGCCATGCTGATCTCCCCGCTGATGGGGACCATCCAGCTGATGGGCCTCGGCATCGCCACCGCGGACATGATGAAGTTCAAAAAGGCGATGACCGGCTTCGTGTTCCAGGTGACGACCGCTATCCTGACGTCCACCATCTACTTCTGGCTGTCTCCGTTGAAGGAGGCCACGTCGGAACTGCTGGGCCGGACGTCGCCCAGTGTCTATGATATCCTGATCGCCACATTCGGCGGACTCGCCGGCATCATCGCCATGACCCGCAAGGACACGACGAGCAACGTCATTCCCGGCGTGGCCATCGCCACCGCGCTCATGCCGCCGCTCTGCACGGTCGGCTATTCGCTGGCGAACCACCATTGGAGCATGATGGGCGGCGCGTTCCTGCTCTTCATCATCAATACGATGTTCATCCTGGTGGCGGCGGTCACCATCCTCATCGTTCTTCGTGTCCCGCAGGCGGAAGCTGCCACGCCGGAACTGAGAACCCGTATGCTGCGTGCCCTCGTCCGAAACGCGACCATCGTCCTTGTCGTGACCGTCCTTCTGACCGTCCTGGCTTTCTGGGGCGGCCCTGCAGGCGACTCTGCGAAGGAGATGGCACCGGCCATGATCACAACACGAGCCCACTTCTGAAAAAGAGAGACTGTTATTTATGAATACCCCTCTGAAAACCGAAAAACTGTATGATACTGATGCCTGTTGCAAGGCCTTCACCGCGACCGTCATCTCCTGCGAGGAGGCTGAGGACCGGAAGGGCCTCTATGCGGTCGTCCTGAACAAGACCGCTTTCTTCCCGGAGGGCGGTGGGCAGTATGCCGACACCGGCACGCTGCAGGAATTCAAGAAGGACTGCGAGACGCCGCTGAGCGGTGCCGTGAAAGTCGTGGATGTGCAGATCTCCGATGACGGGATCATCACCCATTACTGTGACGGCGCTGTGACGCCCTGGGCGCAAGTGACCGGCGTCCTCGACTGGGAGCAGCGCTTCGAGCGCATGCAGAACCACACCGGGGAGCACCTTGTTTCCGGTACCGTGCATCGCCTCTACGGCCTCGACAACATCGGGTTCCACCTCGGCGACCGCGATGTGACCTGCGACTTCAACGGAGAACTCACGGACGAGCAGCTCCGCGAAGTGGAGCGGGTGGTGAACCGCGCCGTCTGGGAGAACGTCGAAGTGCTGGCGGAGTACCCGGACCCGGCGACCCTGCCGGACCTCGACTACCGCAGCAAACTCGAACTGACCGAGGACGTGCGCCTCGTGACCATCCCCGGCTATGACGTCTGCGCCTGCTGCGCGCCCCACGTGGCACGGACCGGGGAGATCGGGCTCATCAAGATCGTGAATTCCGAGAAGGCCCACGGCGGCACCCGCGTGCATATGATCTGCGGACCCTGGGCCCTCGACGACTACAATGTCAAACAGACGAACATCATGCGCATCGTGGACCTCACGTCCACCCCGCAGGAGGAGACGGCGGAGGCCGTCGAGGCCTTGCAGGCGCAGAACGGTCACCTGACCCATGAACTGTCCGTGGCACAGGTGCAGCAGGCGGACATCGCGCTGTCCTTCCTGAAAGAACAGGCCGGGGCGGAACCGTCCGGCAACCTCGTCGTGTTCCTGCCGTCCCTTGAGACGGACGCCATCCGCGCGCTGGCCAACGGCGGGCGCGACCTCTGCGACGGCGTCTTCGTCGCTCTGACGGCAGGGGAGAAGGACTTAGGCCCGGACGGGCAGCCGAAGAGCTTCCGGTACATCGCGACCTCGAAGGGCCTGCCGCTGAGCCGGCTCGCGAAAGAGTTCAACGCGAGCTTGAACGGCCGCGGCGGCGGACGGGACGAGATGGTCCAGGGAAGCTTCGCCGCTCCGATGGCGGACATCGTCGCGTACTTCCGGGACCACCGCTGGAGCGTGTGACCCGTACATCGCCAAAACGACACAGAAAAAGCCGAACAGCCCTCCTCCTGGAGAGCTGTTCTTCTTTCTCATTTCACTGGTATTCCGTTTAGTCCCACTCGGCGCCTTCGTCGTCGTCATCTTCCTCCGTGTAGAAGAAGTTGTCTCGGACAGACGGCTCGTTGATCTCCTCCGTGGAGCCATAGAGTGCGGCGAAATCTGCAGCGGTCATTTTGTTACCTCCCCCGATATGGTAAAAATGGTCTGCAAGGTGTAATATGTTATTGACAATATTATGGTCTATTTTGACTTAAATTACAAGTATATTTTACAGGAAAACCACAATATCTTGTGCTTTTTTGAAGGAGGCACCATTATGAAACGCAATTCGTTCCTCGCACTGCTCCTCTGCGTCCTCTTCGTGGCGCTCGGAACGGGCTGCAGCACGCAGACTCCCGCCACCGGGACCGATGCTGCGAAGAAAACGACGAAGTCGGCGCAGCTCGCGAACCCCGTGAAGACCTATGACTCTCTGGCAAAGGCTGAAAAAGCTGCGGGCTTCCAGTTTACGGTCCCGGAGGGCGTCAACATCGACGGCGCGGACTATGCGCAGTACTACTGGAGCACCATCAACAACGACCTCATCGAGGTCCGCTACGGCGCTGAGGGCAACGAGGTCTGCTACATGCGCAAGGCTCCGGCCGGCGCGGCGAACGATGACGACGCGGACATCTCCGGCGACTACAACGTCTACGACGTGAAGAAGGAGGTCGAGTTCACGCTCGAAGACGGCCGGGAAGTGGACGTTGACCTGAAGGGCGACAAGACCGGCAAGTTCTACCTCGCCATC
>JAFTZU010000109.1 GCA_017461005.1 Clostridia bacterium
AACCTTCTGACATATGCACCTTTAGCTCAGTTGGCTAGAGCACCTGACTCTTAATCAGGGTGTCCAGGGTTCGAGTCCCTGAAGGTGTACCATTATTATGGCCCGTTGGTCAAGTGGCCTAAGACTCCGGCCTCTCACGCCGGCAACACGAGTTCGAATCTCGTACGGGTCACCACTTTGGGCAACCAAAGAAAAGAAAATAGTCGGTGTCTATAGCGATGAGGGTCCACCCGTTCCCATCCCGAACACGGCAGTTAAGCTCATCAGTGCCGAAAATACTTGGGGGGCAGCCCCCTGGGAAGATAGGGCGACGCCGACATTTTTTCTTTTATGCCTCAATAGCTCAGTCGGTAGAGCACGCGGCTGTTAACCGCGGTGTCACAGGTTCGAGCCCTGTTTGGGGCGCCAAAAGAAAAAGCACTCAGCAAAGCTGGGTGCTTTTTCTTTTCGTTCATTGAATTAGGGCTCGAACCCTTGGGCCGCGCCGTAAAGCAAACAGTCCTGTGGACTGTTTGTAGGTGCGGGAGTTGCGGCAGCAACTCGGTGTGGTTTCGCGAAGCGAAAGCACGTCGAGCCCTGTTTGGGCTTATCCCACGCGCTCGCTCGTATACTCGCTGCGCGCGAAAATACTTGGGGCCAGCCCCCTGGGGATGGGTGGTCGGCAGAGCACGCTTGTGCTTGCAGGGCAAAGCACTGCCTATGCACGCAGTTGCAAGGCAACGAGTGCCGCGGACCGGAAGGAGCGTGACTATGTTTCTGACCGAGGTGTCACGTGGCTTATCCCACGCGCTCGCTCGTATACTCCCTCGCGCGAAAATACTTGGGGGCCAGCCCCCTGGGGTGGAAGGTGTCAGATTTCCAGCTCCGGGTTCACCACCACCCGAAGATTCACCGCTCGGTACTCCTCCAGCTGGGGGCAGTAGTATTCCTCGATGGTCTTTCGGTACCGGAAGCCGAGTTTCTGCTGCAGCCGGTCCGAGTTTTCATTGTTGGTAAAGGAGGTGACGTAGATCCTCGTGAGTCCCAGATCTCGGAACCCGTGCTGGATGACCGCTTCCGACGCCTCCAGACCGTACTCGTTCCCCCAGTAGGGGACGCCGATCCAGATGCCGAGTTCCGCTTCGTCCCGACCCAGCGGCAGTTTGCTCTGTCCGGGGAACTGGAAACCGATGGAGCCGATGACCTTGCCCGTCTCTTTGAGCACGATGGCGTAGTTCTCGGGGGCGATCAGTACATCGCCGATGATCTTGTAGGACTCCGCCAGGTTCTGATGAGGTCTCCAGCCGGCATTCGGCCCGACCCGGGGATCTTTCGCGATCTCATAAAGCTCCTCCGCGTCGGACTTGTCCCAGGGCCGCAGGATGAGCCGCTTCGTTTCCAGCTGCACAAAAAAACCTCTCTCTGTATCGTCTTCTGACGTCAGTATACAGGGGGAGGTCGTTTTCTGTCAAAACGTCACATGCACCAGAGGATGACGGGGATGGCATGGAGCACACTGCCGGCGAGGATGAACAGGTGGAACACCGAGTGGCTGTACCGGTATCCCTTCGTCTGACGGACGAAGAAGAACATGCCGGAGGTGTACGCGATGCCGCCGGTCAGCAGGAAGATGACGAACAGCAGCCCGTAGGTCTGCCAAATGGCGTAGAGTGAGATGAGCGCGCTCCAGCCCGCGATGAAGTAACAGGCATAGGAGAGGGGCCCGAACTTGTGCAGGTCGATCGCCGTGAACACTGTGCCGAGCAGGCAGACGCCCCACATGATGCCGAAGGTGGACCAGGCGAGCCCCGGGTGCGTCTCCCGCAGTCCGGTCAGAGCGATGGGCGTGTAGGTGCCCGCAATCAGGAAGTAGATGTCACAGTGGTCGAGGATCTGCATGACCTTCTTCCCGCGGATGCGCTTTTCCGACTTCGGGATGATGCCATGGTAGACACTCGAGATGATATAACAGAGGATCATCGACGCGGCGAACACCGAGCCGGTCACGACGCCCCACACATTGTGGTGGAACGCGGCGCGCAGGACGCAGAAGACCAGAAGGCCGACGGCGAACACACTGCCGACGATGTGGCTGACCATATTGAAGATCTCTTCGCCCCGGGTATAGTCCGGGAGGGCACGGTCGTCCAGCGGGACACGGGGTGCGCGTATTTTTGCAGTCGCAGTCATTTCCAAGGGAATGACCTCCTTTCGTGTTGCGTGGTGTGCTTCCATTCTACGGCGATGTACGGAAGAGAGCACCCTACCGTCCCGGAAACCCCCTCTCTCTCCGGGAGAGAGAGGGTAGAATCGCAGTAGAAAAGCCGGAGTTATGCGCACTTTTAACAAAATCCTTCCTTGACGGATTTACTTTTTATGCACTACACTTAAAGTGGTTCGAACATATGTGAGTATTCAACATGAAAGGAGAATGAAAGTTATGCCAGCTGACTACAAGCCGTTCGACAAACAGGAATGGCTTCGTCTCGAAAAGAAGGCAAACGACCTGCGTCATCTGACGGTCAAGACTGTCGCATGGGGCGGGTCCGGACACATTGGCGGAGGCATGTCCGCGCTGGACGCTCTGACGATCCTCTATCACCGGTTCATGAAACTGGATCCGAACGACCCCGACTGGCCGGACCGTGACCGGTTCGTCCTCTCGAAGGGCCACGCCGCCATCGCCTATGCTCCTGTCCTCGTGGATTTCGGCTACATGCCGGAGGAGGAGCTGCACATCTTCAACCTGACCGGCGCGAAGATCGGCATGCACCTCGACTGCAACAAAGTCCGGGGCTGCGACGTCTCGACCGGATCCCTCGGCCACGGCCTCTCGCTGGCGGTCGGTATGGCGCTGGCGGGACAGCAGAACAAGAAGGACTACATGGTCTACTGTATGACCGGCGACGGGGAACTCAATGAAGGCTCCAACTGGGAAGCCGCCATGAGCGCCGCACAGTTCAAGCTGTCCAACATCGTCGTGCTCGTCGACAACAACAAGCTGATGATCGACGGCAAGGTCAAAGATGAGATGAACATCGAGCCCGTCGACGACAAGTTCAAAGCCTTCGGCTTCGACGTCCTGCGCATCGACGGACACAACATGAAAGAACTGAACGATGCCATCGAGAAAGCGATCGCCAACCACAAGAACGGCGGCACGAAACCGACGGCCATCATCATGGACACCATCAAGGGCGAAGGCATCGACTTCATCGCCGGCGATTACACCTGGCACTACGGTTCCTTCTCCGATGAAATGTTTGAAAAAGCGCACGCGTCTCTCGACGAGTACTATCAGAAACGTGTCGCCCGCGCAGAAAAGGAGGGTTAAGTTATGGGAGGAATGGTATACACCAGTCTCGATACGACCAAACTCTCCACGGCGGAGTGTTACGGTCTGGCGCTTTGTGAACTCGGCAAAGAGCATCCGGAAGTCGTCGCCCTGACGGCGGACCTTGCGAAGTCCACCAAGATCGGTATGTTCGGCAAGGAATTCCCGGAGCGGTTCTACAATGTCGGTATCGCGGAACAGAACATGTTCGGCATCGCCGCCGGTCTCGCGAAGAACGGCCTCGTTCCCTTCGCGTCCACCTTTGCCATTTTCGCGGCGGCCCGGTCCCTCGACCAGATCCACACGGATATCGCCTACATGAATGTCCCGGTCAAGATCATCGGTACCCACGCCGGCACCTCGTTCGGTCAGGCGGGTTCCACCCACCACTGCATCATCGACCTCGCGGTCATGCGGTCCCTGCCGAACTTCACGGTCATCAACCCCTGCGACGGCGCGGAGACGTTCCACGCGGTCAAGGCGGCCTATGACATCCCCGGCCCGGTCTACATCCGCATCAACCGCGGGTTCGACCAGGTCATCTATCCGAACGTTCAGGACGTTCCCTTCGAGTGGGACAAAGCGACCACGATGAAAGAGGGCAACGACCTCACCATCATCGCCTGCGGTTCCTGTGTCTTTGAAGCCATGCAGGCTGCCCGTATGATCAAAGCGGACGCCGGCCTCAATGTCCGCGTCCTCAACATGCACACCATCAAGCCCCTCGACAAGGAAGCCATCCTGAAAGCCATCGATGAGACCGGTGTCATCGTCACGGCGGAAGACCACGTCACACAGGGCGGTCTCGGCTCCGCCGTCGCGGAAGTCATCGCCGAAGCCGGCAAACCCTGCAAGTTCAAGATGCTCGGCCACGACAATTCCTTCTCGACCATCGGCCTGCAGGAAGACCTCCTGGCCATGGCGGGCATCGATGCCAACGGTATCTGCGACACCATTTCCAAACTGATCGGCGTCGACTTCGACACCGACCTCAGCTGGAAAGATGAATATTAAGGAAGGAGCGACCAGTATGCCTACCAATGAAACTCTGTACACCAACAAAGTCTTCCAGGCGGCGGCGCTTCCGCTCCTGAAAGTCATCGCGACCGACGTTCCGTCGCTTCATAAACAGTTCAAGGGCGTCAATGCCATCTACCAGGTCTCGGCCATGGCGGACGGCGAGAAACATGCGGTCCATTTCCACGTCGAGAACGGCGAATGGACCAAGGTCTGCCTCGAACCCTATCAGGGCGACGGCAAGATCGACGCCGAGCTGGCCTTCTCCTCGATGGAGAAGATGAACGCCTTCATGAAGGGCGATATGATGAAACTGCCGGCCTTCAAGATCGGCAACCTCAAAAAGTTCGTCCTGTTCATGCAGGTCCTCCTGAAGATGTCCTCGCTCCTCAATATGGAACAGCCTCCGGAGGACGAGACGACCCAGGTCCTGCTCTGCAAGCTGTACTTCTATCTCCTGTCCTCCGGCATCTCCGCCCTCAACAAGATGGGCGAGCCGAAGATCAGTGAGTGGGTCAAGGCATCCCCGGACCGCTGCTATCAGTGGAGTGTCGAGGGCTATCCCGAGACGACCGCTTACCTTCGTATCAAGGAAGGCAGGTCCAAGGCTGGCCGCGGTGCATACCCGAGAGCGAAACCCTTCTTTACCATGAAGTTCGATACTCCGAAATCGGCCCTTCTCATCCTGCTCGACATCGGTGACATGTTCGACATGACCGCCAATTCGCAGCTCATCATGGAAGGCGGACCGGAGTTCGGTGTCCAGATCGGCGACATGATGATGCATGTCGGCGGCTATGCCAAGTGAGGACAAGATTATGGATGCAAAAACGTTAGCCTATATCAATCTGCACGCCATCCTCGGCTCCATCCCGCGTCTCTGTGAGATGGTTCCGGAAGCGAAGAAACTCATCGAAGGAAAAGATGTCTCGATCGGGTTCGACGTGAAGGACGGCCCCGCCGGCACCCTCGTTTTCAAAGACGGGAAATGCTCCTTCGTCGACGGTGCCGACCACTGTGACGTCAAACTCCCGTTCTCTTCTCCCGAGAAGTTCAACGGGCTCATCGACGGCACGACGACACCGATCCCCACCAAAGGATTCACCAGGATCGGTTTCCTTCTGAAAAACTTCACGAAGCTGACCGACCTCCTGACGAACTACCTCCAGCCGGAACCCTCCGCGCTGAAGGACCCGACATTCTTTGAGACCAGCACCGTCCTCATGTTCCACCTGATCGTGGAGGCTCTGGCCCAGATCGGCGACCACGATGACATCGGCAAGTTCTCTGCCGGTTACATCACGGACGGCGCCATCAAAGTCGCCATCGGCGGCGGCCCCGCCGCAGCCATCCGGGCGAAGAATCATGTCCTGACCGCGGACCATGAGGACCCGGGCGACGATTACACGAGCTGCATGGAGTTCCAGGACATCCATGTTGCCAGAGACCTGTTCGACGGGAACATCAATGCCGTGGCGTCGATCGGCCAGGGGAAAGTCCGCATCTGCGGTATGATCTCCCAGGTGGACAACGTCAACCGCATTCTGGACCGCGTCGCGCTCTATTTGACCTGAAGGAGGAGAGAACATGCATAAAGTATATGAATTCCCCAAAAGCCGGGAAGCGTTCGCTCATGCCTGTGAAGTGATCCCCTCCGGTATCTACGGCCATCAGGGCCCTGCCGAGGGCTGCTACATCCCGATCGAAGCGTTCCCGCTCTACTCTCAGAAAGCACAGGGAAGCTACCTCTGGGACCTCGACGGCAACCGGTTCATCGACTACATGTGCGCCTACGGCCCGAACATCCTCGGGTACAACGACCCGGACGTCGATGAGGCAGCCGCCAGACAGCGCGCCATCTCGGACTGCACCACGCTGCCGAACCCCATCATGATCGACTTTGCCGACCTGCTGGTCGACACCGTCGCCAGCGCCGACTGGGCGTTTTTCGCGAAGAACGGCAACGATGCCACCTCCGGCGCGGTCATGTGCGCAAGAGCTCACACCCATCGCAAAAAGCTCGTCTTCTTCAAGGGCTATTACCACGGAGTCTCGCCCTGGACCCAGAAGATCGACTACCCCGGCATCATCCCGGAGGATGTCGAGAACAACATCTATGTCGACTGGAACGACTATGACCAGCTGGCCCAGGTCTTTGAAGACAACAAGGACGAGATCGCCGCGGTCATCGCCCAGCCCTATATGCACGGCAACTTCGCGGACAACATTTTCCCGGCAAAGGATTTCTGGGCCAAAGTCCGGAAGCTCTGCGACAACGCCGGCACCGTCCTCATCGTCGATGACGTCCGGGCGGGCTTCCGGATGGATCTTGCCGGTTCGGACCACTACTTCGGTTTCGAGGCAGACCTCATCTGCTTCTGCAAAGCGCTGGCAAACGGCTACAACGTCTCCGCCATCTGCGGCAAGAAGCACATGATGAACGCGATGAGTTCGCTCGCCTTCACCGGTTCCTACTGGATGAGCGCCGTGCCCTTCGCGGCCGGCATCGCCTGCATCGAGAAGATGAAACGCATCAACTGCCCGCAGATCCTCATCGACAAGGGGCAGAAACTGAAAGACGGCCTCATCGAGACCGCGAAGAAATATGACTATGACCTCCACGTCACCGGCCTGCCGTCGCTCTTCTACCTGCGCATCGCCGATGACCCGACCCTGATGCTCCACCAGGAGTGGGTCGCGGAATGTGTCAAACGGGGCATCTTCATCACGAACCACCACAATCACTTCATCAATGCGTCTCTCTCCGACGAGGACATCAAGGAGACCATCGAGATCGCCGATGAAGCATTCGCCATCATCAAAGACCGTCATTCATAACGCATGAAAAAAGACCTCCGAAGAGATTCGGAGGTCTTTTGTGTGTTCTGTGGCGATTCACTTCACGGTCATACTCAGGTCCAGCGTGTTTTCCTGGATGGAATCGTAATTCTGGTCGGTGGAGAAGTTGAGGTAGGCGACCACTTTGTAGTCCCCGGCGGGGATGCCGCCGTACTCCTTGTACTCGTCCGCGCCGGTCCACCGGATGACATAGGGCTCGCCCTTCTTCAGGGTGACCCGGCTGGTGGCCCGGGAATGGTATTCGTCGGAGAGGAGGGCCTGACCGTTCTCATCTTCCATGCTGATGGAGCCGAGGTCGTCGACACACCAGACATCGATGGTGTCCTGGTCTCCCGTATATTCGATGGAAAGCGTCACATCGAAGGGTTTGTCGGGGGAGAGGGCGTTCGCGTCGTACTCCAGTTTTCCGGTCTGAAGGGTGTACTGGAAGTCGTCGGCAGCGGCGGTCACGGTGTTCAGTTCGCTCTCTTCAGTGGTGCAGGCAGCCGCAATGACGGCGGCCACTGCCAGCGTGAGTGCCAGCAGCACGGAAAGGATCTTTTTGTTCATCTATGTTCACCTGGTTTCGGTAGTCTTTTAAATAGTGTATCTATTATACGAGCGTACAGGAAAGAAAGAAAGTGGAAATTGTGAACACTCGTATTGTTCTAAAATAGAATTATTTCTGCACGAATTAGCACTCAATTAGAAGAAGTGCTAAAACTTAACAATTTGTTCACACATTCCGGAAAATAATGATTATAATAAGAGTTGTCAGAAGGAAAAAAGAGTACAGCCACTGACAAATACCCTCCGGTTTTCACTGACCCGAAACCGAGCTCATCCCCACATGGGCCAGAAGTTTACAAGTCTATGACTTACTTGGAGGTATCAGCTATGATGAACAGAAACTGCAATTGGCTTACCACGTATGACCCGTTCGATCCTTTCACGAAACTGGACAAAGTCTTTTTCGGAGATCCCTTCTTCTCGAACGCCACGACTGCAGTTGCCGCTTTCGGCACTGACGTGACCGACGAAGGGGACTTCTACAAACTGACAGCAGACCTTCCAGGCTTCAAAAAAGATGATATCCAGATCGATATCGATGACGGGATCCTTACGATCTCGGCCGAACGCAACGAAGAGACGGAAGACGAGGACAAGAAGGGAAAATACATCCGCAGAGAACGGACCTATGGTTCCTACAAGCGGTCCTTCGACCTCTCCGAAGTGGACGACGACAAGATCACTGCAAAGTATGAGGACGGCGTCCTGACTCTGGAACTTCCGAAGAAGCAGATCAAAGAAGTCGAAAGTAAAAAGAGCATTACGATCGATTGATAGATCCTTCCAACTCCTTTCTCAAAACATCACACACAAAGAAACAAGGCAGACGATAGCTCGTCTGCCTTGTTTCTGTTTCCCCTATCTGAATTCTCCTATTGAATTCAATGCTATTATAAGCGGTGAAACATTTGATTGTCATTATTGGAAACGACAAAATTGCACTTTGTTTTTTGTACGAAACGACTATACACGTACAAACTAAAGTGCAACTGTCCGATAATTTAAGGATAATTTAAGAAATAATCATCGCGCCATCATAACAATTTGATGCCCATGACGATGATGGCGATGAGGAACGCGATGGTCAGGGCGATGAGGATGGCCCGCTCGATGGTGGCGGTCTTTTTCAGGATCTCCCGGTTGCGTCTCGCGTTTTCCGACAGCTGTTCATCGGTCAGGACGGAGGTCTCCGGCAGCTCTTCTTCCGGAAGGGGGCGTTTTTCTTCGGACATAGGTGTGGTCTCCTCTCGTTTTCTAAGGGCAGGGCCCTACAAGCGCATTCTACCCGTCTATTTTCTCCTTGTCAAACCCTCTTTATATATTATACAATAATATGTAATTATTTTCCGGGAAAGGGGTGCTCTTCATGGCGGCCAACAATACCACAGAGACGGTCATCGTCGAGAGCACGAAAGACCTGATGCGGCAGATGACGATCGACAAGATCTCCGTCACAGACATCTGTGAGCACGCCGGCATCTCCCGACGGAATTTTTACCGGTACTTCGTCGACAAGTACAAAGTCATCGATACCATCTACCGGAGAGACCCGGTCGTCAACTTTGACCTGCCGGCGGACTGGACGGTCTGGGACTACTTCCCGGAACTGTGCAAAGGTCTCGCGAAGGACCGGCGCTTCTATCTGTATGCCTTCCTCTATAAAGGCAAACACAGTTTCCGAAGCTACTGCATCGAGCAGGTCCATTCGGTCGTGACCCGGGACTTCAAGGACATCCTGGAAGGGGAACAGCTCTTCCATTTCTACATCTCGCACATCTCCAACATGTGTTTCGACTATTTCGTGCTCTGGCTCTCCCAGGAGAGGCCCATCCCGCCGGAAGACTTCGCGCGGTGGGTCGCCGAAAAGGTCTCACTCCTGGCGGCCCGTCAGGCGGAACTTGCCGCGGAACCCCCGAAGTGTCTCGACGATTGACACCGGTCAGGGCAGGCAGTAGAATACCACGAGGAAGGTGACAGACAAGATGAAAACGTCTCTCGAACACCTGGCGGAACAGTTCGTTTCCGCGCAGAAGACCATCTCCAAAGTACAGCCGCTGCTCAGCATGTACGCCTACCCGGTCTGTGCCGAACTGTTCGTGGAACGGGGCATGGAACCGGACCTCCGGACAATGAAAAAGTGCGAGCGCATCCTCATCAAAAAAGCGGGACTGTTCTCCGACTTCTCGGGGACGTCCGCCCTCGTCATCATCTCGCTCCTCTCCATGAGTGAGGACCCGGAGGCGATGTACGACCGGCTGAAAGATGCCCGCGACCTCGTGCGCCGCTATTTCCCGGCTGTGCCGGACTATGTGGCCCTGGCCGCCATCGTCCTCAATGAGGAAGAGGACCAGAGCCGGTGGGAAGAGATCACCCGTCAGGCGGCGGACATCTACAACGGACTCAAGAAAAAACACCGCATCCTGACCTCCGGCGGCGATATCCTCCTGTCGCTCCTGCTGGTCCGCTCCGGAAAAGAGCGGGAAGCAGTCACGGCGGAAGCCAAAGCCTGTGCCGAACTCCTGTCGGCCCATGAACTCGACCCGAAGAGCCTGCAGGCCCTGTGCCGCGTCCTCTCACTGGCCGACGGCACCCCGGAAGAAAAATGCGACCGGTTCACCCGGCTCTACGATCTTCTGAAAGACCGCGGACGCAAATACGGAAAAGAGTACCAGATCCCCATGCTGGGCCTTGCCGCCATGCTGCCGATGGACATCGAGGAGATCGCCGGGGACATCATCGACGTCGACAACTACCTCTCGAAGGAAGATATGTACAAGGGCATCGTCCCGCGGTATTCGAAGACGCTCCGTCTTATGCACGCGGCCATGGTCGTGGCCGGCAGCGGCGGCAGTTCTCAGAGCCTGTACATCGCCATGGAGATCACCATGTGGATGCTCTTCGACGTCCTCTTCATCTGATAAAACCCCTGGAAGGGAGATCATATACCAATGGAATACAAATTTTCTGACAAAATCGCGAGCCTCAAACCCAGTGCGGTCCGCGAGATCCTGAAGTCCACGTCCGATCCGGAAGTCATCTCGCTGGCGGCGGGCAACCCGGCCCCCGAAGCGTTCCCGGTGGACGACATCCGGAAGATCGGCAAAGAGATCCTCGACAACGAGCCCATCCTTGCCCTTCAGTACGGCGTGACCGAAGGTTACCAGCCCCTCATCGATGAACTGAAGGCGATGCTGAAGCGCCGCCTCAACATCGGCAAAGACTTCGACTCGCTGATCGTCACGAGCGGTGCCACCCAGATCATGGAACTCCTGACGAAGGTCCTCTGCAACGAGGGCGACTCCATCGCCGTCGAAGACCCGTCTTTCATCGGTTCCCTCAACGCGTTCCGCTCCTACGGCGTCAACCTGCGCGGTGTCCCGGTCGATGCGGACGGCATCAACATCGAGGCCCTCGAAGAGACCCTGAAGTCGGATGACAAGATCCGCTTCCTCTACACGATCCCGAACTTCCAGAACCCGGCCGGCTGCACCATGTCGCTCGAAAAGAGAAAAGCAGTCTATGACCTTGCCTGCAAGTACGACATCATCGTCCTCGAAGACAACCCCTATGGCGATCTGCGGGTCGCCGGCGAAGACCTGCCCTGCATCAAGTCCTACGACGAAGAGGGCCGTGTCGTCTATGCCGGTACGTTCTCGAAGGTCATCGCCCCCGGCATCCGTGTCGGCTATGCCAGCGGTCCGGCTCCCATCCTTGCGAAGATGACGGTCGGCAAGCAGACGGAGGACGTGCACAACGTCATGTTCTCCCAGTTGCTCGTCTACCACTGGCTGCAGGAATACGACCTCGAAGCCCATGTCGAAAAGATGCACGGCATCTATCGCAAAAAGCTCAACCTCATGTGCGACCTCATCGACAGCGAACTCGGCGACTATGTCACGTACGTCCGTCCCGAAGGCGGCCTCTTCGTCTGGTGCAAACTCGACGACCGGCTCCCGATGCTGGAGTTCTGCGCGAAAGCCGTCGAAAAGAAAGTCGCCGTCGTCCCGGGCACCGCGTTCCTCGCGGACCCCGAAGGCAGCACCCAGTATATCCGCCTCAACTTCTCGACCCCCACGGACGAGGACATCACGAAAGGCCTGAAACTTCTCGGCGAAGTCGCCAGGGAAATGGCTCAGTAGTTCGCGCTGCCTGTGGCAGATAAAGCGGGCTGCTGAGCAGGAAGAAATACAGAGCAATGCGATGCGCTCCAAGCGAGCAGTGCGACAATATTTCTGACCGAGTTATTATCAAACAAGAAATGAGTGTTTTTATGGAAACCAAACAGAAACGCGTCCTGAGCCTCATCCAGCCAAGCGGCATCCCGACCCTCGGCAACTACCTCGGCGCTCTCAAGAACTGGAGCGACATTGCGGATGAGTACGAATGTGCCTTCGGCGTCGCCGACCTGCACGCCATCACCGTTCGTCAGGACCCGCAGAAGTTCCGCAAACAGGTCAGCGACATGTATGCGCTGCTGCTGGCCCTCGACCTGAAACCGGAGAAGAACATCCTCTTCGTCCAGAGCCAGGTCCCGACCCACGCCCAGATGGGCTGGATCCTCGACTGCTACACCCAGTTCGGTGAGATGTCCCGTATGACCCAGTTCAAGGACAAGTCGAAACAGCACGCGGACAACGTCAATGTCGGTCTGTTCTCGTACCCCGCCCTCATGGCCGGTGACATCCTGCTCTACCAGGCAGACTATGTTCCGGTCGGCGCGGACCAGAAACAGCACCTTGAGATCTGCCGGGACATCGCGAACCGCTTCAACGGCCTCTACGGCGATGTGTTCACCATCCCCGAGCCGCTGATCCGCGACACCGGTGCCCGCATCATGAGCCTCACCGATCCGACGAAGAAGATGAGCAAGTCTGACCCGAACCCGAAGTCCTACGTCTCCATCTTCGACGAGCCGAACGTCATCGCGAAGAAGATCCGTTCCGCCGTCACCGACTCGGAAGCCTGTGTCCGCTATGCGGAGGGGAAGGACGGGGTCAACAACCTCATGTCCATCTACTCCTGTGTCACCGGACTCACCAATGAACAGATCGAAGCGGAGTTCGCCGGCAAGGGTTACGGCGACTTCAAGAACGCCGTGGCCGACGCGGTCATCGCGTCCCTCGAACCGCTGCAGGCGGAATTCAAGAGAGTCTCCTCCGACCGTGCCTACCTCGAGCAGTGCATGAAGGAAGGAGCCGAGAAGGCGATGTACGTCTCCTCGAAGACCCTGAACAAAGCCATGAAGAAGATCGGCTTTTACCAGTTCAAGAAATAAGGAAAGGAAGTGAACTGTATGGACGTTCCGGATAGTAGCTATCACTTATGCACATCCGTAAGAAACAGAACAGCATCCGGCGCCCGACAGGACACTTGACCTCATAAAGGAAAACCAGTGCCCTCTGTCTTCGCGCGTGCGGATGACAGGGGGCATTCATTATGGAAGAAAGAACTTATGAAGCAGAGCTCGCTCTGCTGGCGGCCGGGGACTTCTCCGGTCTGCGCAAAGAGCTCTCCGAATGGAACGAGGTCGACATCGCGGACTTCCTCGAGGAACTGGAACCCAAAGACATGATCAAGGTGTTCCGCATCCTGCCGAAGGACATCTCCGCGGAGGTCTTTTCCTACCTCGAATCCGACAACCAGGAGAGCATCGTTGCGAGCATCACGAACAAGGAACTGCGCAACCTCGTCGAAGACCTGTACCTCGACGATGTGGTCGACTTCCTCGAAGAGGTGCCGGCGAACGTCGTCACCCGTGTTTTGAAAGTCACGAGCGCAGATACCCGCAAGGAGATCAACACGTTCCTCAACTACCCGGAGGACTCCGCCGGCAGCATCATGACGAACGAGATGATCACCCTGCACGACAGCATGACGGTGCGGGATGCTATCCGTTATATCCGCGCCACCGGTGAGGACAAGGTCTCCATCTACACGGTCTACTGCATCGATGCCACCCGGCACCTCATCGGGACCATCGAACTGGCCGACCTCATCTACCACCCTTCTGACACCCTCATCCGGGACATCATGGACGACGACAAACAGCTCATCTTCGTCCGGACCATGGATGACCAGGAAGAAGTGGCCGAAGTCGTCAAGCACTACGACCTTCTGAGCGTGCCCGTCGTCGACAAGGAAGACCGACTCGTCGGTATCGTCACGGTCGACGACGTCATCGACATCCTGCAGGAAGAGGCGACGGAAGATATCGAAAAGATGGCCGCTATCACGCCGACCGACAAACCGTATCTCCGCACCGGCATCTTCGAGACCTACAAGGCCCGGATGCCCTGGCTCCTCCTCCTCATGATCTCCGCGACCTTCACCGGCGCCATCATCACGAAGTTCGAGGACGCCCTCGCCACCTTCGTGGTCCTGACCGCCTACATCCCGATGCTCATGGACACCGGCGGTAACTCCGGTTCCCAGGCGAGCGTCTCCGTCATCCGCGCTCTGTCCCTCGGCGACGTCGAGTTCAAAGACGTCCTGCGTGTCATCTGGAAGGAGATCCGCGTCGCGGTCCTCTGTGGCATCACGCTGGCGGCCGCGAACTTCGTCAAACTGATCCTGCTCGACAAGCTGGCCCTGATGGTGGCGCTGGTCGTCTGCCTGACACTGGTGCTGGTCGTCCTCGTCGCCAAGATCATCGGCTGCACCCTTCCGATGCTCGCGGACAAGGCGGGCCTAGACCCGGCGGTCATGGCATCCCCCTTCATCACGACCCTGGTCGACGCGATCGCGCTGGTCACCTATTTCAAACTGGCGACGGTGCTGCTGCACATCGCCTGAATCAGACAAAAGAAAGGATTCGTATGGTTTCGAACAAACCATACGAATTTTTTTGCGCCATAACGACCGTTCGGCGGCCAAAATCGACCGCTCGCGGACGGAGACCCGTTTTTTACGAATCTTTTCTATATAATGGGATCGTCCCTTGGGAACACCAGCAGGACACGCGTGTCGGAAAGGAACGAATATGTATTTCGAAGAAGAACGGACCATCGAAGCGGTCCTGCGGGCCGCGCTCGAGTCTCCGTCGGAAGAACTGCGCCTCCGCCTCGTCGACCGTTTTCGGGAACAGGGGTATGAAGCGCTGTCGGTGGGGAAGGAACCCCGGCCGGACGCCCCCTCGGTCGTCGTGTTCGACGACCCGACCTATGCAGTCATCTACCTGTTCACCGGAGACAGCATGAACGAAGCGGAGTTCGAAGTCTTTCGCAAAGAGGCCCGGGCCTTTGCCTGGGACCACGATGCCGCCGCCTACTTTGTCCGGGTGTCGCCGCCCCTCATTCAGAGGGAAAGCGGCTGAACCGGACCCCGGTGTCGATCCCCTCGGCGCTGAGGCGGATGGCAAACAGCTCTTCCGTCGTCTCCCGGAGCCGGGCCGCTTCTTTGATGGAGAGGCCCCGGTTTTCGGGACGGCAGAACTCCTCGACCGCCCGGTCGGGGAGGAGCAGGAGGCTCGCGAACAGGTTGGCGTCCTGCTCGAACCGGTTCTCCATCCGGTAGAGGTCGTAGTCGTCGAAGAACCCCCGCGCCGCCTCCTCCCGGTGGAGCAGATGGTGGCCGAGTTCATGGGCGCAGACGACTCTCTGCAGTGCCTCCGGCAGGTCCCGGTCGATAGCGATGAACGGGATGTCGTTCAGCACGAGATAGAACCCCTTGAGACCGCCGAGCGGGAAGTAACGGACGCGGACGTGCATCGCCTCTGCCAGTGCCACAGGGTCCGGCCGGTCCTCCTCAAAACCATAGCGGTCCCGGAGGTCGGCGATGAGCGCCTTCAGCTCCCGGACCCGGTCAGAGATCATAGGATTCCCGGACCAGGTCGGTCATGGCATCGAGGAACAGCTCCCGGTCACTGGACGAGAGCTGTCCGCCGGCAAAGAGGGCAGAGATCTCCTGCATGAGCCGGTACAGTTCTTTCCTGTCCTGCTCCCGGTCGCTTCCCTTTTTCTCCGAGTCGAGCAGCCGGTAGAAGTCGTCGCTCTTCACGAGGCTCTGCAGGGGCACGTTGAAGTAGGCGGCGATACGGTTCAGGGTGATGGGGCTTTTCGGCAGGCAGACCCCCAGTTCATAATTCTGCAGGGTCCTGAGGTTGACCCCGATGATCTTCGCGAGTTCTGACTGGGTCAGGTGCTGGGCGTTTCTGAGTTCTTTCAAAGTTTCCGCAAACATGAGACTCCTCCTTTTCGGGTCCGGGCGCTCTCATCTTACGAGGTTCCGGGCCAAAAGGGAAGGGGTTCTCGACGAACGGTCGAAAATTCGCGATGAACGGTCGTTAAGGTAGAACCGAACGGTCGTTATGTGGTAAAATACCGGCAGAAAGAACGAGGAGGCATTCTCATGGAACTTGGTGAAATCAGAACTGCGGCAGCGTCCGCTGCGGCAGAAGTCCTGGAGGCATCCCGGCTGAAGCCGGGCGACCTGTTCGTCGTCGGCTGTTCCTCCAGCGAAGTCATGGGGGAGAAGATCGGCACCCATACCAATACGGACATCGCCGGCGCATTGTATGAAGGCATCCAGAGTGTGCTGGAGCCCGCGGGCATCCGTCTCGCCGCCCAGTGCTGCGAGCATCTGAACCGCGCGCTCGTCGTCGAACAGGAGACCGCAGAGGTCTACCGCCTTGAAGAGGTCAACGCCATCCCGCAGCCGAACCACGCGGGCGGCGCCTTCGCGACGGTCGCCTATGAACGGATGACCCACCCGGTCGTCGTCGAAGACCTCGGCGCACAGGCCTCCGCCGGCATGGACATCGGCGCCACGCTCATCGGCATGCACATCCATCCGGTCGTCGTGCCCCTGCGCATTTCGGTCGACCACATCGGCGAAGCGCCCCTCGTCTGCGCCCG
This sequence comes from Clostridia bacterium, assembly GCA_017461005.1. Taxonomy (GTDB): domain Bacteria; phylum Bacillota; class Clostridia; order Oscillospirales; family Acutalibacteraceae; genus RUG420. Next base: position 16,591 of record JAFTZU010000109.1, read on the forward strand.
CCGCCGTCCCAAATATGTGGGCGGCGCCAGAGCCATCTATGATGACTCTAAGATGTAAAGAAATTTTTATATACTTTTATAAGGTACATCGCCACAGCGTGAAACATGCGCCGTTGCGTAGGGTTTCTCCGTGAAACACAACATATTGTGGTCATCAGACTCTAGATATTGTGCATTTTAGGTAGAATTTGTTCTTGCGAAATCTATATCTTGCGGTATAATGGAATGCGAACGAAAAAATCAGCACAATATCTAGGGTTTTGTTGTGTGTTATGGAGGAAATTGAGCTATGATGTACTATAATGAGCATCTCGATGGCAACATGGAGACGGAAGACGTCAAAGTGTGTGTCATGAAGCGTTCGGGGGAACGCGTACCGTACGACGGCAATAAGATCGCCGCCGCCATCATCAAGGCGAACAACGAAGAGGGTATCCTCTCCGAGCGCCTGACCGAACAGCAGATCACCGACATTGTCTCCGGTATCGAGAAAGACGCCCGCAATGCCGGCCGCGACCTGTCCGTCGAAGAGATCCAGGACAAGGTCGAAGACGCCCTCATGGGCACCGGTAAGACGAAAGTCGCGAGACTTTACATCACTTACCGTTACAAACACAATGAAATGCGTAAGATGAGCAACATCGACCAGAAGATCGCCGGTGTCGTCGAGCGCGACAATGAAGAGGTCAAACAGGAGAACTCCAACAAGAACCCGACCGTCCTCTCCGTCCAGAGAGACTACATGGCCGGTGAGTGGAGCCGCTACTACACCTCGAAGTACCTGCTTCCGGAAGACATCGTCACCGCACATCGCGAAGGCGTCATCCACTTCCACGACGCGGACTACTTCGCACAGCACATGCACAACTGCGACCTCGTCAACCTCGAGGACATGCTCCAGAACGGCACCTGCATCTCCGGGACCCACATCGACCGTCCCCGCAGCTTCGCCACTGCCTGCACCGTCGCTTCTCAGATCGTTGCCCAGGTCGCGTCCAGCCAGTACGGCGGACAGACCATCACCATGAGCCACCTGGCTCCGTTCGTCGACGTCACCCGTCAGAAGATCCGCGCCCGTCTCGGCGAGGAACTGGCTGAGGCCGGCGTCCGCCTTCCGGAAGACAAATTCACGGCCCTCGTCGAGAAGGAAGTCCGCAAGGAAGTCGAGAGCGGCTGTCAGACCATCCAGTATCAGCTCATCACCCTGCAGTCCACCAACGGCCAGGCTCCCTTCGTCACGGTCTTCATGTACCTGAACGAAGTGCCGGAAGGCCAGGTCCGGGACGACCTTGCCCTCGTCATCGAGGTCATGCTCAACCAGCGCATCCTCGGCGTCAAGGACAAGACCGGCGCGTACATCACCCCGGCGTTCCCGAAACTCATCTATGTCCTGCAGGAAGACAATATCACCGAAGATGGCAAGTACTTCTACTTGACAGAGCTTGCTGCCCGCTGCACCGCGAAGCGCATGGTCCCGGACTACATCTCCGAGAAGAAAGCCCTTGAACTGAAGGGCGACGTGTACCCCTGCATGGGCTGCCGCTCCTTCCTGACTCCGGACCGCTTCACCGACAACGGCTACGGCAACCCGGAGCATGCTGAAAACTACATCGAAGGCCGCCATGTCTACTATGGCCGCTTTAACCAGGGCGTCGTTACCCTGAACCTCGTCGACATCGCCTGCTCTTCCGGTCAGGACGAAGAGAAGTTCTGGCAGCTGATGAAAGAGCGCCTCGACCTCTGCCACAGAGCGCTGCGCATCCGTCATGAGCGTCTGCTCGGCACTCCGTCCGACGTCGCTCCCATCCTCTGGCAGGATGGCGCGCTGGCCCGCCTGAAACCCGGCGAGACCATCGACAAGCTCCTCTACGGCGGTTACTCCACCATCTCTCTCGGCTATGCCGGTCTTGCGGAGTGCATCTACTACATGAAGGGCGTCTCCCATACGAGCGAAGTCGGGAAAGAGTTCGGCCTCAAAGTCATGCAGGCCCTGAACGACGCCTGTGCCAAGTGGAAAGCCGACGAGAACATCGACTACTCCGTCTACGGCACTCCGCTCGAGTCCACCACCTACAAGTTTGCCAAGTGCCTTCAGAAGCGCTTCGGTAAGATCGACGGTGTCACCGACAAGAACTACATCACCAACTCTTACCACATCCACGTCACTGAAGACATCAACGCCTTCGACAAGCTGACCAAGGAAGCCGAATTCCAGAAGCTCAGCCCCGGCGGCGCCATCTCCTACGTGGAAGTCCCGAACATGCAGGACAACATCCCCGCGGTCATCGCGGTCATGCAGCACATCTACGACTGCATCCTGTATGCCGAGCTCAACACGAAGTCGGACTTCTGCGACGTCTGTGGTTTCGACGGCGAGATCCAGATCAAGAAGGACGACACCGGCAAACTCATCTGGGAATGCCCGAAGTGCGGCAACCGTGACCAGTCCAAGATGCATGTTGCCCGCCGGACCTGCGGTTACATCGGTACCCAGTACTGGAACCAGGGCCGTACCCAGGAGATCGCAGAACGCGTCCTTCACCTGTAAGCACGACCTGCATCTGTAAAGCTTAAAAGCTTTACAAGAAGGAACCTATCAAGGCCGACGATTTTCCGTCGGCCTTTTTCTTGGAACACTGAATCGCCAAAGGGAGGCGACAAAAACGATGAAATACGGCGAGATCAAAACCTACGATATTGCCAACGGGCCCGGCGTCCGCGTGACCCTGTTCGTCTCCGGGTGCACCAACGCCTGCAAGGGCTGCTTCCAACCCCAGACCTGGGATTTCAACTACGGTCAGGAGTTCGACGACTCGGCCAAAGAGCGCATTTTTACGGAACTGTCCCACATCTTCACTCAGGGCCTGACACTCCTCGGCGGAGACCCCTTCGAGCCGGCGAACCAGAGAGCCCTCGTGCCGTTTTTGCGCGAGGTAAAGGAGAAGTACCCGGGGAAGGACATCTGGGCCTTCACGGGCTTCCTGTACGAAGACCTGCTGACGGAAGGCACCTACTGCCACACTGAAGTGTCCGAGGAGATGCTGTCGATGCTGGACGTCCTCGTCGACGGCCGCTTCGAAGAGGACCTCAAGGATATCACGCTCCGGTTCCGCGGCTCTTCGAACCAGCGCCTCATCGACCTGCCCGCCACCCGGGAATCCGGGGAGATCGTCCTCTGGGACGACGGCGGACACATGTAAAGGTCTAAAAAACAGAACCAAAGAGGGCATTGACCGAAACGGAAGATGCTCCTATAATGATTGACAGACAACCGAATATGACGTCTTCGAGGCAGGGAGCATTTCCCGACCGGCGGTAAAGTCCGCAAGCATTTCGCACGAACCGGTGGAATTCCGGTACCGACAGTACAGTCTGGATGAGAGAGGATGACGTGACGAAGCCCTATGAGGGGGCTCCTTGTCGCGAAGTTTTATGGAATCACAAAGCCTGAAGCGTAGTCTACGTTTCAGGCTTTTTTGTTTGGAAAGGAGGCAGGAAAACTGTCTTTGAGCCAAAATCCGGCGTCTCCAAGTGAGACTGCACAGCGCGAAGCGCCGGGAGCGAACCCAAGGGCTGTGGGCTTCGGGGGTTTTGGCGAGGAGACAGGTTTTCCGCCGATTTCAAAGGAGGCAGAACGGTGACTCATGAAGAATATATGCGCAGGGCGCTGGACCTGGCCCGGCGCGGGGAAGGGCACGTGAACCCGAACCCTATGGTGGGCTGCGTGGTCGTGAAGGACGGCCGCGTCATCAGCGAAGGGTACCACGAGAAGGTCGGAGAGTACCATGCCGAACGCAATGCGCTCCTCCGCTGTGAGGAGGACCCCGCCGGAGCGGACCTCTATGTGACGCTGGAACCCTGCTGCCACTACGGACGGACGCCGCCGTGCACCGAGATCATCATCGAGAAGGGCATAGGACGCGTTTTCATCGCCGCGATGGATGTGAACCCGCTGGTGGCGGGCAAGGGCGTACAGACGCTCAGAGACGCCGGCATCGAGGTGGTCACGGGCATCCTCGCACAGGAAGCGATGGACCTCAACGAGGTCTTCTACCACTTCTTTGAAACACACCGGCCCTTTGTGGCGATGAAATACGCGATGACCTTAGACGGGAAGATCGCCTGTCATACCGGAGACTCACAGTGGATCACGGAACCGCAGTCCCGGGCATATGTCCACGGACTTCGGAAGAAATATTCGTCGATCCTCGTCGGCATCGGCACCGCCCTCGCAGACGACCCGATGCTGAACTGCCGGACGGAAGAGGGCGTCGACCCGGTCCGTCTCGTGGCGGACAGCCAGCTCCGGCTGCCGCCGGACAGTCAGCTGGCGCAGACCGCGAAGGAGATCCCGACCTGGGTCTTCACGGCGGAGGAGACGCTGCAGTCCGCCAAGGGTCGGGAGCGGGCAGAGGCGCTGAACCGGCTGGGTGTCGATGTCATCCCCTGCGGCAGCGCCGACCGGGCCGACCACCGCGGGAAGATCGATGTGGCACGGGTGCTCGCCCTGCTCGCGGAGCGGGACATCGACAGCGTCCTCGTCGAGGGCGGCGGGACGGTGAACGCGAGTTTCCTCGAAGCGGGGCTCGTCGACCGGGTCTACGCGTTCCTCGGACCGAAGCTGGTCGGCGGCGCAGACAGTAAATCGCCCGTGGAAGGAAAAGGCGTCGCCAAAATGGCGGACGCCACTGAGTTGGAACACATCGAAGTCGAACACTTCGAAGACGATATCATGATCACCGGACGGGTGAAGGAAGGAGGAGTCTCATGTTCACAGGATTAGTCGAAGAAGTCGGCACCCTGCAGGGCATCCACCGCGGTTCGAACAGCGCCGTCCTGACCATCGGGGCGCGCACCGTGCTCGAGGGTACGAAGGTGGGGGACAGCATCATGACGAACGGCGTTTGCCTCACCGTCACCGAACTGGGCGCCACCTACTTTACCGCGGACGTTATGCATGAGACGCTGTCCCGCAGTTCGCTTGGAGACCTCTCGCCCGGGAGCCCGGTCAATCTGGAGCGGGCCATGCCGGCGGACGGCCGGTTCGGCGGCCACATGGTCTCCGGCCATATCGACGGCACCGGCACGGTGACGGAACTGCGACAGGACGACAACGCCGTCTGGTACACCATTTCGGCGGCGCCGGACCTGCTCCGGTACATCGTGGAGAAGGGCTCCATCTGCATCGACGGCATCAGCCTGACGGTGGCAGAGGTGGATGACCGGAGTTTCAAAGTGTCGATCATTCCGCACACGAGAGCCGTCACGAATCTCTCAACCAAAGGCGTCGGGAGCACCATGAACCTCGAGTGCGATGTCATCGGGAAGTATGTGGAGAAACTGCTCGGACCGTTCGGGGCGTCGGGCGGTATATCGCCAAAGGAAGAAAAAAGCTCCGGCATCACCGAAGCGTTTTTGAAAGAATACGGATTTTAAGAGCAGAGCTCTCAGCATAGAAAGAAGGAAGCATTATGGCAAAAGAGTTTGCAACCATCGAGCAGGCGGTCGAAGACCTGAAGGCGGGAAAACTCATCCTCTGCGTGGATGACCCCGACCGGGAGAACGAGGGTGACCTCATCTGCGCCGCCGAGTTCGCGACCACCGAAAACATCAACTTCATGGCGGTCCACGCGAAGGGCCTCATCTGCATGCCCATGAGCGGCAAGCGTTGTGACGACCTCGGCCTTTCTCAGATGGTCACCGCCAACACCGACAACCACGAGACGGCGTTCACAGTCTCCATCGACCACATGAGCACCACCACCGGCATCTCCGCCGTCGAGCGGTCCATCACCGCATTGAAGACGGTCGAAGAGGGCGTCCAGCCCCACGAATTCCGCCGGCCCGGACACATGTTCCCACTGCGGGCGAAAGACGGCGGTGTCCTGGTCCGTTCCGGCCACACCGAAGCCACCGTGGACCTCATGCGCATCGCCGGGCTCAAAGATGCCGGGCTTTGCTGCGAGATCATGCGGGACGACGGCACCATGATGCGCACCACCGAACTCCTGGAGTTCGCCGAGAAGTACGGCATCACCGCCATCACCATCGCGGACCTCATCAAGTACCGCCTCAACCATGAGAGCCTCGTCGTCCGGGAAGCGGACGCGGACCTCCCGACGGCCTACGGCCACTTCAAGATCTACGGCTACCGCAACTCCGTCAACGGGGAACAGCACGTGGCCCTGGTCATGGGCGATGTGGCAAACGGAGAACCGGTCCTGTGCCGGGTCCATTCCGAGTGCCTCACCGGGGACGTCTTTGGCTCCGAACGCTGTGATTGCGGAGACCAGCTCCACCAGGCGATGAAGCAGATCGCCGACGAAGGGCGCGGTGTCGTCGTGTACCTCCGTCAGGAGGGAAGAGGCATCGGCCTTCTCAACAAGCTCAAGGCCTATGAACTGCAGGAACAGGGGTATGACACCGTCGAAGCGAACCTCAAACTCGGCTTCCCGGCAGACATGCGGGAGTACGGGGTCGGCGCGCAGATCCTGCGGGACATCGGCGCGAGACGGCTCCGGCTGCTCACGAACAACCCGGCCAAGATCAACGGCCTCGAACCCTATGGTATTACGATCGAGGAGCGGGTGCCGATCCAGATCAAACCCCAGCCCCACGATTTCAAATATTTACTCACGAAACAGCAGAAAATGCACCACATGACCGAATATAAGGAGGACTAAACCATGAAAACTTTTGAAGGAAACGTTGTTGCCAAAAACGTAAAAATCGCTATCGTCGCGGCCCGGTTCAACGAATTCATCGTCTCGAAACTCATCGGCGGCGCGGAAGACGCGTTGCTTCGCCACGGCGTGAAAGAGGACGACATCACCCTCGCATGGGTCCCCGGCGCGTTCGAGATCCCGGTCATCGCGAAAAAGCTCGCCGAGTCCGGCAAGTATGACGCGGTCCTGTGCCTCGGTGCGGTCATCCGCGGGGACACTTCCCATTACGACTATGTCTGTGCTGAAGTCTCGAAGGGCATCGCGCAGGTCGAACTCTCCACCGGCGTCCCGACCCTCTTCGGCGTCGTCACCACGGACAACATCGAGCAGGCCATCCAGCGCGCCGGCACCAAGTCCGGGAACAAGGGCTACGATGTTGCATGCTCTGCCATTGAAATGGTAAACTTGATCAAAGCCATCGGCTGAATCTGAACCATTGGAGGCATGCATATGCAACTGCCCAAACTTGCTGTGTTCGACATGGACGGACTGCTCTTCGACACCGAACGGGTGCTGATGGAGGAGAATGCCAAAGTCATGGCAGAATACGGCTATACTCAGCAATATGACGAATATGTCCAGACCATCGGGACCGCAGACGAGGAATTCTTCGGAAGACTCTATGAGATCCACGGTGCGGACTACCCTGCCCACGAGATCGCGGAGAAGTCCCGCGTGCAGGAGATCGAGCGGATGAAGCGGGAAGGGGTGCCGGTGAAACCGGGGATCCCGGAACTGCTGCAGTTTTTTGCGGACCGGGACATTCCCTGCTGTGTCGCCACTTCGACCGTCCGGTCCGACGCCACTGCCCTGCTGGATCTCGCCGGCATCCTCGATGCGTTCGCCTTCATCGTGACCAGCGAAGAGGTGGAGCAGTCCAAACCGAATCCGGACATTTTCCTGCTCGCCTGTGAGCGAGGCGATACATCGCCGGAGGATTCCATTGTGTTCGAAGACTCCCAAAACGGGGTCCTGGCGGCCTTCCGCGCGGGCATCCCGGTCATCTGTATCCCGGACATCAAACAGCCGGAACCGTACTATGCCGAAAAGGCGACGAAAGTTGTCCGGTCTGCGCTTGACGTCCCTGCTCTCTTTGATTTACACTAAATAGCGTGTGAGAAATCAGAATGAGGGGAAATCCGCTATGACGCAACAAAGAGAACGCCAGATCCTTCTTTGGACCGGCGTCGCATTCCTGGTACTGGCAGTCGTACTGTTCGTGCTGACCGTCGTTGTCGACGCGCTCGACAATGTCTGGGAACCGCTCTTTGTGCTGATGCTGGGCCTCGGCTGTCAGTGTTTCATCCGATTCTTCCTCACGACGAACGTGAAGTATGAACACGACCGCCTGTTCGTGACCACCTCCGGCTGGTTCCAGAAGAACCGCTTCGACAAGTGGCTCATCAAAAAAGACCCGGTCCGCAAGTGGGCCGACCTGTCCGACTACGACACGGATGCGTTCCTCGTCGTCCCCGGACAGCGGGAACTGACCGTCCAGCACACCTGTACGCTCGAACTGCTCTGTGAACTGGCGGCAGTCCTCGCGTACCTGCCCCTTCTGATGATCATCCCGGCCGACCGGAAAGTCGAGGCACTCCTCGTGCTGCTGGTGCCGGCCGTCCTGTTCTCCGCCTGGGCCGTGTTTTCCGCCGCCCGCGCGAGACATTACCGATTCCAAGTAAAAGCCGGGAGGGCTTGATATGGCAGATACGAAAAAACCGATCGAAGAAGTGTCCGTGGAGGACGCTCAGGCGATGTTCGCCAATGCCGCCAAAGCACTGGGTGGCAGCCAGGGGCGTTCCGCGGGCTTCCGCAGAGTGTCCATCCCGGTGAGCGAACCGGTCCGTCCGGCCCCGCTTCCGAAAGAGGAGCCGAAGGTCGAGGCGACGGTCGAAGAAACCGTCGAAGAGCGTTTCGTCGAGCCCGTCCGTCCGGCGGAGCCCGCCGCTCCGGAGAAACCACAGAGCAAGCGGAAAGCCTGGTACCTCAAAAAGCGGAAAGAGGAAGAGGAGGAGTCCCTTCCCATCTCGAAGGACAAACTGAGAGAGCGCAGGGCCGCGAGAGAAGCCGCCGAAGAGGCGGAAGTCATTGCCGCGGCTGCCGCCGCACCCGTCGTCGAGGAACTGGCGGAAGACGAGGACATCCGCATTGCGGAGAGCCGTCCGTCCAGTGTCTCTGCGGAGGACGACTACGATGACTATGATGACCGGTTCGATTTCGGCGCCACCACGGTCATCCCGAGCGCGGTTGTGTTCGACTACTACGATGACGACGAGTACGACGATGACGACTACGAGCCCACCAATGAGGAACTCGAGGAGGAAGTCGCGTTCTCGGCCCTTGAACAGGCGCTGAATCGCCACAAGGAAGTCTACGGGGACACCCGCAAAGGCCGCCGCAACCGCTACCACGATTACGGCTTCGGCATGGGCATCAGCTTCGATGGCCCCGACTACGAGGACGACGAAGACTACTAAAGATAACGAAAAAGACCTCAGGACAGCTGCCCTGAGGTCTCTTTTTTGTGCTGTTATTCGTTGTCGTCCCGCAACCGCTCGACGATCTTCCGGGACTCTGCGGTCATGTCGTCCATCTTTTCCTGATTGTACCGCATGGTGGTCAGGCCGTAGCCGACCGCGATGATGCCCACGATGACGCCGAAGATGAGGATCTTGCGGATCTGCTGCCCGAGGCCCTTCTTCTGAGTGGCGGCTTCCGCTGCCTGCGTGGTGTCGGCCTGCTCTGCGGCGACGACTTCCGTGGCGGCGGTCGTCGTGGCGGCCAGCGCCGTCGTGCCGAGGAGGCTTCCGAACACCAGGAACAGTGCCAGGAGCATGGAGAGGAATTTGACTCGTTTCATGATATATGATCTCCCTGTGTCAGTCTTTTTTGGTCCATTGCTGAAAGTATTATAGCACAGAGCGCCCCATAGAACCATTCTTGGGTCTGTCATTTTTTCGTGACATGGTATAATACTTTTCAGAGACCCTTACCCAGAAGGAGCAACTGCATGAAACTATTCCACCTCGCGGACCTGCACATCGGAAAACAGGTCCACAACGTTTCTCTGCTGCCGGACCAGCGCTACATTTTGGAGCAGGTCCTCGACGCGGTGAAACGGGAACGGCCGGACGCCGTCCTGCTCTGCGGAGACATCTATGACAAACCGCAGATCGCGAAAGAAGCGGAGAAACTGTACGACTGGTTCCTCACCGAACTGACCGCCTGCGGGCAACCGGTCCTCATCATCAGCGGGAACCACGACTCGGCGGCCCACGTGGGCTACTTCTCCGACCTGCTCAAAAAGAATCAGCTCTACACGACGGCTCCGGAATTCACCGGGGTCCGGGAGCCCGTGACTCTGGAAGATGAGCACGGCCCCGTCCGGTTCTGGCTGATGCCCTTCCTGAAACCCGTCGACGTGCGGGCGGCGTACCCCGAAGAGGAGTGGCCGGACGTGAAGACGGACAGCTACCACAACGCCATCGGCTCCGTGGTGGCACAGATGGACGTCGACCCGTCGGAACGGAACGTGCTGCTGGCTCACCAGTTCGTCGTGAAGTCCGTGGGAGCAGGGGAGGACCCCGGCGTTGAAAAGACCGATTCCGAAGTCCTCAGCATCGGCGGCCTCGACTGCGTCGGTACTGACCTGTTCGACGACTTCGATTATGTGGCACTGGGGCATTTACATCGCCCCCAGAAGGCAGGGCGGGAGACCGTCCGCTACAGCGGCACGCCCCTCAAGTATTCCTTCTCGGAAGCGAACGACCGGAAGAGCATCACCGTTGTGGACCTGGGACCCAAAGGCGATGTACGCATCGACACGCTGCCGCTTGCCCCGATGCGGGACATGCGGCGCATTGCCGGGACCTTTGAAGAGGTCACCGCGCGTGACTACTATGAACAGCAGAAGACGGACGACTACCTGGAGATCACCCTGACCGACGCGTCGGAGATCCCGGGCGCGTTCTCCAAGCTCCGCTCCATCTATCCGAACCTTCTGTCTCTGCGCTATGCCGGGACGGACCGGGTCTTCGAGACCTCGAACCTCAGCGTACAGGAACTCGAGGAGACCGACCCCTTCGACCTCGTCGCCGGGTTCTTCCGGGACCAGACGGGGAGAGAACTGCGGCCGGAACAGGAGACCCTTCTCAAAGACCTGATGGTCGAACTGTGGGGAGGTGACGCGGAATGAGACCACTGAGCCTGACCCTGTCCGCGTTCGGCCCCTATGCCGGGACCACGACCCTCGACTTCTCGAAACTCGGGGAGAGCGGACTGTACCTCATCACCGGCGACACCGGAGCGGGCAAGACCACTCTGTTCGACGCCATCGTCTACGCCCTCTACGGCAGTGCCAGCGGCAGCGACCGCGACGCGAAAGGCCTCGCCAGCAAATATGCGGAGGAAGGCGCGTCTTCCTATGTGGACTTCACCTTCGCCTGCCACGGCACCCGGTACAGAGCCTTCCGGTGTGTGAACAAGGAAGGCCGGCAGAAAGTCCTCATCGATGGGAAAAACCAACTCCAGGAGGCGGTCCTGTTCGACGCGAACGAAAAGCCGATCGCGAGCAAAGTCAAGGACGTGACCGCAAAGGTCGAGGAACTGCTGGGACTGACCCGGGACCAGTTCGTGCAGATCGTCATGATCGCCCAGGGACAGTTCCGGGAACTGCTGACCGCTGACGAAAAGGTCCGCGGCCCCATCCTCGCCAAACTGTTCCAGACGGAGCGGTATGCGAACCTGCAGGACCGGGTCAACGCGGAATCCAATGCCCAGAACGCCGTCTGCGGGAACCTGCAGCGGGACCTTGGGCACCTGGTGGACTCGCTCTCCTTCGAGGAAGAAGGATCGTTCGATGCGGTGGCCGCTGAGGCCCGCTCGGAGGAGTTTCTCGCCCTGTTGGAGAAACGGGTCGCCGACGGAAAAACGGCCCTCAAAGAGGCGCAGAGCGAAAAAGACGAGCTGGACAAACGACTCGCGGCTCTGCAGAAACAGAAGGGTGCCGATGAGGCGCTCCTGAAACAGGCCGGCGAACTGACCGGCGTCCTCGCTGCGCTGGAAACAGCCACAAAGACCTTCGAAGACAGCAAGGCTGCCTTCGAAGCCGAGAATACAGAAGAACGGGTGAAGGAGCGGGAGAGCCTTGCTGCCCAGATCACCCTCGAGAACGATCAGCGTAAAGAGTATGAAGCGCTCGATCAGAAACAGAAAGACTTTGCCGCCTTCCGGAAAGATCTGGAAGAAAAACAGTCCCGGTTTGCCGGAGACTCAAAACTCCAGAGCACAGAAGAAGAACTTCAGAAGAAACTTGAGGCAGAGCGGAACGAACTGCTCACTGTCCCGAAAGAGCAGACCGAATGGTCCCACGCGAGGGACGCGGCGGCAGAACGGGGCAAAGCGCTGACCGATCTTCAGGCGCGCTTCGACACCTTCCGGTCCGGGCAGAAGACCCTGAAACAGTTGCAGGACGACTATGCCGCCAAAAAAGAGAAATACGATGCAGCAGAGGCGCGGCGGAAAGTGCTGGAGGACCAGTACCTGAATGCCCAGGCCGGCCTTCTCGCTGCCGGTTTGAACGAGGGCGACCCCTGCCCGGTCTGCGGCTCCACGACCCATCCGCACTGTGCGGCCCTGCCGGAGAGCACACCGGAGAAAGCTGATGTGGACAAAGCCAAGGCGGACGAGGAAACGGCCCGCACAGCAGCCGGTCAGGCTTCCAACAAAGTGGCGGAACAGCGTGCTGCGCTCGATCAGCAGAAACAGCAGCTGACCAGAGACTGTGAGGCGCTGGACATCCCCTTCGATGAACAGACCGGTTCTGTCCTGCAGGCAAAACGGGAAGAAAACCGGACCCTTCAGATGGAACTGAAGACCGCCGGGGAAGAACTGCAGAAGAAGGTGGAACGCCTCGGGAAACTGAACGAGGAACTGCCGAAACGGAAGGACGCCAATGAGACCCGTGCGAAAGAACTGAGCGAGCTGAAGACGTCCATCGCCAACCTGTCCGGGCAGAAAGATGCCCGCCGGAAGGAACTGGAAGAGGCGCAGAAAAATCTGCCCTATGAGTCCCTGCAGAAAGCGAACGAAGCACTCGACGGCCTGACCGGAAAACAAAAGACGCTGGCAGCGGCTTTTGAAACGGCCCGCAAGGCATTCGAGGCGGCGAAAGAAAACAAACTCGGGCTCGAGGCAAAGCAGAAGACCCTGCAGGAAGGCCTCGAAGGATTTGACCGTGCCGCCGCGGAAGGACGTGTCCAACAGATCGCCGAGCTGACCGAACAGGGGAAAGCCCTGGAGCAGAAGGTCATCGGCTGCACGACAGCGCTTCAGAACGCAAAGCAGGCGCAGACCGATGCCGGAAAAACGTTGAAAGCGCTCGCCGAGGCCCGGGAGAAACAGCGCTGGCTCTCTGAACTCGACCAGGTCTTCAACGGCAAGCTGACGACCGAAGGCCGTTTGAAGCTGGAGACCTATGTCCAGGCCATCTACTTCGACCAGGTTCTGGCCCTCGCGAACCGGCGGCTCTACGCTATGACCGACGGGCAGTACGAACTCGCCCGGCAGACGGAAGCGGGGGACAAGCGGTCCTCGTATGCCCTGAACCTCGATGTCATCGACCACTATGGCGATGTGTCCCGTCGCTCGGTCAAGACTCTCTCCGGCGGTGAGTCGTTCCTGGCTTCTCTTGCCCTGGCATTGGGTCTCTCAGACCTCATCCAGGAGCAGTCCGGCGGCGTTCAGCTCGACACCCTGTTCGTCGACGAGGGCTTCGGCAGTCTCGACGCCGAGTCCCTCGAAAAGGCGCTCCAGACCCTCGAAGAACTGGGAGCGGAACACCGGCTCGTCGGCATCATCTCCCATGTGGAGGAGCTGGAGCAGCGCATCGACAAACAGATCGATGTCAAAAAGCTGCCCTCCGGCGGAAGCACCGCAACATTGATCGTCTGAAAAACAAACGACAAGCCCTGCCGGGTTTCCCAGGCAGGGCTTTTTGTCGCGCCAGTCGATTGACACTCAATAGTAAATGTGTTAGCATAGTTCAGCAAACGGAGAGGTACCGAAGCGGTCATAACGGGGCGGTCTTGAAAACCGTTAGGCGGCAACGTCACATGGGTTCGAATCCCATCCTCTCCGCCATTTTTTTGCTTTACACAGCCCATGAAAAATGGTAAACTGTTAAGGCATTCAGCACAGACAACACAATATTGTCACTGACTTTGACCTGGAGAATTACCCAAGAGGCCGAAGGGGCTCCCCTGCTAAGGGAGTAGGGCGGGATGACCGTCGCGAGAGTTCGAATCTCTCATTCTCCGCCAGAAGACCCGAAATCTATGTGATTTCGGGTCTTTTTATGTATATCGAAATAGGCGTCGCGTGGGGTGAGCTACAACTCCAAAAGAGATTGTTTCCTGCTTCATTGACAATTGCATCCAGTCACAAAGTGCAGAATGTCTTACATCGTCTCCTATCGGGTTCGATACAGCTTAGTGCTGACAGGCTTTAATTCGGGCAGCTCCTGCCCTATAAAAACGTTCATTTAGGCAGAGATAAGCCGCCGTTCAGAATAAATCCGCAGCCCTTCTCTATATATGTTAGTTGCAGCATTGATATCTCTATAGTGGATCGCATGGCAATTGGGACATTCCCAGTAACGAACCTTCAGCTTTTTAACAGAAGGGTTCTTGAGGCCACATAGAGAACAAAGCTGACTGCTGGGATAGAATTTGTCAACTTTGATCAGTTCGCCGCCCCGGTCGCTCAGTTTATACTCGAGCATCTCTAAAAACATACCATATCCATTATCCATGGTTTGCATACCAATATGAAACTTTTTGTTCGAGATGTTTCGCATGTTTAGTGTTTCTACGCAGACTATATCATACTTTTTTGCCAGGAACAGGGATTCCTTGTGTAAATGATCTTTCCTTTGATTGGCGATATGCCTGTGCTGTTTTGCCAGGCGGAGGCGTTGCTTTTCATAATTCTTGCTTCCATGCTTTTTGCGGGATAGTTTTTTCTGCTCAATAGCGATTCTTTTCAGAGATTTCTGTAAATGCTTTGGGCTTCCGCAAACTCTGCCTGACATCTCAACATACAGTCCATCAGACTTGTAATCTAATCCGGTAGCGATGGGCTTTTGATGCGTTTTGGTAGAAGACACGACGTGATCATACTCAAGAAGAATAGAGCAATAGTATTCACCAGCTGGTGTTTGGGTGATAGTAGCTCCCTTGATAGTCCATCCACCGGGAATCGGGCGATGGATTTTTGCTTTGACTGCTTTGAGTTTCGGCAATTTGATTGCGTTGTCAAGGACAGCAATATTCCCATTAGTAAAGTTGGTTGTATAAGATTTGGTGCTAGTGCGTTTGCATTTGAACTTGGGATATCTCGCTTTGAAATCAAAGAAATTGCGAAAAGCGTGGTCCAGGTTCAAGATGCTGTTAGTTAGAGCGAATTTATCGACCTCCTTTAAAAACTCATATTCATTTTTCAATACGTGATTGCAGTAGTTGTTTGCTTTGAACTTGGAAAGAAAAGCTTCACCTTGTTCATAACGTTCATTTTGAAGGGATAACATTTTGTTGTAAACAAAGCGGCAACAGCCAAACGTCCGTTCAATCTGCTTAGCTTGCATCTCGTTGGGATAGATTCGGTATTTGTATGCTTTGTGTGCCATGCCGTCACCTCTTGATAAGAACATTTGTTCTATATTATTTTAGCATACATTTCATCTTTTGTCATGTGCTTTTAGTAGAAGCCGAGAAAAAGAAAAAGAACCGGACAATCTGTCCGGTTCTTTTTCTTTTTATGCAGGTTGTTTAGATGTCGGCGAGCTGGAGTTCGCGTGCGCGTTCCTCCAGGCGGACGAAGTCGACTTTACCGTTGGTCTCGGTCAGCGGGAGTGCCTCGATGTATTCGAAGGCGACCGGCTGCATGTAACCCGGGACTTTCTCCTGGCAGAGCTTGACCAGTTCTTCGGTCAGCTCATCGTCCGGACGGTCGTTCTTCTTGACGACGAAGGCGACGATCTCATAGAAGGTCGAGTCCTTCTTCAAACGGCCGGCGCAGCAGACCGCGTCGACGTCTTCGTGACGAAGGATCTCTTTCTCCGGAACGGAGGGGAAGATCTTTGCGCCGGTGCCGGCGTTGTCGGTGATGTAGATCCTTCTCAGACGGCCTTTGTGCGTCAGGAAACCGTCCTCGGAGATCTTGGCAAGGTCGCTGGTACGCAGCCAGCGCTCGCCCTTCTCATCGGTGAAGATCATTTCGTCCGTGGCTTCCTGATCGTCCAGATAGCCGAGCATGATGTTCGGACCGCCGACGAGGAGTTCGCCGATCTGGCCGTATTTCAGCTCTTTATTGGTGTCATCCGGATCGACGATCTTGATGTCGTGGACCGGAAGCGGGATACCGACCGTCTTGTAACGGTTGGCCGTGCAGGTCTCCGTGGTAACGGTGGCGCTGGTCTCGGACATACCGTAACCCTTGATGACCGGGTACTTGCAGCCGTGGGCCTTGAAGAACTCGTTGATCTCGATCTCGTCTTCACGCGGGCATGCGTCGCCGCCGATGACCGCCGCGATGAGGAAGGACATATCGAAGTCTTTCATCAGCGGGGAACGGATGAGCTGACGCCAGTGCTCGGTGACACCACCGGCATAGTTCGGTTTATACTTCTTGAAGTTCTTCGCGAACTTCTCGACAGAGAACTCGGGGTTCAGGACAACGGTGACACCGTAGAACAGCGGCAGATGCACGCTGATCATCATACTATAGATGATGAACGGGGGCAGCTCGTTGTACCAGACTTGCTGGCGTTTGATCGGGAAACCGATGTAGCCGTAACTCCAGGCCACGTTGTTCGTGATCTGGTCGGAGATCATAACGCTCTTCGGCAGACCGGTCGTACCGCCGGTATGAACGATGATGCGGCAGGCATTTTCTTCATAATCTGCTTCCACTTCGGGAGCGCCTGCTCCGGCGGCGATGAAGTCACTGTATTTCAGGACACCGTCTCCGTACTCGATTTTCGGATGCTGTCCGCGCGACTTAAGCTTATAGCCCAGGCTGATGGCGGCCGGCATGGAGTCGTCGATCCGGACGATGACGACCTTTTCCACGCTGGTGCCGACGATGGCTTTTTTGACCAGCGGATAGTTGAGGTCGAGGGTGATGAAGACCTTCGGCTTGACCTGGTTGATGTAGTGCTGCAGCGTTACGACGTCCGAACGCGGGTCGATCAGGTTGACGGCGGCGCCAATCTTGTTGGCACCGTAGAACGAGTAGACGACTTCCGGCATGTCGACCAGGCTGACCATGACATAGTCATCTTCCTTGACGCCGGCAGCGGTCAGTGCGCGGGCACATTCGTCGATGTGCTGGAACATTTCCGCAAACGTAGTCTTCTTATCGAAGTAGTTCAGCGCGATCTGATCGGGATAGCCTTTGTTGACATCGTAGATCAGCTGATACATCGTCAGTCCCTGCGGGGGTTTTGCGCCAATAGCAGTATCGTCGACAAGATACTTTTTCCAGGGCATATCATCTGGTTTGTTGGGAATGCCGTACTTGTAAAACTCTTCCCAGGGGCGGTCAATAGACGGATAACCGGTTTTATTGTTCATAATAATCGGGCCCTTTCTTCACAATATTAACAAACTATTCAAATTATACCACAATTTTCACATCTGTACAGAGACCTTTTATACAGACATCTCCCGTTTTTCTCGGGTTCTTTGTTCAGAAAGGGCAAAATATCACTTTTTTTCGATCTCATACAGGTCGGCGAAGGGGATGGGGGTCTTCACCACGGTGAGGGCACGGTCCACCAGATCGACCTTCGACACCATGCCGGTCCGGCGGAGGTAGGTGCCTCCCCGGGCCGTTTTCACGTAGTAGACCACTTCGACCATGTCTCCGGGGCGGACCTCGTGGAGCCTGCGGTCCAGTTCTTCGGCAGCGTCTTCGCAGAACTCCACTTTGCGCACCGGCCGGAACTCGGCGAGGGCGATCTCCTCTTCGAAACCTTTGAGGGCGGCGAAGGGCATGAACTGTTTCGCCCGCTGGGTCCGGTCCATTTTTGTCTTCGGCTTTTTGCCCATGACTACGCCCGGTGACCGCCGATCTGGGCATTGCGCTCGAGGGTGCGGGCTCCGTCGATGAGGTCCATGCCCTGGAAGATGGCGTTCTTCCCGTACTTGTTCCGGATGTACAGGATGGCCCGCTGCCGGGCGCGCTCCCGTTCCAGTGCGGCGGGGTCGTCGAAGAAACTGTACTGGACACAGACTTCTTCCCGGACCCGGTTCATGGCGATGCCGATGCGCCGCAGGGGCTTGTCATAGAGCGCGATGGCGTCATACAGCGCCTCGGTGGTCTCCCGGACCGCCTTCGCCGAGTTCGTCCCGCCGGTGCGTCCGAGGACCCGGGTGCCCCGGACCCAGTCGCCGCCGGAGGCCTTCGAATAGCCGAGGGTCATGGTCATGGAGTCGGCCACGAGGTCCTGCTCCAGCAGGTCCAGCGCCAGTAGTTCGCTCATCTCCTTCGCGAGGAGCAGTCCGCCCTTCCGGTCGTAGTCCCAGGGCAGGACCTGACCGCTCGACAGGGAGTGGCCCACCGGTCGGAACGCCTTGATGTCCGCGATGGTGACGGTCTCCCGGCCCCAGGCATGGTCGATGAGCAGTTCCGCGTCGATGCCGAACTCCCGGTACAGAAGGTCCTCCGGCGTGCCGGCGATGTCCCGCATGGTGAAGATGCCGTAGTGCGCGAGCCGCCGCACGGTCCCGCCGCCGATGCTCCAGAAGTCGGTGAGGGGGAGGTGGTCCCAGAGGAGCCGCCGGTACCGGGCCTCGTTCAGCGCGCCGACGAAGTCCGGAGAGTGTTTCGCCAGGATGTCGAGCGCTATTTTGCACAGGTACAGGTTCGTCCCGATGCCGCAGGTGGCCCGGATGCCTGTCGTGTCGTAGATGTCCTGCATGATCTGAAGGCCCAGCTCTTTCGCGTTCATGTGGTACATCGCGAGATAGTGGGTGACGTCTAAAAATGCCTCGTCCACCGAGTAGACATGGATGTCCTCTTTGGCGATGTACTTGAGGTACACCCCGTAGATGCGGGCCGAGTACTCGAGGTACAGGTGCATGCGTGGGACCGCAGTGATGTACTCGACGTTTTTCGGGATCTCGAAGACCCGGCACCGGTTTTTGATGCCGAGCGCCTTCATGGCGGGCGTGATGGCAAGACAGATGGTCTTGTCGGTCCGGCCCGGGTCGGCGACGGCGAGGAGCGTGGTCATGGGGTCGAGCCCCCGTTCCACACACTCGACCGACGCGTAGAACGACTTCAGGTCGATGCATAAATAGAAGGTGTTTGTGGTGTTCGTAACGGTCGCCTCCAGCAAATACGAATTACCCATTTCGCCCATTTGCCGTTTGCGTCTCTATTCTAAAGCGAACATTTGTTCTTTGTCAAGGAGGTTTTTGGGACAGTTGACGGAGCGCTCCGTTTTTTCTACAATAAAACCATAAGAGAACAACGTGAGGAGGTCCCCCTATGCAAAACCTTCAGAATGTCATATGCATCACCGACCGTCACCTGTGCCACCGGCCCTTCCAGGACCAGATGCGCATCGTGGCGGCGTTACATCCGAAAGCGGTCATCCTGCGGGAAAAGGATGTCATGGAAGACACGTACCGCATCCTCGCCGAGCGGATCCTGCCGGTCTGTGAGGAGAACGGTGTCCCGATGATCGTCCACACGTTCTACCGGGTCGCCCTCGACCTGGGGGTCAAACGGGTGCAGATCCCGCTCGCCCAACTGAGAGAGCTGCCGGAGGAGACCCGGAAGCAGTTCGAGGTCCTCGGCACAACGGTCCATTCCGTCGAGGACGCGAAAGAAGCGGTGTCCCTCGGGGCGACCTATCTCACCGCCAGTCTGGCGTCCGGCGGCGCCCATGAGTACGGCACGCAGAACAAACTGCTCGATTTCCTCGAAGAGGTCAGTTCTGCGGTGGACATCCCGGTCTACGCGCTGGGCGGCGCCTCCCGCGAACAGCTCGACGACTGTCTTGCCAGAGGTGCGGCCGGCATCTGCATGATGTCCCGGCTCATGACCATCGACGCGGGCGAATAAGTCGCCAGAGAAATGAAATGGAAACGATGACTTCAAAACGCACGAAAGGGGCAGGCGCTCTCGTCCTGCTCCTCTGTTTTTTGATGAGCGTCCTGCTGTCTGCCTGCGGCAGCCCGGCCGCGGGAGCCGCGGACGAACTGGACGGTACGGCGACCATCACGAAATACTATACATACGGCGCCTTCTTCCGGGCGGAGGGGACCGCGGACCTGTCCGGCCTCGACCTGACGGCGAAGGACATCGACGGGGCCGCCCTGCAGCTCCGCACCGGGAACGGGGAAGAGGACCGGATCTCATTCGATGTCCCGTTCTCGGTCTCCGGGAAGAAACTGAGCTTCCGGACCGCGAAACACCTCGATGAGGGCCTCTGCCTCGACACGCTGGAGACCGGAGACACCGCCGCGTTCCTGGAACTGACCGGGAAGGACGGCGGCACGACGCTGCTGGCCCTGACCGACGGGACCGGGACGGAGAAGACCGGTCCGCAGGACGCCATCGACTATTACACGCTGCCCTACGGGCACCACGGCCACCGGAACGTGACGACCTCGTTCGAACGGGCCGGAACGGCTGAGACGCTGGTGTTCCACACGAAGCGCTCCCGTCTGCCGAAGGACGTCTATGACATCGTCGTGGACCCCGGGCACGGCGGAAAAGACCCGGGTGCGCAGAGCGGCTCATACAAAGAGGCCGACGTGGTCCTCGACATCGGCAAAAAGGTCGCGGACGACCTCGAACGCGCCGGTTACAAAGTCCTGCTGACCCGGGACGGCACCGAGGACCCGAACGTGAACATGGCCTACACCGAGTACGACAAAGACGGCCGGGTGAACCTCACCTGCGGGTCCCGCGCCAAACTGGCCCTCAGCCTGCATCTCAACTATAACGATCACAGCAGCCAGAACGGCGTGCAGATCTACCGGGCGAACGGTGCCGGTGACGACTTCGCGAAGTCCATCGCCGATGAGCTGGTGGCCGCCACGGCCCTCGACTACTCGACGATGGCCGGCCGGTCGGTGAACGGGGTCTACCGCAGGACGTTCTCGAACCGGGACATCCGCGAGGCGCAGAGCAAGGCCCGCCAAAAGGGGTACACCTTCTACCGCGTCTCCACCTCCACGGACTACTACTTCATGATCCGTGAATACGGCTGCCTCGCCACCGGCGCCTACGTCGACGGCCGCAATCCGGACTACGGGACGAACGAGTACCGGACGTTCCCGCAGGGCGTGGAGAGCTGCCTCTGTGAGCTGGGGTTCCTGTCCAGTGAACACGACCGGCAGACGCTTCTGAACGACCAGCGGAGCATCGCGAGAGCGATGACCCGGGCGGTGGACACGTACATCGCCGGACTGCATGAAACACCGGGCCCGCAGACCGCGGACCTGTTAGCCAAGGAGACATTATGAGAGTAACGACCAGGACGTTTCCGGACCCGCAGGGCCTCTGCCCGGTGCCGGTGACCGAATACACGATGCAGAACGACCAGGGCATCTCGGTGTCCTGCATCAATTATGGCTGCATCATCACGGACGTGCGGATGCCGGACCGGAACGGGGCCGTTGAGAGCATCGTTCTGCGGTTCCCGGACCTCACGGGGTACATCGCCCACGGGAGCCTTTACCTGGGAGCCATGGTGGGACGGACGGCAGGACGCATCGACGACGCCTCCTTCGAACTGGACGGGGCGATGTACCACCTGCCGAAGAACGACGGGACCAACAGCCTGCACGGGAACGGAGAATTCTCCACGGCCCTCTGGGAGGCCGAGGTCTTCGACCTGCCGGACCCGACGGTCTGTGACCACCGCCAGAAGGTGTCCGTGACCTTCTTCTATACGAGCCCTGCCGGCTCGAACGGCTACCCGGGCGAAGTTCATGCTGAGGTCACATACCTCCTCAATAATAACAACGAGTTCCACATCCTGTACCGTGCGACGACCACGGAAGACACGCTGTTCGACCCGACGAACCACACGTACTTCAACCTGAGCGGGGACTTGAAGCAGGACATCCTGTCCCAGGTCCTCATCGCCGACGTCGACCGCTTCGTGGAACTGCGCGACGACCTCATCCCGACCGGGACCATCCTGCCGGTGGACGGGACCGCCTTCGACTTCCGTCTCGGCGAACCGTTTTCCCAGGGCCGCGTGTCGGACCACCCGCAGAACGTCATGGTGGGCCACGGGTATGATCACCCCTTCCTGTTCCGGGAGGCGGGCAACCATTCGCTGCGGATGACCGACGCCGCATCCGGTCGCGCGCTGACGCTGACGACCGACGCTCCGGCCTTTGTGATGTACACCTGCAACGAACCGGAAGAAGGCATCGAACTGGCCGGCGGGCCGCTCGTTCCCTTTGCCGGAGCCGCTCTGGAAGCGCAGGGATGGCCGGATGCCGTCCACCTGCCCGAAGCGCCTTCTCCCGTGCTGAAACAGGGGGAGACCTTCCGCCGGGAAACGGTCTGGTCGTTTGCCCTCGTCTGACTTGACGAAACCCCGCATCGTCTTATATAATATATAGCGTTATGCGGGTATAATTTATCGGTAGAATGTGACCTTCCCAAGGTCAATAGGTGGGTTCGACTCCCATTACCCGCTCCATTTTTTTACCCTTTTTCCATCGAAGAAAGAAGGAGGTTTGAACATGAAATTGCAGGAATCCGGCGAGATGTATCTCAAAACCATTCTGCGCCTTTCTCTCCAGCAGTCCACCGTTCATTCCATTGACATCAGTGAATTCATGGGGTTCTCGAAACCCAGTGTCAGCCGGGCCGTCTCCATCCTGAGAGAGTCCGGGTACATCACGTTCCATGAGGACAAGTCCATCACCCTGACCGAGACCGGCCGGGAGATCGCCACGCGTCTCTATGAGCGTCAGGTCGTCCTGTCCCACATGCTCATGAAGATGGGCGTCGACGAGGACACGGCCTATGAAGACGCCTGCCGTATGGAACACATCATCTCCGATGAGAGTTTCGAGGTCATCAAAAAGTACCTCAACATCGCAGATGAAGACATCGTCCTGTCCGCCGACCCGAAGACCGGCCTGCTGCGGGACATCTGATCCGGAACAAAAGAACACAGCGCATTGCTCCTGCAATGCGCTTCTTTTATTGAAGGGAACTCTGTTTTCGTTTATAATCTAATTTAAGGATATTGGAAATGCGGGTCTCTGACCTGAACATGGGAGATACACATTATGAGAATTCTGATCGTAGAAGATGAAGTCCGTCTGGCCGAGGCGCTCGGGGAGATCATGAAGGCGCAGCGGTATACGACAGACATCGTATATGACGGGGAAAGTGCGTTCGACAATGCCATGAGCGGCATCTATGACTGCATCATCCTCGACGTCATGATCCCGAAGATGGACGGGTTCGAAGTCGTCCGCCGGATGCGTGCGGAAAAGAATACGACCCCGGTCATCATGCTGACCGCCAAAGATGATACCGTCGACAAGATCAAAGGCCTCGATGCCGGTGCCGACGACTACCTGACCAAGCCCTTCATCCCCGGGGAACTGCTGGCGCGTGTCCGTGCCATCTCCCGCCGTCAGGGCGAAGTCGTCATGGACGAACTGGAGTTCGAAGACCTGGTCCTGTCCCTGTCCAACTACACGCTGGAAGGCAACGGGAAGTCCCTGCCTCTCGGCCCGAAAGAGTTCGAGATCATGCGGCTCCTCATGTCCGCTCCGAACGTCATCGTCCCGAAGGAAGACTTCATCGTGAAGGTCTGGGGCGCCGAGTCCGACGCGGAGGACAACAATGTGGAAGTGTACATCTCGTTCCTTCGCAAGAAACTGAAGCATCTGAATTCCCGGGTCAGCATCACGACCGTCCGGAAGATCGGATATCGCCTGGAGGTGAGCGCGTAACGTGCTGACTAAACTTCGACGCCGATTCGTGCTGGACACGATGATCCTGGCGCTCGTCATTCTCGTTGGGGCAACGGCACTTCTGATCGTTGCCTCTTATACGTACGGCCAGAACAGTGCGGAAGACACCATGCGGGAACTCCTCACGAGCGTGACACCGGAGACGGTCCTCGTCCAGAAAGGCGAGGACGGGAAACCGGACACCGCAGAACTCGACTGGGAAGCGCTCGATATGAAAGACGAGACGGCCGTCATGATCCTGTCGGAAGACGGCAGCCTCCTGGTCTCCATGACACCCGACAAAACATTCCGGGAAAAGATCTCCACCGATCAGGAAGAGATCGCCCGGATGGTGGCGCAGGAAGAGCGCGATTCGGGCATCATCATGACACAGATCCGTTACATGAAGCAGCCCCTGAAAGGCATCGGGACCAAGGTGGTCCTGATGGACCGGGTCAGTGAACTGAATGCGATCTACTTCCAGTTCCGTCTGTACATCGTCCTTGCGTTCATCCTCCTCATCCTCATCCTGCTGCTCTGTGAATTCATGGCCCGGCGGTCCATCCTGCCGGTCGATGAAGCCATCCGGACCCAGCAGCAGTTCATCGCCGACGCGTCCCATGAACTGAAGACCCCGCTGGCGGTCATCCTCGCGAACCTCGACATCCTGACGTCGAGCCCGGACAGTACGGTCCGGGAATCCGAAAAATGGATCGACAGTACCAAGTCGGAAGCGAACCGCATGTCGAAACTCGTCAATGAGATGCTCTTCCTGGCCCGCTCGGATGCCGCGATGGACATGCACTACAACTTCCGCCTCATCAGCTTCAGCGATGTCGTCGAGGAAGTGGTCCTGACGACCGAGGCGCTGGCGTTTGAACGGAACATCTCGCTGAAGACCGACATCGCGGAGAACTCGCAGGTCGTCGGCGACTTCGAACGTCTGAAACAGGTCGTCATGATCCTCGTGGAGAATGCCACGAAGTATGTCGACGAGAACGGGACCATCGAGGTGAAACTGACCTCGGCGCCGCGCCGTGTGGAAGTCCTGACTGTCACGAACACCGGCACTGCGATCCCGCAGGAGAAAGCGGAACACATCTTTGAACGGTTCTACCGGGTCGACGAGTCCCGGGTACGGGAGAAAGGCGGCTACGGCCTCGGCCTCTCCATCGCCCAGAAGATCGTCGAGAAACACCACGGCGAGATCGGCCTTGCCTACTCGAACGAGAACGGGACCTGCTTCTCGGTCCGACTGCCCCACGCGCAGAACATGAAAGCGCCGGACCTCACGGTCCTGCCGGAGTCAGAGACTCCGATCGGTTAAAACCGCATAAACAAAAAAACTCCGGACCAGATGGTCCGGAGTTCTTTGTTTGTCGGAAAAGCCGTTTATTTGCTGGCAGCTTCGACGATCTTGGCGAAGTCGGCCGGCTTCAGGGAAGCGCCGCCGATGAGACCGCCGTCGATGTCTTCCTGCGCGACGAGACCTTCCGCGTTGCCGGCGTTCATGGAGCCGCCGTACTGAACGACGAACTTGTCAGCAGCTTCCTTGCTGTAGAGGTCAGCAATGAGAGTGCGGATGAAGTGGTTGACTTCGTTGGCCTGCTCGTCGGTCGCGGTCTTGCCGGTGCCGATGGCCCAGACAGGCTCGTAAGCGATGATGACGTTCTCGAGTTCTGCCTCGGAGACGCCGGTCAGAGCGATCTTGGTCTGGATGGCGATGGTCTCGAAGGTGATGTTCTTTTCTCTCTGCTCGAGGGTCTCACCGACGCAGAGGATGACTTTGAGGCCGTTGTCGAGAGCGGCACGGGTGCGGTCGCGGACGGTGTCGTCGGTCTCACCGAAGTACTGTCTTCTCTCGGAGTGGCCGATGACGACGTACTCGACGCCCATTTCCTTCAGCATGGGAGCAGCAACTTCGCCGGTGAAGGCGCCGTTGGTGGCCCAGTGGCAGTTCTCAGCGCCAACTTTGATGTTGGAGCCGGCGGTCTCTTCCAGCGCGACCTGCAGGTCGACATAGGGGACGCAGATGACGACGTCGCAGTCTGCGTTCGCAACGAGGGGTTTCAGCTCCGTGATGAGAGCCTTGGCCTCGGAGGGGGTCTTGTTCATTTTCCAGTTGCCGGCGATGACGGCTTTGCGAAGTGCTTTGTTCATTGGGATCTACCTCTTTTTCGCTTGATACAGATTGGTTTATACGAAAGACTGGTCTCAGTCTTTGTCGGCCATTGCGGCAATACCGGGAAGCTCTTTGCCTTCGAGGAACTCGAGGGAAGCGCCGCCGCCGGTGGAGATATGGGTCATCTTGTCGCCGAGACCCAGCTGGTTGACCGCAGCTGCGGAGTCGCCGCCGCCGATGACGGAAACGGCATCGGAATCGGCCAGTGCCTGAGCAACGGCGAGGGTGCCCTTGGCAGTGATCGGGTTCTCGAAGACGCCCATGGGGCCGTTCCAGACGACCGTGGCGGCCTGGGAAACTTCCTTGGCGAAGATCTCAGCGGTCTTCGGACCGATGTCGAGGCCCATCATGTCGGCCGGGATGGAGTCGGTCGAAACGACTTCGGTGTCGATGGGAGCGTCGATGGGATCCGGGAAGGACTTCGCAACGATGGTGTCGACGGGAAGGACGATCTTGACGTCGTTCTCGGCAGCCTTCAGGAGCATCTCGCGGCAGTAGTCGAGCTTGGTGTCGTCGACAAGAGAGGTGCCGATCTCGCCGCCCTGGGCCTTGACGAAGGTGTAGGCCATGCCGCCGCCGATGATGAGGGTGTCGGCCTTGGTCAGGAGGTTCTCGATGACGTTGAGCTTGTCAGCGACCTTGGCGCCGCCGAGGATGGTGACGAAGGGTCTCTTCGGATCTTCGACCGCTTCACCGAGATATTTGATTTCTTTGGCGATGAGATAACCGGAAACGGCTTCGTCCACATAGTCGACGACGCCGACGGTGGAGCAGTGGGCGCGGTGGGCCGTGCCGAACGCGTCGTTGACGAAGACGTCTGCGAGAGAACCGAGTTCCTCGGAGAAGGCAGCTTCGTTCTTGGTCTCTTCCGCTCTGTAACGGGTGTTCTGAAGGAGGACGATGTCTCCGTCCTTCATAGCAGCAACGGCTGCTTTGGCGTTTTCGCCGACGACGTTGTCGTCTGCGGCGAAGGTGACAGGCTGGCCCAGGAGCTCGGCGAGGCGGACCGCGACGGGAGCGAGGGACAGTTCGGGCTTCGGTTCGCCCTTCGGTTTGCCGAGGTGGGAGCAAAGGATGACCTTGCCGCCGTCAGCAACGAGCTTTTTGATGGTGGGGAGGGCAGCGACCAGACGGTTCTCGTCGGTGATCTTGCCGTCTTTCAGGGGGACGTTGAAGTCACAGCGTACGAGGACTTTCTTGCCTTTTACGTTGATGTCGTCAACGGTTTTCTTGTTGAGTTTCATGATGATCTCATCCCTTCATGAATTATTGTGGTAAATAAAGACCATTTCTATTATATAGGATTTTTGCCCATAGTCAAAAGATTAACAGCATCTTTTTTCGAACAATTCGAAAATTCTTCCTCACAGGTCATTTTGGTCGGTCCAGCGGTACCGGTGGAGTTCTCCGGAGCACTGCAGTTCGGGGTAATCCCACTGCCGCAGGACCTCGTAAACACCGATGGCGACCGAGTTCGAAAGGTTCAGGCTCCGGCACTCATCCATCATGGGGATGCGCACGCATTCGTCCGGGTGGGCGAGGAGCAGTTCCTCGGGCAGACCGGCCGTTTCCTTGCCGAAAAAGAGGTAGGCTTTGTCGGGGTAGGCCGGGTCGCTGTGGCGATGTACCGCCTTGGTCGTAAAGAAATAACACGCGGCATCGGGGTGCTTTTCAAAGAAGTCGTCGAGGCTCTCGTAGTAGGTGAGGTCGAGGTACTGCCAGTAGTCGAGGCCGCTGCGTTTCAGATGTCTGTCAGTGACCGTGAACCCCATGGGCTTCACGATGTGGAGCCGGGCTCCGGTGCAGGCGCAGGTCCGGGCGATGTTTCCGGTGTTCTGCGGGATCTCCGGCTCGACGAGCACGATGTTCAGTTCAGCCATGGTCGTCCTCCCTGCGTTTCAGGCGCGGGGCCTGTTCTTTCCGGCGGATGGACCGGTTCCGGCGGATGTCCCGGGCGTTGCCGACGAGCCGTGCGAGGCCGAACAGGAAGACGAAGATCTCCAGTCGGGCGATGAGCATGGCGACCGTCAGGATCCAGAGCGTGGGTGCCGACGCGGTGGCGGCGGTCACGCCGACCGACAGGCCGACGGTGCCGAGGGCCGAGACGAACTCGATGAAGGAGTCCTGGACACTGTAGCC
Organism: Clostridia bacterium; assembly: GCA_017461005.1. GTDB lineage: Bacteria > Bacillota > Clostridia > Oscillospirales > Acutalibacteraceae > RUG420. Next base: position 44,643 of record JAFTZU010000109.1, read on the forward strand.
GCAGAGCATCAGAAGGAACGTGCCGAGGCAGGCGATCGTGAAGTACGCGATGAGATAGGCGTAGTTCCGGCTCGTCTCCGGGCGGGAGACGGTCTGCTCGACACCGAAGCGGCGGATCTTTCGCGGGCTCACGGTGCGCTCGGAACGCAGGGCGTCCCGGAAGTCCCAGTAGAGGCTTTTCGCCCCGAGGGCGAAGCGGAAGGCTTTGAGACCGCCCGCGGTGGAATCGGTGTTGCCGCCGACGAACATGAGGACGATGGCCGGCACGATGGCAAAGCCACAGACGTGCAGGTAGTCATCGACATTCGTGAGTCCCGTGGTCGTCAGGATGGAGATCATCTGGAAGAAGGACTGGTCGATCGCCATCAGGACGGAAGGGGACACATGGTCCACGACGAGCTGGACGGCGCCGATGGGACCGGCAATGGCCAGAAGAACGGCGACACAGCGGACCTCGATGTGGGTGAAAAAGTTCCGAATCCTGCCGTGGAACAGCATGGAACTCGCCATGAAGTTCGTGGCGCCGAGGAGCATGAGCAGCATCGTGATGAGGTCGATGGGGACACTCTGGTAGTGGCCGATGCTGTCGGCATGGATCGAGAAGCCACCGGTGGCGACCGCGGAGATCGAATAGTTCACGGCGTCGAACAGCGGCATGCCGAACATGACGTAGAGGAGGATGCCCGCGAGGATGAACCCGCCGTAGAGGCTCAGGATGGTGCGGGCGGAACGGAAGGGGCTCGTGGAGAGCCGGTCCGTGTGGCCTTCGGCCGTGAAGAGCTGCATGCCGTAGTAGTTCGCGAGGATGGCCGTCAGGACCAGGACCAGTCCGACACCGCCGATGAGGTGGAGGAGCGACCGGTACAGAAGGACCATGTGGCTCACGGCCTCGACGTCCGTGACGGAGAGACCGGTGGTGGTGAGTCCGCTCATGGACTCAAAGAAGGCCTGGGGCACCGAATAACCGACCATCAGGAACGGGACGGCGCAGATGGCCACGGCGACGATCCAGAGGATCAGAAGGATCATGGAGCTTGCATGTTTCCGCAGCACGAGCGCGTGCTGTCCCCGGGACACGACGATGAGGATGCCGCCCAGTATGAGAGAAAGGGCCGCGGGGACCAGGAACGCCTTCGCCTCATGGGCTTCCTCCGGCCAGAATGCCAGCAGCACAAGGGGCGCCAGCAGGATGACCGTCAGCATGAAGCAGAGGAACCCGAGGGAACGCAGGAGCGCGATCCGGTCCTGTTTTGCAGAAGCTGTTTGAGACATGGACTCACCCCTTCAGCGCGTTCAGGACCTTCTCCTGCTGTCCGGGAGCGGTCAGGATGTACAGTTTGTCTCCGGCTTCCAGCGTGTCGGTACCGGAGGGGACGACCATGGCACCGTTCTGCCGGATGATGCAGCCGATGATGGTGTTGCCCGGCAGGGTGATGTCTATAAGGGTGTGGCCGATACAGTTCTCTTCGCCCTTCAGGACGACCGAGAACAGGTTGACCCGGTTGTCTTCGAGGGGCAGGGTCTCGACGAGGTCCTGGATGGTGGCGGCCTCGGTGAGGAACTTCGCGACCATGTGGGTGGAACTCAGGACGTGGTCGACGCCCAGTTCCTGGAAGAGCCCGACGTTCTTCGGGTTCCGGACCGTGCAGACGGTGTGGGCGATGTGGAAACACTTCTTCGCGAACTGACAGACCGTGAGGTTGTTCTCGTCGTGTTCGGACAGAGAGACGAGCACGTCGGCGCCGTCGATCTCGGCATCCTCCAGCACATAGTACCGGGTGGGGTCGCCGTGGTAGACCGGCAGGCCGTGGCGGGCGGACAGCTTTTCGCAGTAGCCGCGGTTTTCGTTGATGACGGTGAGCTTGTGACCGTTCTCTTTCAGGTTCTCGATGAGGAAGTCGGTCTGCTCATAACCGCCTGCGATGACGATATGCATGCTCAGTCCTCCTCTCCGAACAGAAAGTCGTAGTCCTTCTCGAACTCCGAGAGGGACAGGGTGAAGGGGAAGATGGCCCGGATGGGCAGGTCTTCCACGAGTTTTCCGATGTTGGCGTCGTCGAACCGCGCGAACACATGGGGCACATGGTAGATGCGGCAGGCGATCTGCGCGAGCAGGTTGTTGCGGTTGTCGTTGCCGGTGGCGGCGATGAACAGGTCCGCGTGCTCGATGTCGGCCCGGACCAGCTGGTCCTCGTCGATGCCGTTGCCCTGCAGCAGAAGGCCTCCGAAGGACTCGGAGAGGCGGCGGAACGCCTCCGGGTTCTCATCCATGATGGTGACCCGGACGCCCTGCTCCGCAAGGTATTCGGCGATGTGTCCTCCGAGCCGGCCGCAGCCGACGATGAGGGCGGACTTTTTCTTCTCAAAAAGCATTTGAATTCATCTCCAGAAAAAGAGAGTAAGACCGGGAAGGCCGTCCTTCCCGGTCTTGACGTTAAGCCAGATTCTGCAGGCTTTCTTCCAGCAGTTTGATCTTGTCTTTGATCTTTTCGGCAGAGGCGCGGTCTTTTTCCACGACGGCTGCCGGGGCATTGTTGACGAAGCCCGGATTGTTCAGCTTCTTCTCGAAGAATCCGAGGTCTTTCTGTGCTTTTTCCAGTTCCTTCGTCAGACGGACTTTTTCCGCCTCCAGATCGACGAGCTCGTTCATGGGCAGGTAGATCTGGGCGTCTGCCGTGACGATGTTGACCGCACCTTCGGTGTCGAAGTCGCCGCCGACGGTGACTTCCGTGGCGGAGGCCAGTCTCTGGATGTAGACGACGCCGGCCTTGAAGGTGTCTTCGAAGGTCGTGTCGAAATGGACCGCGGACTTCTTCGAGGGCGGGACGTTCATCTCGGAGCGGCGGGCGCGGATGGCGCGGACCGCGGTCATGATGCGCTCGAACTCGGTCTCCTCGGCGGAGAAGTCGAGGGCGTCGGTGTACTCCGGATAGGCGGCCAGCATGATGGTGTCGCCTTCATGGGGCAGGGACTGCCAGATCTCTTCCGTGAGGAAGGGCATGAAGGGGTGGAGCAGCTTCAGCATGCCGTCCATGCAGTAGATGAGGACGGCTTTCGCGGTCTCGGCACCCTTGCCGCCTTCCTGGAGACGGATCTTGGAGATCTCGATGTACCAGTCGCAGAACAGGTCCCAGATGAAGTCGTAGAGCTTGGCAAGGGCCACGCCCAGTTCATAGCTGTCGATGTTCTCGCTGACCTCTTTGCAGAGGGTGTTGAACTTCGAGAGGATCCATTTGTCTTCGATGGCGAGGTCTTCGGCGGCAGGAAGATGCGCCGGGCCCTCGGAACCGTCGAGGTTCATGAGGATGTAGCGGGCGGCGTTCCAGATCTTGTTGCCGAAGTTCCGGGAGGCCTCGACCTTCTTCTCCGAATACCGCATGTCGTTTCCGGGGCTGTTGCCGGTGACGAGGGTGAAGCGGAGGGCATCTGCGCCGTACTTGTCGATGACGACCAGCGGGTCGATGCCGTTGCCGAGGGACTTCGACATCTTGCGGCCCTGTTCATCGCGGACGATGCCGTGGATGAAGACGGTGTCGAAGGGGTAGGTGCCCATCTGCTCCACGGAGGAGAAGATCATGCGGGCGACCCAGAAGAAGATGATGTCATAACCCGTGACCAGGGTGTTGGTCGGGAAGTAGTGTTTCAGTTCGGGGGTCTCTTCCGGCCAGCCCAGCGTGGAGAAGGGCCAGAGAGCGGAGGAGAACCAGGTGTCGAGGGTGTCCTCGTCCTGGTGGATGTGTTCGCTGCCGCAGTGGGCGCACTTGCAGGGCGTCTCACGGGAGACCGTGATCTCGCCGCAGTCGTCGCAGTACCAGGCCGGGATGCGGTGGCCCCACCAGAGCTGGCGGGAGATGCACCAGTCCTTGATGTTCTCCATCCAGTGGAAGTACGTCTTGTCGTAGCGGGACGGGACGAACTGGATCTTGCCGGAACGGACGATGTCGATGGCCGGGTCTGCCAGAGGTTTCATCTTGACGAACCACTGCTTCGAGATGCGGGGCTCGACGACGGTGCCGCAGCGGTAGCAGGTGCCGACGTTGTGCTTCATGGGCTCGACGCGGACCAGGTAGCCCTGCTCCTCGAGGTCGGCCACACAGGCTTTCCGGCACTCTTCGGTGGTCATGCCGACATATTTCTCCGGGACGTTCTCGTTCATCCGGCCGTCATCGGTCATGACGTTGATGATCGGCAGGTCGTGGCGCAGGCCGACTTCATAGTCGTTGGGGTCGTGGGCCGGGGTGATCTTGACGACACCGGTCCCGAACTCGGGGTCTGCGTGCTCATCGCCGATGAGGGGGATCTCCTTGCCGACGAGGGGCAGGATGAGCATCTGGCCGATCTTGTCCTTGTAGCGGGGGTCCTCCGGGTTGACCGCGACGGCGGTATCACCGAACATGGTCTCGGGACGGGTGGTCGCGAGTTCCACGTAGCCGGAACCGTCCGCGAAGGGATATTTCAGGTGCCAGAACGCACCGTCTTTTTCTTCATATTCGACCTCGGCGTCGGAGATGGACGTCATGCAGTGGGGGCACCAGTTGATGAGGCGCTCGCCGCGGTAGATGAGGTCTTTCTCATAGAGCCGGTTGAAAACTTCGACGACGGCTTTGGAGCAGCCTTCGTCCATGGTGAACCGCTCCCGGTCCCAGTCGCAGGAGGAACCGAGCTTCTTGAGCTGCTCGACGATGCGCCCGCCGTACTGACGGCGCCAGTCCCAGGCCCGTTCCAGGAACGCGTCGCGGCCGATGTCCTCTTTCGAGATGCCTTCTTTTTTCATCGCCTCGACGATCTTGGCCTCGGTGGCGATGGACGCGTGGTCGGTGCCGGGGACCCAGAGGGTATCGAACCCTTTCATCCGGTGATAGCGGATGAGGATGTCCTGCAGCGTATTGTCCAGTGCGTGCCCCATGTGGAGCTGACCGGTGATGTTGGGGGGCGGGATGACGATCGTATAAGGGGTCTTCTTCTCGTCCGGTTCTGCGTGGAAGTACTTGTTTTCCTGCCAGAAGTCGTAGATCTTGTCTTCGAACTCTGACGGATCGTACTTGGTCGCAAGTTCTTTGGCCATTCGAAATGCCTCCAGTTAAGGTTTTAGATTAAACAATAGTTAGAAGTATTATAAAGGCTTGCTTTTCTATTTGCAAGAACCTATAATTTCTGTCAGACAACTTTTCGAACGACGTTTCATCGTTTCACATCCATAGGAGGACCTATGATACTCGAACAACTGCTCGAAGGCCTCGCGACCGTCTCGGTCACGGGACCGGACTCAGCCCTTCATACCGACATCTCCGATGTCGTCTACGATTCCCGCAAAACAGTCGGCGGCACGCTCTTCGTCTGCATGGTCGGCGCGGAGACCGACGGCCACAAATATGCGCGGAACGCCTACGACGCGGGCTGCCGTGTGTTCGTCCTGGAGGCGGGGCATGAAGCCACCGCGGACCTCGGCGATGTACCGGACGCGCCATACATCATCACGGTGGAGAACACCCGGGTGGCACTGGCGAAACTGTCCGACACGTTCTTCGGTCACCCGTCGGGAGACCTGAAGGTCATCGGCATCACCGGCACGAAGGGCAAGACCTCGATCACCTACATCCTGCAGTCGGTCCTGAACAAGGCCGGCATCCCCACCGGACTCATCGGGACGGCGGGCGCTTCCTGGAACGGGAAGCAGGTGGCGACGGTCAACACGACCCCCGAGTCCTATGAGACACAGAAACTGCTGCGGCAGATGGCGGACGACGGCGTGAAAGCCGTTGCCATCGAGGTCTCGAGCCTCGGCGTCAAATGGCACCGGACCGACTTCCTCGAATTCTTCTGCGGCATCTTCACGAACATCTCGCCCGACCACATCGGCGGCCATGAACACAAGACCTACGAAGAGTACTACAGCTTCAAAAAAGCGTTCTTCTCCCTCTGCAGCCAGGCGGCTGCCTGCGGGGACGACCCCGCCGCGGCGGACATGCTCGAGGCGGTCCCCGGCCGGAAGATCTTCTACGGTCTCTCGGAACAGAACGAGTTCCGGGCGGAGAACATGGTCCCGACCCGGTCCGACGACTTCATGGGCATCCGCTTCGACTTCCTCCGGAACGGGGTGAAGGAGGACACCTTCGAGATCAGCCTGCCCGGCGACTTCTCGGTCCACAACGCCCTCGCGGTCCTCGCGGTCTGCGACCTCATGGGGCTCGACCTCGAAACGGCGAAGGAAGGCCTTCGGACGGTCCGCGTCCCCGGCCGCTGCCAGATCAAGTACCTGTCGAAGGACTTCGGCATCATCATCGACTACGCCCATAACGACATCAGCCTCGAGGGCATCATCAGGACCGTCCGGGCCTACGGCCCGAAACGCATCATCACCCTGTTCGGTTCCGTCGGAGACCGCGCGCAGTTGCGCCGGGAAGAACTCGGGACCACCAGCGGACGCCTCGCCGACTTCACGGTCGTCACCGAAGACGACCCCGGGTTCGAGGACCCGAAGAAGATCGCCGACGAGATCGCCTCGTACGTCGAACAGGCCGGCGGCGCCGGTAAGTACGTCGTCATCCCGGACCGGGAAGAGGCCGTCGCCTACGCGGTCGCCATGCTGGAGCCGGGGGACTTCCTCCTCTGCTGCGGCAAAGGGCATGAACGTTTTATGAAAGTCCGGGGCAAAAAAGAGCCCTTCAATGAAGAAGAATGCATCGAAAAGGCCCTTCGCGAACGGGGCATCGAACTGTAAGGAGAAAGCATGTATACATTCCGTCCGGAAACCGATTTTGAAAGCTTTGACAGGTTCGTGGAAGAACACCACGGACAGTACCAGCAGTGCTCCCTCTGGCCGAAGGTCAAGACGGCCTGGGCACCCCATTTCTACGCCGGGTTCGACGAAGCCGGCGAGCGGGTCCTCACCTGTCTCGTCCTGGAGCGGGACCTCCCGCTGGCCGGGAAACTCTGGTATGTGCCCTACGGCACCGTTTCCGATATCACGAACGAACCGCTCCAGAAGGAGTTCGCGACGTACATCGCCGCAGAGATGAAGGCCCACAAGGCCTTCTGCACCATCATCGACCCGCCGGTCCCGCTGCGCATCGACGGGGAGTCACAGGAGGAGGGCCATGCCGCCCACAAACTCCTGACCTCCCTCGGCTATCAGCTCAACACGGACCTGCCGTCCTATACCTACAAGCACCCGGTCCAGACCCTCATCCCGCTGCGGGACGAAAACGGGGAACTCATCCCCGGGAAGCAGCTCCTCAAGAAGTGCGAGAAGGGCGTCCGGTACTCCGTCCGCGTCGGCGAGTCCCGGGGCCTCGAGTGCGAGACCTATTCCTATGAGGACATCGAAAAGGACCCGGCGCTGCTCGACGCCTTCGTCTCCGTCATGGACGACACGTCGGAGCGCAACGACTTCGTTCATCGCGACAACGACTACCTGAAGCTGCTCTTCGGCACGCTGAAGGATTATACCGACATCATGATCGTCTACTATGACAAGGCGAAGGACACCGCGCTGCAGAACGCCCGGCTCGCGGAGCGGGAGCAGAAGGTGGCGGCCCTCGAGACCGCGCCCCAGAAGAAGATCAAGGGGCTCAAGAACGACATCGATGTCATCGATAAGAACACGAAAAGTTACAACGAACGCATGGAAGAGACAAAGGACTACCCGGCCGATGCCCGCATCCCGGTGGCCGGCGGCCTCACCATCCGTTACGGCGGCTTTGCCAACTGTGTCTTCGGCGGGACCCGGAACATCGTCCGGAACAACACCCGTTCGAGCCACTACATGAACTACCTGCGCCTGCTCCGCAGCATCGACCTCGGCTGTGATTACCACGACCTCGGTTACGTCCTCTGCGACTCCCCCGAGACGATGGAGGCGGACGGGTCCCTCGGCCCCCTGTCCCCGAACGAGGACTTCGTGGGCATCAGCAAGTTCAAGCTGAGCTTCGGCGCTCACTACACCGAATACATCGGCGAGTACATCCTCGTCGGCGACTCCTTCCGGTACTGGCTCTACAAGGAGCTCATGCCGAAGGCGAAAAAGGCCAAGATGACGGTCATCCGGCTCATCCGGAACCGCTGAGGACCTGACGGGAGGAACGGTATGCGCACGCTGACATTCACCGTCCCAAACGAATACCAAGACCGCAAAGTCCTGCATTACCTGAGAGGCTGTGCAGGGCTTTCTTCGCGTGTCATCCGGAACCTCAAGACGTATGAGGACGGCATCCTTCTGAACGGGGAGCCGGTGCGGACCATCGACCGCCTTTCCGCGGGCGATGTACTGACCGTGAACCTGCCGGACGACCCGGCGGAACAGATCCCGCCGATGCCGGACCCGGAATTCCTCGAAGGGGCGCTGCCCGAGGTCCTCTATGAGGACGACGACCTCCTGATCGTCAACAAACCGGGGACCATGGCGGTCCACCCGTCCCATAACCACCATGGCGACACTCTGGCGAACTGGATCACGTACCACCTGACCGGCCAGGGGCGGGATCCGGTCGTGTTCCGGGCCGTGGGGCGGCTCGACAAGGGCACGTCCGGGGTCGTCGTCTGCGCTCTCAATGCGTATGCCGCCGACCGGCTGCAGCGGGGCGTGAAGAAAGAATACCTTGCGGTGCCCTCCGCCTGTCTCATCGGCAGCGGCACCATCGACGCGCCCATCTACCGACCGGACCCCATCCTGACGATGCGGGTCGTCGACGAGCGGGGAGACCGGGCCGTCACTCACTGGGAGGCCCTCGAGACCTTTGACGACCGGACCCTGTGTCGCGTGCGTCTCGAGACCGGCCGGACCCATCAGATCCGGGTCCACTTCGCCTCCGTCGGCGCTCCGCTGGTGGGGGACACCCTCTACGGGACGCCGTCGGACGAGATCGCACGGCACGCGCTCCACTGTGCCCGCGCGGAACTGACCCATCCGGTGACCGGCGAGCGGATCACGGTCGACGCGCCACTTCCGGCAGATATGTCCGTTTTGCTTCGTGCGAAGTAGACAAATGTGGAATGTTGTCAAATTTAATGGAACAAATCGTTTTTTTATATGGAAATCGCCGAGATACTATGCTAAAATTTTAGTTGATTTTGAAACTCACCAGAGCTGAAAGAGTGAGTAGAAACAGGAGGAAGAAACATGTCCATCAAATGTGAAGAGAGATTCTTCGAATCTACCGACCGTAAAGATCGCGTCCGTTACCTGACCTGGATCGACGACTCCGTCGAGACCAAGGGCGTCGCCCTCATCGCACACGGTGTCTGCGAGCATATCGACCGTTTCCACGGCATCGGCGAGCACCTCGCCAAAGCCGGTTACGCTGTCTACGGTGAAGACCATGTCGGCCACGGCAAAACTGCCATGGGCGAGGAGCAGAACCTTCGCAACATCGGTAAGTGCCCGAAAGGCGCTGACAAGATCGTCATCAAAGACATGCACAAGATGAGAGACATCGCTGTCTCCGAGCATCCCGGCCTTCCGGAAGTCCTCATCGGCCACTCCATGGGTTCCTTCGTCGCCAAGATCTACGGCGCCACCTATGGCAAAGAGCTTGCAGCTACCGTTTACTGCGGTTCCGGCGACTTCTTCGGAAGCCCCTTCCGCTGCATCATCTACCCGCTGGTCCCGCTCTTCACCGCGGCCCCGGTCAAAGATCTCGAGATCAAAGTCACGAACAACATGTTCTCCACCGGCTGGCTTTCCCGCAGCAAAGAGAACCGTGCTGACTACCTGAAAGACCCGATGATCACTGTTTATTACACCCCCGGCCTGCTGGCCATGCTCGGCGCTCTCGCAGCCCGTTCCGCCGGTACCCTCTGGGCCAAGAAGATGCCGAAGGACCTTCCTGTCCTCGTCGTCGCCGGTACTCAGGACATCGTCGGCTTCTGCGGACTCGGCGTCAAAGCTGCTGACAAGTGGATGGACAAAGTCGGTATCAAAGACCACACCACGAAATGGTACAAGGGCTATCGTCATGAGCTCTTCCGCGATGACTGCAAGGAAGAGGTCTACAACGACATCACCACCTGGCTCAAGTCCAAAGGTCTTCCCGGCTGAGCAAACAGCCTGATGACTGACTGAACACGACCCTGTTCCGTTTTTCGGAACAGGGTCTTTTTTGTGGGATATCGTTTTGTACGAATTCATCGCCCGGGGGAGAAATGAAATCGGATAATTTGCCGATTTTTGTTCGTCTACTCCAAAAAGGACGGCCGAAGACTTTTCAATTGGTGGAACTGGTGGTATAATATCTCAGATTTGAGCACTATATATACTAATTTTATACTTCGAGAAATCGTGAGAGCGAAATCAGGAGAGTGAAATTTTGGATAAGTTTTGCATCAACGGAGGGAAACGACTGGAGGGAGTCGTCGACATCAGCGGAGCCAAGAACTCCGTCGTCGCCATCCTGCCGGCCACCCTTTTGGCGGAGGGTCCCTGCCGTATTGAAAATATCCCCAACATTTCCGATGTCACCTGCATGCTGGAGATGCTGGAGGCGATGGGTGCCCGTATCCGCACCATCAATTCGCACACCTATGAGATCGATACTTCGGTCATCAGTTCCTATACCGTACCCTATGAGCTGACCCGTCATCTGCGGGCGTCCTACTACCTGCTGGGTGCCCTGCTCGGCCGCTGCTCCAAAGCCCGTGTCGCCATGCCCGGCGGCTGTGACTTCGGCGGTGTCCGTCCCATCGACCAGCACCTCAAAGGGTTCGAAATGCTGGGCGCCACGGTCTCCATGGAGGAGAACGCATTCGTCCACGCGAGAGCCGACCACCTGACCGGCAACTCCATCTACATGGATGTCGTCTCGGTCGGTGCCACCATGAACGTCATGCTGGCCGCCGTCAAGGCGAGAGGCCTCACGGTCATTGAAAATGCCGCGAAAGAGCCCCACATCGTCGACCTGGCCAACTTCCTGAACTCCATGGGTGCCGATGTCCGCGGCGCCGGTACCGACGTCATCAAGATCCGTGGCGTCGAGCGCATGCACGGCTGCGACTACTCGGTCATCCCCGACCAGATCGAAGCCGGTACCTACATGGCAGCCGTCGCTGCCTGCGGTGGCGATGTACTGGTCCGCAACGTGGTCCCGAAACATCTCGAGTCCATCATCGCGAAACTGGTCGAAGCCGGTGTCACGGTGGAGGAACATGACGACGCGGTCCGTGTCATCGCGGACAAACCGCTGACCAAAGTCAACATCAAGACCATGCCCCATCCGGGCTTCCCGACCGACATGCAGCCCCAGATGGCAGCGGCCCTTTGCCTTGCCAACGGCACCAGCATCGTCTCGGAAGGCGTCTGGGACAGCCGGTTCAAATATGTCGATCAGCTGACCCGTATGGGCGCTCACATCGAAGTCAACGGCAAAGTGGCCATCATCCAGGGGGTCGACCACCTGAACGGATGCCCGGTCAAAGCCTATGACCTTCGCGCCGGTGCCGCCATGATCATCGCCGGTCTCGCCGCCGTGGGACACACGGAAGTCGAGAACGTCATCTTCATCGACCGCGGCTATGAGAACGTCGTCGAAAAGTTCTCGGCTCTGGGCGCAGACATTTCCCGTGAACCCATTCTGGACCATCCTGACAAGATCCAGAACGCGGGCTGAACAAACTGACAAGGGTGCGTTCAAAACGCACCCTTCTTTTTATTCTATGAAAGAGGAGGAGACCGATGAGCGGCGAAGTTTTCGGGACCCTGTATTCCGGCAGCAGCGGCAATTCCACCTACATCGGGGACCGCACCGGCGGCATCCTGGTCGACGTGGGGAAGAACGCCAAGCAGACGACACTCGCGCTGCAGGAGATGGGCATATCGCCCGAGCAGATCCATGCCATCTTCGTGACCCATGAGCACACCGACCACATCTGCGGGCTCCGGGTCTTTGCGAACCGGCACCACATCCCGGTCTATGCGTCTCTCGGCACACTGGAGGCCCTCGATGAAAAGGGCCACCTGAAGGGGGACTTCCCGGTCTTCCAGATGATGCACACGGCCGACATCGGTGACTTCCACATCCGGTGTTTCCACACGTCCCACGACTGTGCGGAGGGGATGGGGTACTCCATCACGCTCCCCAGCGGACGGCGGGTCTCGGTGGCCACGGACCTCGGCATCATGACGGAGGAAGTGAAACAGTCTATCCTCGGCAGCCAGGCGGTGCTCCTCGAGTCGAACCACGACCTCGGCATGCTCTATAACGGGCCGTACCCCTATGTGCTGAAACAGCGCATCAGTTCGGAATTCGGCCACCTCAACAACGACGACGCGGCGGACACGGCCCTCGACCTCGTCCGTTCCGGGACACAGCAGCTCATCCTCGGCCATCTGAGCGCGGAGAACAACCTTCCGGACCTCGCCTATCAGACGACGGCCTCCATGCTGCTGACCGGCGGCGCGAAGGTCGGCGCGGACTGCCTTCTCGACGTGGCGCCCCGCAACAGCGTCCTCCTGCGGGAGGTGCCCTCATGCTGAACGTCACGCTCATCGTTCCCGGAAAGCTCAAGGAGAAATACCTCCAGGGCGCCCAGGACGAATACAGGAAGCGATTGACCGCCTTTTGTAAATTGAATATAATAGAGGTTAGCGTGGAACGTCTGCCTTCTGAGCCCTCGGACGCGGAGATCGCCGCGGCGCTGGACAAAGAGGGGAAACGGATCCTTGCCTCGGTCCCGAAAGATTCTTATACGTACGCCCTCTGCATCGAGGGGAAACAGCGTACGTCCGTCGCCTTCAGCAGCGAACTCGACCGGCTGGCGGTGAGCGGGACCAGTCATGTCACCTTTGTCATCGGCAGCTCCTTCGGACTGTCCGATGAAGTCAAACAGTTTGCAGATGCGTCACTTTCCATGTCGGAGATGACCTTTCCTCATCAGCTGGCCCGCATCATGCTGCTCGAGCAGCTCTACCGCGCGTTCCAGATCAGCTCCGGCGGAAAGTACCACAAGTAACGTAAGGAGGACTTATGGCACGGCGTAAAGACAAATACGATGTCGATCCCGATCTCATCCGTTCCCTGGAAGAGGACCCGGACGACTACGATTACGATTACGATGAAGACGAATACTACGACGATGACGAGCGTTTCTCGTCCGGTCGGGTGAAATGGGCCTGGATCTTCCTGTTCCTGGCGCTGGGCATCCTGATCGGCGCGCTGGTCTTCACCCTCGTCAGCAAGAACCATCAGAATGACGGAGCGACGACCACGGTCACGACCAGCATCGTCTCGACCGAGAACGAACTGCTGCCCCCGACGGAGGTCTCGGCAGAAGATACCTCGAGCGTCACGGAAGAAGGGGACACCACGACAAAGGCGTCCATCGTCCGCACGACGTACTATGTCATCCCGAACACGACGAAGCGGATCACGACCCGGACGGC
>JAFTZU010000110.1 GCA_017461005.1 Clostridia bacterium
GTAGGGCTCCATGTCCTTGCCGTGGTTGTAGACCAGTTCGAGGGCCTTCAGAAGGTTGATGTTATTGTCAACGGTGCCGGACCGGTCGTTACCGACCATGGTGTTTTCGAGGCAGCCGACGGGAGCATATTCGCAGACGTTGTCTTCGTTGATCAGATCGCCATAGTATTTCGCTTCGCGCATCATGCCGGCCATGGAGCGTTCGTCGAAGTTCAGGAGGAACGGTGCGCCCTGGGACTTCGAGATCATGTCGACGACCTTGTTGAGGAGTTTCTCGGGCGAGCCCTTGTGCAGACGGACGTTGGGCTTCGGCTCGAGGATGGGGCTCCAGTCATCGATGACGTCGAGGAACAGGTAGGTCAGGTCGTTCGTCATGTCCTGGCCGCCCTTGCCCATGCCGGAAAGGGTCAGCAGCTGGCCGAAGCCCGCAGTGATGCCCTGGTTGCCGCCGACTTTGATCATGGCGTCATAGGCCGTGTTGCAGTGGAACCACATGCAGCCGAGGATGTCCTTCATGAAGTCTTCAGACATGCCGTCCTCGATGGACTTCTTATAGTAAGGATAGAGATACTGGTCGATGCGGCCGAAGGAGACGCCGGGGCCCGGGTAGTTCTCATCGGACATGACCAGCATGTGGGTCATCCACAGAGACTGGACGGCTTCCCAGAAGTTGGTGGCGCCGTTCCACGGGACCTTCGCCGTGTTCTCAGCCATCTTCAGGAGTTCTTCCTTGCGGACCGGGTCCTCGACCTTGTCCGCGCACTGCTTGCAGTACGTGGAGAACTTCGCGGCCAGTTCCTTCGGGATGGTGCAGGACGTCATCATGGCGCGGAGCTGAGCACCCTTCTGACCGTTCTTCTCTGCTTCGGAGAGGTCGTTGTACATCGCCTCATAGCGTTCGTATTCCGCCTTGAAGCCCTTGTCGACGATCTTCTTGTAGTCCGGGATGAGGTGGCCGGACGTGGCGCCGGAGTTGCCGTAGCCGTGTTTGAACAGGAAGGCCATGCTCTTGCGTGCTTCCTTGACCAGTTTGTCGCGGTCCTTCTGCTCCGCCTCGGTCAGACACATGGACGTCATGATGTTGAAGCGGCTGCCGCAGAGGAGGTCACCGGGGATGATCTCCATGGGCACCTGGTTCACGACGACTTCTTTGAGGAAGTCCGCCTTCCGCTCGACGAGGCTCTTCTTCCAGAAACCCTCCGGCATCGGAACTTCCTGCGAGAGCTGTTTGAACGCGCAGGTGAACGTCGACAGGAACGTGTGGTTCTCCGGGACGATGTAGTAGGTCATCTCGTCGAACTGACAGTCCCAGGGAGTCCCGGTGGTGTAACCGGTGTACTCGTTGTTCCATTTGCGATTCACGCCTTCAAAGTAGTAATCTCTGAGCCATTTGGTCCGCGGGCTCAGGTCACCGGGCTTTTTGATCGCGTTTTCGTACTTAACTGCCAATTTCATTACCTCCTTGCAATACTTTTTGAATGATCATTTCTCCGTGTTCTAATAAAAGCCGCATTTCTTCTTCGGCTTTGCTTCCGTCTTTTTCCTGGATGGCTCTGGCGATGCACTGGTGCTTGTCCAGCACGAACGAGTACACTTCATGGTCCGAGTAGAACTGCTCGATGAGCGGCACCGCACTGGCCTCGAAGGCCTTCATGATGAACCCGTACACCATGTTCCCGCTGAGCTTGCAGATGGCGTAGTGGAACTGCAGGTCGAAGCGGGCCCGTTTCTTCGGGTCCTCCTCCACTTCCTCCTCGATGATGAGGGCGCGGAGCCGGCCGAGCTGTTCCTTCGTCGCGTTCTCCGCCGCTTTGCGGACGCACTCGAGTTCGAGGAACTTTCGCGCCTCGAGCAGGTCCTGCAGTTGTTTAACGTTCAGCATGCCGTACTGGACGAGGTCTGACAGGATGGAGAGGTTGCCCTCGTTCTCCCAGTCCGCGACTTCGATCCACTTGGTCGGAACGATCTTGATGTATCCGTTGGTCTCCAGGTCCACGACGACCGCGTTGATGACGGACCGGCTGACGTTGTACAGGTCCGCGAGTTCCCGCAGGGTCGGGAGTTTCTCCCCCGGCGCATACTCGCCGGAGAGGATGGAGATCTTGAGTTCTTCGATGATGGTTTCTGTGAGACTTTTCTTCATGGGTCTTTGCCTTTCTGATTCACTCTGGGCCAAAGCGGGACCGGCTTGCTTTCTCAGCAGGGATCCGCCCGGCGATGTCTGGTGGTATTACTACCGTGGTATTACCACCAACTCCATTCTAGCATTCATTGTATACAAGAAAAATATGTATATCGCCTAAA
>JAFTZU010000111.1 GCA_017461005.1 Clostridia bacterium
GGAGCTCTACAACATCGGTGATTCTAACGGCGGCGCCATCCTTCCGAACGCAGTGTTCGAGGGGTATACCGTTGGTAATCAAATTTAAATGGTGCTATAATACTTCCAGCTTATTCTCAGGAGGTGCGGTATGCATCCTGTATTCTTTCGACTGGGGAGTATCGTCGGGTACAGCTACGGGCTGATGATTGGCATCGGCGCTCTGCTCGCCATCTTTGTATCGCAGTGGAGAGCGAAGCGCAGAGGGCTTGATGGAGACCTGGTCTTCAGTGCCGCGGTATGGGGCCTGTTCGCGGGTCTGCTCGGTGCGAAACTGACGTTCATCGCGTCCAACATCAAGCTGTTGTTCTCGGACCCGGGTTCCGTGCTTGGCGCGGACGGGTTCACGGTGTACGGGGGCGTGGTCCTCGGCATCCTTGTCGGCGGTCTCATCGTGCGTCACGCGAAGGTGGACGTACCGCTGTACCTGGACCTCGTTATCCCGCAAATCGCGCTGGCACAGTGCTTCGGACGCATCGGCTGCTTCCTGGCAGGATGCTGCTACGGCAGACCGACCCACAGCCACTTCGGCGTGGTTTTTCCTCCGGAAGCCATCGCGCCCAGTGGCATCCCGCTGATCCCGACGCAGCTCATCTCTGCGGCCGGAGACTTCCTGATCTTCATCATTCTCATCCTGCTCAGCAACTTCGCGACTGACTATTTGAAGGTCGGCAAAGCGAAGAGTGGGGCAGATCTTCTTGACCAGAACGTCGCTAGTCCGAAGAAGTCCTTCCTTCAGCCGCCGGCCATCTCCGGCATGTACCTCATCCTGTACGGCATCGGGCGATTTGTCATCGAATTCTTAAGAGCCGATCCGCGTAAGACCGCACTCGGCCTCACGAGCAATCAGTTCGTCAGCATCGTGTTCCTCATCGTCGGCATCGCGCTGATCGCTTATGGTTTCAAGCGTGCTAAGAACAAAGCGAGTGGGGAGACCCCGGCCAGTGAAGTTCCGAAAGAGGGCTGTCTGGAAGAAGAAGCATAAGTTCCAAAACTCTGACTCAAACTGCACTGATGTCACATTAATAACAAAATCAACAAACGACCGTTCGATTTCGAACGGTCGTTTTCTGTATACAAGAGTAGTCGGACAAAGGGCCCGTAAATCGCCCAATAACCTTTGTTATTTCGTGGGTTCTACCAAAAGTGGAATGGTTTCTTTATCGAAACTGACGATTTGCCTTATATGCGTACAAATGATAAAATTATTAAGATAGTTTTAAGACTTTTCCGGTGGGTAAGTATTAGGAAACGTCGCGGCCCCAAAGCCGTAAAACTCGAGTATTTGTTTTGAAAAAAGGAGAACAATGTTATGAGCACGATCGCATTCAGAAGCCAGGGCAAAACTACTGGCGACATCTGCAACAAGTATCCGACCGTTTTCGAGCACGGCTTTGTCGGCTGGGGCGAGCAGGATGGTATCTACAAATGGGCACCGTACCTTGGTATTTTCCACGGTTCTCTGATGGAAGAGATGAGAAAACGCGGCTACGAAGTCTACCAGCCCTCCACCTCCGGCTGGCAGAGCGCATGGGACCGTTCCTGTGAACTCTGGGCCATCCTGATGGGCGGCACCGTTGACTACGGTAAAGTCCATTCCGAGAAGTACGGCCATGCCCGTTACGGCAGAACCTATGAGAAGGGTCTCATCGAGGACTGGGGCCAGCCCGGCGACCACGAGAAGATCAACTTCGTCGGCCACAGCTTCGGCGGCTCGACCGCTCTCGTTTTCGAGTCTCTGATCGCTTATGGTTCGGAAGAAGAGAGAGCCGGCACTCCGGAAGACGAGCTTTCTGACCTGTTCAAGGGCGGCAAAGCAGACTGGCTCCACACCGTCACTACGCTTTCCGGCACCAACAACGGTTCCAACTTCGCGTCCTGGCTGCACACCGCAGGCGTCATCATCATCGACGACATCGTTCTGACCCTCGTCACCATGCTTGGTAACTCCAAGTTCAACGACTACTACGATGCCAACATGGACCAGTGGGGCGTCATGGATGACCCGAAGACTCGCAAGACCGGCCTTCGCAACCCGCTTTCCAAGTGGAAAGAGATCAAGCGTTACGACGCCAACCCGAACCTCGACTCCATCGGTCATGAGATGCAGGTCGAATGCATGTACCTCATGAACAGCAAACTCAAGATGGATGAGAAGGCATACCACTTTGCCAGACGTGCCTGCGGCTCCGAGCCGAAGGGCGACGGCGAGCGTCAGAAGATGCGCAAGGACGCGACCCTCATCGCGAAGATCGCCGGTGTCATCACCTGTAACTGGAGAGGCATCCACCTCGAGACCATCCCGCAGTTCAACTATTATCATAAACGCGATATGGTGAACGACGGTCTCGTCACGATCGACGGTCAGTCCGGCCCCATGGACAAACCCCATACCGACTGGGCTGTCGGCACCGAGCTCGAAAAGGGCATCTGGTACAACATGCCGGTCGAAGGCGACAAGGACCACCTTTCCTGGATGGGTATCGGTCAGCAGAAAGACGCATACTTCAACTACTTCGATGAGATGCTCGACGGTTTCCGCCGCCTCAAATAAGGGCATAACAAAGCTTCGCCCCCGTTACAAGGTCCGCTCCTCCGGGCTGTAAGATTCTAGTCCTGCGGACGCGCCCGTCCGGTGCGATTGTAACTGGTGACGAACTTTGTGATGCACATATAATTAGAAAAACCCTGCTCGAAAGAGCAGGGTTTCTTTTTATGGCGATTTAAGCGAATCAGTTTTCGACGTCTCTCTTCGCGAGGAACTCATGCTTCGCGATGGGCAGCGCATTCTTGAGGCCGAAAACCGGTACTAAGAAGTAGACGTTGATCGCCCGCTTGGCAAGCTGCGCCGGGATGGACGGCAGCTGGATCATGAAGAGGTTCTCGAGGCCGGCATACGCGATGCCCTTCTTGGCGCCGAGGGAGATCATGCAACCGTGCATGGCCGGTTTATAGGCACGCTTTGCCTTGTGACCGGTGATGAGGTCTGCAATGTTGTCAGCCGCCAGGACCGAGGACTGCTCGGTGTTCTCGACCATCTGGGGGACCGGGTAGTCCTTGCCTTTGGCCACATAGTACATGTTGTCGCCGATGACGAAGACGTTCGGGTCGGAGGACTGGAGGGTCTCCAGGTTGACGATGCGGTTGTTCCGGGAGTCGAGGGTCTGTGCCGCTTTGATGGTGATGTCTTCGGACGTGATGCCCGCGCTCCAGACGACGGTGCAGGAGGGGACCGTGACGGTCTTGCCGAGCTGTTCATAGACGAGGGCTTCCGGCGTGACGTCGACGACCTTTGCGTTCATCTGCAATTCCACGCCCATCTCGGTCAGGATGCTCGAGCAGGTGGTGGAGAGCTTGTTCGTGAGGTTCGGGATGCAGCGGGGAGCCGCGTCGATGCAGAGGACCTTCGTGTAGCCCTGGGGCAGCTTGTACTTGACGCACAGCATCGGGATGTACTCGGCCAGCTCGCCGGCCAGTTCGACACCGGTGAGGCCGGCACCGACGACACAGAAGGTGAGGAGCTTTTTGATCTCCTCTTCGTCGGAAAGCTCTGCGGCCTTTTTGAAGCAGTCGTTGATCTGTTTCTTGACGGCCATGGCGTCGTCGAAGGTCCAGAAGGGGAGAGCGTTCTCCTTCGCGCTCTCGATGCCGAAGAAGTTCGGCTGGGAACCGGCGGCGATGACCAGGTAGTCGTACGTGTAGTCGTTGACGTTGCCCTTGACGACCTTGTTCTCGAAGTCGATGTCGGTGACTTCATCGCAGAAGAAACTGACGTTGGGGGAGTCTGCGAACGTCTCTGCGAGGTCGTACTGGATGCCTTCGGGTTTTCCGCGGCCGGTGGCAGCTGCGTGGATCTCCGTCCGCATGGTGAAGTACGGGTTCTTGTCGATGAGGGTGATGCTGATGTTCTTCAGGCGGGATGTCCGTTTCTCCAGGCGCTGCGCGCAGAGGATACCGGAAAAGCCTGCGCCGATGATGACGATGTTTTTCTGCTGGAATCCCTGTCTCATTTATGTTTCCTCCCAAGTGTGTTTTGTGAATAAAAAACTCCGGCCTATCAAAAGACCGGAGCGGTAGTTCTTACAAAGTATTCAGCGTCGTGCGTTCTCCGGGAAACTGTTTTTGTAAATTTCCAGGAAGTTGGCCCATTCTTTGATGCGCCGCTTCTGGAGATCTGTCGCATTTTTGTCTTTGTCGATGTCCTTCGCGACGTCGATGTAAGCCATATAGTAAGTCTTGGAGCTGTGCTTGTAGTTGAGCTTGTGGTCGACGTACTTGCGGCCTTCCTTATACTCTTTCCTGGCAGCTTTCCAGGCTTTCTTCGGGCTCATGAAGACGATGTCGCCGTTCGCGTTGACACCGAGGGCATAGGCTTCGCTCTTCTCGGAGTTCTGGAACTGCTGGAGCGTTGCTTCATCGACTTTCCCGGAGAGGTCTCCCAGGGAGGCGGTGGCCACAGCCTGAAGCTCTTTCGGCGGCTTGTAGTACTTGCGCAGTCCGGCAAACCAGATGACGGCCATGAGCGCAATATTGAGAATGATGGCAAGGACGAGGCCGATGGCGACACCCTTGGCGATTTTACCGACTTTACTCATTTCATTTCCCTCACTTCTCGTGAAATTGAAACATTATTCTTAGTTATTCTATCATAGAACAGAAAAAAGAAAAAGCGGATTTTCAAAATTACTCCTCCTAAAACTGCGGGGCATGTAGTATAATCGTTACAGAAGAACGAATGTTTGTGTACCGGAAGGAGGTGACCCCTGTGGCGATGTACGACGAAACGCAGAACGAGCGGCCAAAAGACCGCATCATCCTGCACTGTGACTGCAATAACTTCTTCGCCTCCGTCGAAGAGACGTTGCGTCCGGAACTGCGCGAAGTGCCCATGGCGGTCGCCGGAGACCCGGAGAGCCGGCACGGCATCATCGTGGCGAAAAACCAGAAGGCGAAAGCCTTCGGTGTCCAGACGGCGGAGACCATTTTCCAGGCGAAAAAGAAGTGCCCGGACCTCGTCTGTGTGCCGGCGCATCACCATTTGTACCATGAGTTTTATGAGAAGATCAACGCCATTTACCTCGAATACACGGACCTCGTAGAGCCCTTCAGCGTGGATGAGTCCTACCTCGATGTCACGAACTCCATCCACCTCTTTAAGATGACGCCGAAGGAACTCGCGGACCACCTGAGAGCGCGCATCAAGGAGGAACTGGACATCACCATTTCGGTGGGCGTTTCCTTCTGCAAAGTGTTCGCGAAACTGGGGTCCGACTACAAGAAACCGAATGCCACGACGGTCATCATGCGGGAGGATGTCCCGACCATCGTGTACCCGCTGCCGGTGTCGTCACTTATCTTCGTTGGGAAGAAGTCTGTGGAGGTCCTGGACTCTTACCATATCAAGACCTGCGGAGACCTCGTCCAGTACGATCAACAGACGCTCCACCGCATCCTCGGAAAGTCCGGAGACTCGCTCTACGAGTACATCCACGGCCTCGAGGACAGCCGTGTGCACTCCTGGTACGAGAAGCGCGAACCGAAGTCCATCGGGAACAGCATGACCTTCGGCCACAACCTCGTCGGCGAGGCGGAACTGAAGGCCGGCATCTCGGCGCTTTGCGACTCCGTCGCCAGCCGTCTGCGCCACGCCGGCAAGAAGTGCCGCACGGTCCAGATCGGCATCCGCAACCCGGACTTCGTGACCATCCAGCGTCAGACGACCCTCGACGTCCCGAC
>JAFTZU010000112.1 GCA_017461005.1 Clostridia bacterium
CATCGCAGGTGCCGGCCTCGACAAGGAAGTCGCCCTCATCACCGACGGCCGGTTCTCCGGCGCCACCCGCGGTGCCTCCATCGGCCACGTCTCTCCGGAGGCGGCCAACGGCGGTCTCATCGCCTGGGTCCATGAAGGCGACCTCATCTCCATCAACATCCCCGAGTACAAGATCGAACTCAAGGTCTCCGACGAGGAACTGGCAAAGAGAAAGGCCGAAGAGCCCATCAAGACCAAGGACCACATCACCGGTTACCTGAGACGGTATTCGAAGATGGTCTCCTCCGCGGACCGCGGTGCCATCATCAACATCAAGGACTGATATCATGCCAGATCTCCAGACACTCATCCGGGACCTCGACACGGTCGTCGTATTCCGCCATGTGGCGGAAACGCCTGTCCTGCGCGCATTCCGCGCCCTCGACGGGAACTGTGGCGATGGATCGCCCACGAACACATACACCGACTTCGTGACGGAACTGTTCCGCACGCATTATGACTTCTCCGACTTCCTGCTCGACGCAGTGGCGGAGGACGAGAACCGGTATGTGGACCTGCGTTCCAAAGGGGAAGAAGTCCCTGCGGTCTTACAGACCTGTGTCGAGGAGGAACTGAAGCTGTTCCAGCAGCTGTCCGACCTGACGACGGAGGAACTGCAGCAGTTCGTCCATCAGAGGGACACGAACCGGGACACCGGCTTCCTGCCGCCCTTCGAGACGACGAAACGGGAATTCGCCAAAGCCTATGAGGAGCGCATCGAAAAGATCCGTTCCACCGGCTACGGCATGTATGCCCACCACGTCATGTTCCGGCTGGAAGGCGAGGAGATCGTGCCCATCACATCGCCCGATACCCGGGTCCTCGCGGACCTGTACGGGTACGAGCATGAGAAGGCACAGCTTCTGCAGAACACCCGGGCGCTGCTCGACGGGAAGCCCGCTGCCAATACGCTGCTCTACGGCGCGGCCGGCACCGGGAAATCCTCGTCGGTCAAGGCGATCACCAACGAACTGGCCGGGGAAGGACTGCGGCTCCTCGAACTGAAGAAGAGCCAGCTCCACGACATCCCGAAGGTCATGGAAACGCTGCGGGAGAACCCGCTGAAGTTCATCATCTTCGTGGACGACCTGTCCTTCCAGAAAGACGATGACAACTTCGCGACCCTGAAGGCCATCCTCGAGGGTTCCGCTTCTGTGAAAGCGCCGAACACCGTCATCTATGCCACCAGCAACCGGCGGCATCTCATCCGGGAAAGCTTCGCCGACCGGGAAGGGGACGACATCCACCGCAACGACACCATCCAGGAAACGATGTCTCTGTCGAGTCGGTTCGGGCTGACCATCCTCTTCAACAAGCCGTCGAAACCGGCTTTCCTTGCCATCGTGAAGTCTCTGGCAGAGGCAAAAGGCATCGAGATGGACCCGGCGGAACTGGAAAAACAGGCCTCGGCATTCGCCATCCGCAAGGGCGGTGCCACGCCACGGGCGGCCGAGCAGTTCACGAACAGTCTTCTGACGAAATAAAACTGCATAACAGAACGACCTGCAGACCCGCGGTTTCGACCGTCCGGGATGTGGGTCGTTTTTATTGTCTTTATAATTAAAAGATGATATAATATTTTGAATATTTCATAGAGTGGGAGTCTGTCCACTCGGAGAGAGGAGCAGTACACGTGAGGATCCTTGGCATCGACCCGGGCTACGCCATCATCGGATGGGGCATCCTGGACTACGAGAAGAACCGGTTCTCGGTCGTGGACTACGGCGCCATCACGACGCCGGCGGGCATGGCGTTCCCGCAACGGCTCCAGTGCATCGACGACGACATCCGGTACATCCTGAAGAAGTATCAACCGGAAGCGCTCTCCATGGAAAAACTGTTCTTCACGAACAACAAGACGACCGGCATCGACGTCGCGCAGGCGAGAGGCGTCCTCCTGCTGGCGGCCGCCCAGGCGGGGCTCGACATCCACGAGTACAACCCCATCCAGGTCAAACAGGGCGTCGTCGGCTACGGCAAGGCGGAGAAGAAACAGGTCATGGAGATGACCCGGGTCATCCTGAACCTGCCGGAGGTCCCGAAGCCCGACGACACCGCCGACGCACTGGCCCTGGCCATCTGCCACGCCCACGTCGGAGGCTCTGCTTTGGGCTCACTCGAAAGCAATTCTAAAAGACCTTTGAAAGTACGAAAAGGAATTTAACTTATGATCTACAGCATTACCGGTGAACTGGTCTACGCCGACCCGAACATGGCGGCCGTCAATGTGAACGGCATCGCGTTCCAGTGCGACATCTCACTGAACACGTTCCAGCACCTCGGCTCGACCGGCTCGACCGTCACGCTTTACACCTATATGAACTTCAAACAGGACGGCGTCGACCTCCTCGGCTTCTATGACAGATCGGAGGTCGACGCGTTCAAGATGCTGACCGGCGTCTCCGGCGTCGGCCCGAAGGCCGCCCTCGCCATCCTGTCCGAGATGGACCCCGCGAAGCTGACCCTGGCCATCGCGGCGGGAGACTACAAAGCCATCACCCGGGCGAAGGGCGTCGGACCGAAAGCGGCCCAGCGCATCGTCCTCGAACTCAAGGACAAGGTCGCGAAGAACCTCGAGGGCGGGACCGCCTCCGACACGTTCGTCGCCGCCACGACCGCCACAGCCGCCGGCAACAGCAACGCGGCCGACGCGGTGGGCGCGCTCGTCATGCTGGGGTACAGCCAGTCTGAAGCGGCCGTCGCCGTCGGCAAGCTGGACCAGACCCTGTCCACCGAAGAACTCATCAAGCAGGCCTTGAAACAATTAGCGTAAGGAGCACACGGAATGTTCACAGAAGACATGGACTTTGAAAGCCGTCTCGTCACTCCGGAATTCACCGGCGGCGAGGACGACTCCCTGGAACTCTCCCTGCGTCCCCGGGCGCTCAAGGATTATCTGGGCCAGGAAAAAGCGAAAGAGAACCTGAAGGTCTACATGGATGCCGCGAAGGGCAGAGGGGAATCCCTCGACCACGTCCTGCTCTACGGCCCTCCCGGACTCGGTAAGACGACCCTCGCCGGCATCATCGCCGCGGAGATGGGAGTCGACATCCGCGTCACGTCCGGCCCGGCCATCGAAAAGCAGGGAGACCTCGCGGCGCTGCTCACGAACCTCAACGAAGGCGACGTCCTCTTTATCGACGAGATCCATCGCCTCTCCCGTCAGGTCGAGGAGATCCTCTACCCGGCGATGGAGGACAACGCCATCGATATCATCATCGGCAAAGGGCCTTCGGCCCGGTCCATCCGCCTCGAGTTGCCCCACTTCACTCTGGTGGGCGCCACCACCCGGATGGGTCTCCTGTCCGCTCCCATGCGGGACCGCTTCGGCGTCATCCTGCGGCTGGAGCTGTACTCGCCCGATGAACTCGCGCAGATCGTCAAGCGGAGCGCGCAGATCCTCGGCATCGAGATCGACCCCGAAGGGGCAGAGGAGATCGCCTGCCGTTCGAGGGGCACACCGCGGATCGCCAACCGGCTCCTGAAAAGGGCCCGGGACTTCGCGGAAGTCGTCGGCAACGGTGTCATCACCAAAGCGGACGCGGACCTCGCACTGTCCCGCATGGAGATCGACCCTCTCGGCCTCGACAACATCGACCGTATGCTGCTGACCGCCATGGTCCGCAACTATAACGGCGGACCCGTCGGCCTCGACACCATCGCGGCGGCCATCGGCGAAGACGCCACCACCATCGAGGACGTCTATGAACCGTACCTCATGCAGATCGGCTTCCTGTCCCGCACGCCCCGCGGCAGAATGGTCACGCCCGCCGGTTACCGGCACCTGGGCCTGCCCATGCCCGGCAACGCGAACGCCGCCGATGACGACCAACTGACACTGTAAGGAGACACGCATTCCATGCGAAACACCAACGACTGGAAAGACTACGAACTGCTCGACTCGTCCGACGGCGAGCGGCTGGAGCGCTGGGGAGACATCATCCTCATCCGCCCGGACCCGCAGGTCATCTGGAAGACGCCGAAGAAGCACCCGCTCTGGAGAAAGGCGGACGCCCGGTACCACCGCTCGAGCAAGGGCGGCGGACAGTGGGAAGTCTACCGGAATTTCCCGGAGGAGTGGGACATCTCCTACAAAGATCTGACGTTCAAGATCAAACCCATGGGGTTCAAACACACGGGCCTCTTCCCGGAGCAGGCGGTCAACTGGGACTACCTGCGGGAGGTCATCAGGGCCTCCGGAAGAGACGACGTCAAAGTGCTGAACCTCTTCGCCTATACCGGCGGCGCCACCGTCGCGGCGCTGAAAGCGGGGGCCTCCGTGGTCCACGTCGACGCGTCCAAGGGCATGGTGGCATACGCGAAGGACAACGCCCGGCTCTCCGGCGTGGCGGACGGCAGTGTCCGCTGGCTCGTCGACGACTGCCTCAAGTTCGTCCAGCGGGAGATCCGCCGCGGCAACCACTACGACATCATCATCATGGACCCGCCCTCCTACGGAAGAGGGCCCGGCGGGGAAGTCTGGAAGCTCGAGGAGAAGATCTACGAATTCGTCTCCACCTGTGAACAGATCCTCTCCGACGCCCCGCTCATGGTCCTCATCAACTCATACACCACCGGCCTCAGCCCGTCCGTCATGCAGTACATCCTCGGCAGCGTCATCGTACCCGGCCACGGAGGAAGCGTCACCTGCGACGAGATCGGCCTGCCGACCACCCAGACCGGCATGTGTCTGCCCTGCGGGGCCTCGGCCATCTGGAGAAACGACTGACTCTGATGAAGGGAGTCCCCATGAACGAAACCAACCGAGAAGCGGTCATCCGTCTCAAAGATGTGAGCTTCACTTACGAAGAACTGCCGGAAGGCACGACCGAAGCGTCGGCACGGGCCTCCGGGGTCAAGATGGCGGTCGACAAGCTCGACCTCGAGATCTACGACGGCGAATGCGTCGCGGTCCTCGGCCACAACGGCTCCGGCAAGTCCACGTTCGCCAAGCTCTGCAACGGCATCATCGTGCCGGACTACGGCGATGTACTGGTCTACGACATCAATACCCGGGAAGAAGACCGACTTTTGGAACTTCGCCAGAAGGTCGGCATGGTCTTCCAGAACCCGGACAACCAGATCGTTGCCACGGTCGTCGAGGAAGACGTCGCCTTCGGTCCCGAGAACCTCGGGTTCCCGCCGGAGGAGATCCGCGCGCGGGTCGACAGCGCTCTGAAGGCCGTCGGCATGTACAAGCACCGGGGCAAGGAACCCCACAAGCTGTCCGGCGGACAGAAACAGCGGGTCGCCATTGCCGGTATCCTCGCCATGAAACCGGACTGCATCCTCTTCGACGAGTCCACCGCCATGCTGGACCCGAAGGGACGCCGCTCCATCATGCGGATCATCCGCAAGATGCACGACGAGATGGGAAAGACGGTCGTCTACATCACCCATTACATGGAAGAGGCGGCTGCAGCCGACCGGGTCATCGTCATGGAGGGCGGAAAAGTCATCGATGACGGCACCCCGTACGAAGTCTTCTCGAACATCGAGAAGATCCGCGCCGTCGGCCTCGACGTCCCCCAGTCGACGGAACTCGCCGACCTCCTGAGAGAAGACGGCATGGACCTCTCCGAAGACATCCTGACGACGGAAGAGTGCATTGCCGCACTGACCAAGACACTGAAACGCTGAAGGAGACAATGCCATGGCGATCCTGAAAACGGAACACCTGACCTACTCCTATTCCACGGGCACTCCCTTTGAAGTGACCGCAATAGAAGACATCAACATCGAAATAGAACCCGGCGAACTGGTGGCCGTCATCGGCCATACCGGCTCGGGCAAGAGCACGCTCATCCAGCACTTCAACGGACTTTTGAAACCGCAGTCCGGCAAGGTGTACGTGGACGGGCAGGACATCTGGGAGAGCAAGAAGACCCTGCGGGCCAGCCGGTTCGCTGTGGGCCTCTGCTTCCAGTACCCGGAGTACCAGCTCTTCGAAGAGACGGTCTACAAGGACATCGCCTTCGGTCCGAAGAACATGAAGCTTTCGGACGAGGAGATCGACCGCCGGGTCCGGGAAGCCGCCCGGTTCATCGGCGTCACCGACGATATGCTGGAAAAGTCGCCCTTCGACCTCTCCGGCGGTGAAAAACGCCGCGTGGCCATCGCCGGCGTCATGGCGATGGAACCGAAGATCCTCATCCTCGACGAACCCACCGCGGGCCTCGACCCCCGGGGCCGGGACACCATCCTGGAACTCATCCGCAACTATCGGGAAGAGACCGGACGCACCGTCATGATCGTCTCCCACAGCATGGACGACGTCGCGAAGATCGCCACGAAGGTCCTCGTCATCAACGACCGCCATGTGGCGATGTACGGCACCGTGCCCGAGATCTACGCCCGTTCGGAAGAGCTGGTCGCCATGGGCCTCGATATCCCGCAGGTCACGAAGATCTTCCTGGGGCTCAAAGAAAACGGCATTCCCGTCCGCACGGACGTGTTCACCGTGGAGCAGGCGAGAGCCGAACTCCGCGCACTTCGGGAGAAGGGGGTGCTCGCATGGTAAAAGACATCACCATCGGCCAGTACTTCCCAGGACAGTCGGTCATCCACCGGATGGACCCGCGCATGAAGCTGATCCTGACGCTGTTCTTCATCATCTTCATCTTCGTCTGTCACAACTTCTGGTCCCTCGGACTCATGGTGCTGGCGCTCGGCGTCACCGTCGCACTGTCCCGCATCTCCATCCGGACCATCCTGCGGGGCATCAAGCCCGTCGTCATCATCATCCTGTTCACGGCGGTCCTGAACGTCCTCTACATCCGCTCCGGAGACCTTCTCTTTGACTGGAAGTTCATCCACATCTATACGGGCGGCGTCTATACCGCCATCTTCATGGTCATCCGCATCCTGGCCCTCATCGTCGCCAGTTCGCTGCTGACCTACACCACATCGCCCACGCTCATCACCGACGCCATCGAGCGGCTGCTGTCCCCGCTGAAATTCATGCGGAGCGGCGTCCACACGATCGCCATGATGATGACCATCGCGCTCCGGTTCATCCCGACCCTCATCGAGGAGTTCGACAAGATCACCAGCGCGCAGAAGGCGAGAGGCGCCGACCTCGAGACGGGCAACCTCCTCGAACGGACCCGTGCCCTCATCCCGGTCTTCATCCCGCTGTTCATCACGAGTTTCCGCAGAGCGTACGAACTGGCCTACGCCATGGAGTGCCGCTGCTACCACGGGTATGAAGGGCGGACCCGCATGCGCCAGATGAAACTGGAGGCCAGAGACTATGTGGCTCTGCTCCTCGTCGTGGCGGTCCTCGCGGGCATCATCCTTTTGAACCATTTCTTTGGACGGTTAGTATGAGAACACTGTTACTGACCCTTCGGTTCCTCGGGACCAACTACCACGGGTGGCAGGTCCAGGAGAACGCGAAGAGCGTTATGGAAGAAGTCCAGGACGCGGTGGAAGCGCTGTTCGGTCAGCGGGACCCGGTCACGGGGTGCTCGCGGACGGACACCGGCGTCCATGCGGAGATGTTCTGCTGTACCCTCCGTACGGAGAACCCCATCTCCTGTTACCGGCTCATCGCCGGCATGAACGCGAAACTGCCGGAGGACATCGCGGTCTCGGACTGCATCGAGGTCCCCGACGATTTCCACCCCCGGTACGACGCCACGGCGAAACAGTACCGGTACCGCATCTGGAACGGCAAAGCCCGCAACCCCTTCTGGGAGGGCCGCGCCCACTATGTGCATCCGCCCCTTGACGCGGAACGGATGAACGAAAACGCGAAGGACTTCCTCGGGACCCACGACTTCACGTCCTTCACGAACAGCAAAGAAGTCATCAACGACAACGTCCGCACCGTGCGGCGCGCGGAAGTCTTCCGGGAGGGCGACTGCATCGTCTTCCTCGTCGAAGCGGACGGGTTCCTTTACAATATGGTCCGCATCATGGCCGGCACGCTGCTGGCCATCGAGACCGGGCAGCGGGAACCGGGGAGCATCCCCGCCATCCTCGAGGCCCGGGACCGCAATGCGGCAGGGAAGACAGCACCGGCCTGCGGGCTCTACCTGCACCGGGTATTCTATGAAGACAGGGAGGATATCGAATGGAACGTCTGAAACGTCTGCTTCGGGGCGAAGTCTCGGAACGGACGAACCGCATCCTGAAGATCATCGCGGTCGTCGTGCTCCTCCTCATGCTCTTCGTCATGCTCATGTCCCGGGTCCGCGGCACCTCGATGTCGACCGTGCGAGACAGTTACAACAACTTCTTCTCGTCTGTCGGCGGAGGCGGCGGTTTCCCGTACCAGGTCAATTCGAGCAACGTCAAGAAAGTCGACGTCCTGAACGGGGACGTCTACATCCTCTATAACGACCGCAGTGTGGCCCTCGACGGCTCCGCCAAGGAGATCCGCTCCTTCGACCACTCCTATGCGACACCGGCCCTCGCCATGAGCCCCGACCGGGCGCTCGTCTACGACCGGGGAGGCAACGGCTTCCGGGTCGAGAACCGGACGGAGTCCCTCTTTGAGGGCGCGACGTCCAGCGGCGAGGACATCATCACCGCCAGCATCGGGAAGAAGGGGAACATCGCCCTCGGCACCCTGTCCGGGTCCGCCACCTCCCGTCTGACGGTCTGGAACAGCACCTACGACAAAAAGACCTTTGTCTGGAACTGCTCTGACTATTCGATCACCTCGACCGCGCTCTCCGACAACGGCAGGTACGTCGCGGTCTCGGTCATGGGCGCGAAGGACGGGGACACCTACTCGAAAATCTATGTGTTCGACTTCGAATACTCCGACCCGGTCTCCGAGACCGAGTACCCGGGCACGGCGATGCTCGCGGTCAACTTCTCGGACAATGACACGGTCGTCGGGGTGGGGGACAACAAGATCAGTTTCCTCAAAAACCTCAAGAAGAACACCGAGATCGACTACGGCACGAGCTCTCTGTCGACCTTCACGTTCTCGCCGAACGGCCGGACCGTCCTGGTCCTAGCCGAGTACGGCAGCCAGAACCATCAGCTGCTGCGCTGCTATACCGAAGGCGGACGGAGCGCGTTCGAAGAGCCCTACGACGACTTCATCAAGACCGTCTACGCCTCCGATTCCCGCATCTCGGTCCTGACGAACGAGTACATCGACATCTACGGCCTCGGCGGGACACGGCGCAGAGCCAGAGAAGCGGGCTCCAGTGCCATCCTGGCCTTCACGAACGGCCGCACCTGCTATTCCTACGAGATGGGCGTCATCGAGAAGCCGTCCCGTATGAAGACCCAGCCGGAACATCCGGAACCGAAAGAATAAAACACTGTGCTCGTGGGGGAGCGCAGCTGGAAAGGGATGTTTATTACAATGAATGAAAACCTCAAAAACCAACTTGGAAATCTGACGGAAGGCGCCATGACCATCCCGAACCTGCTCTCGGTCATCCGCATCATCCTCATCCCGGTCTTCCTCGTCCTGTTCCTGAAAGGTTCCTACCTTGCCGCGGTCATCGTGCTCGGCATCTCGGGCCTCACGGACCTGTTCGACGGCAAGATCGCCCGGGCGTTCAACCAGGTCTCCAACCTCGGAAAACTGCTGGACCCCATCGCGGACAAGCTGACGCAGATCACGCTGGCCATCGCTTACTTCTTCTATTTCCACGCATCGGATGACGCTCTTCTTCGCGGCGCCAGCTGGCTCTTCTGGGTGTTTGTCCTGAAGGAACTGCTGATGCTCATCGGCGGCGTCCTCCTGCTCACGCATGACATCACGCCCCGGGCCGCCATCATGTATGGCAAGGTCGCCACGGTCGCGTACTACGTCGTCATGATCCTCTTACTTCTGTTCTCACCGGGCTTCGGTGTGTTCCACAGCTGGTTCACGCTGCCGTCCGTTGCCATCATCATTCTGGTTTTGATCTCGGTTGTACTCACCATCATCGCGTTCTTTGCCTACGCGCCCGACGCTGTCCGTCAGCTCCGCGCGAAAAAGAACGTCCAGTGACGAATCTTAACCCGAAGGAGCAATTGTTATGAAGCAAGTCCTTTGCTCAAAATGCAAGAAAAACCCCGCAGTCGTCTTCATCTCGAAAGTGAATGACACGAAAAACGAACCGGAAGGCTACTGCATCAAATGCGCCATGGAAATGAACATCGGTCCCGTGAAGCACTTCATGGACAACATGGGCATTTCCGCCGACGACATGGACGCCATCACCGAACAGGTGAATGCCATGCTCGGTTTCGACTCCGATGACGACTTCGAAGAGGGTGGGGCCCCGACGATGCCGTCTCTGCAGTCGCTTTTCGGCGCACTCGGAAACCCGGATATGGCGAACCAGTTCCAGGACCCTGAGGCGATGGACCTCGTCCCGCAGGAACCGGAAGCGAACGAGTCTGACACGAAGACCGGCACCCGCCGTCATCGCAGGAACGGCGACAAGGGCAAGAACAAGAAACGCCGCTTCCTCGGCCTCTATTGCACCGACCTGACCGCGAGGGCCCGCAACGGGGAACTCGACAACATCATCGGCCGGGAACAGGAGATCGACCGGGCCATCCAGATCCTCTGCAGACGTTCGAAGAACAACCCCTGTCTCATCGGTGAACCCGGTGTCGGTAAGACCGCCATCGCCGAAGGGCTCGCCGAACGGATCGCGAACGGGGAAGTGCCGGCGAAACTCGCCGACAAGGAGATCCACCTTCTGGACCTCACCGCTCTCGTGGCGGGCACTCAGTTCCGCGGCCAGTTCGAAAGCCGTGTAAAGGGGCTCATCGACGAAGTCAAGTCGGAGGGCAACATCATCCTCTTCATCGACGAGATCCACAACCTTGTGGGCGCGGGCGATGCCGAAGGCAACATGAATGCCGCCAACATCATGAAACCCGCTCTGTCCCGCGGTGAGATCCAGGTCATCGGTGCCACGACGTTCAACGAATACCGTCGGAACATCGAAAAGGACGCCGCTCTCGAGCGCCGCTTCCAGCCCATCAAAGTCGACGAACCGTCCATCGAGGACACCTATCAGATCCTCCTGGGCATCAAGAAATACTATGAGGACTTCCACAGAGTCCAGATCTCGGACACCCTCGTCCATCAGGCCGTCGTCCTGTCCGAGCGTTATATTACCGACCGGTTCCTGCCGGACAAGGCCATCGACCTTCTGGATGAGGCCTGCACCGCCGCCAACCTGCGCAACAGGGCCATCTCGGAAGCGGAGATCGCGGAACGCGATCTCGCCGACCTGAAGGCCGACCTCGAGGCGCTGGAGGCGGAGACGGAGAACCCGGACTACGAGGAACAGGCGAAGGTCAAGTCGGAGATCATGGCCGAAGAGTCCAAGCTTCCCGCACTGCAGGAAGCCGCGAAGGACAACCAGGTCACCGAAGCGGACCTCGGCAAGGTCATCCAGCTCTGGACCGGTGTCCCGGCTTCCAAAGTCATCGAATCCGACATCCGGAAACTCGCGCACCTTGAAGAGGCGCTCAAGGAAAAGGTCAAGGGTCAGGATGAAGCCATCCATGCCGTGGCCAACGCGGTCAAACGCAGCCGCATCCAGATCAACGCCCGCCGGAAACCGGCCTCCTTCATCTTCGTCGGTCCCACCGGTGTCGGTAAGACCGAACTCGTCAAACAGCTGGCCAACCAGCTCTTCGATACCCCCGAGACCCTCATCCGTCTCGACATGTCCGAGTTCATGGAGAAGTTCAGTGTCTCCCGGATCATCGGCTCGCCGCCCGGATACGTCGGTTACGACGAGGCCGGTCAGCTGACCGAGAAGGTCCGCCGGAAGCCCTACTCCGTCATCCTCTTCGATGAGATCGAAAAGGCGCATCCCGATGTCATGAACATCCTGCTACAGATCCTCGACGAGGGACGCATCAACGACGCGCAGGGGAGAACGGTCGACTTCTCGAACACCGTCATCGTCATGACTTCGAATGCCGGCAGCCAGTTCAAGGACACGTCCCTGGGCTTCGGCACCAGCAAGGCGGAACAGAACCGCGAACACGCCATGAAGGCGCTGCGCGAGTTCCTGCGCCCCGAGTTCATCGGCCGTGTCGACGAAGTCGTCCTCTTCAACGACCTCTCCGACAAGGACTACGAGGACATCGCGGTCCTGATGATCGGCGAGCTCATCGACCCGCTGAAGGACAAGGGCATCCTCCTCTCGTACGACGAGACGCTTCCGGCTGCTCTTCGGGAGAGGATGGACAGCACGGTGCGCGGTGCGCGTGACCTTCGGAACGTCATCCGGCGCAACATCGAGGACCCCATCGCGGACCTCATCATCAACGCGGACGGCACTCCTGTCAGCCACATCCATGTGAGCGTGGAGGACGGCGAGATCGTCGTGAAGTCACTGTAAATATTTATTGACATGCGACGGTCGTTACTATATAATAATGACCGTCGCAATTCACTTGCGGGTGTAGTTCAATGGTAGAATTCCAGCCTTCCAAGCTGGTTACGTGGGTTCGATTCCCATCACCCGCTCCAACACATATGCGCCAGTAGCTCAGCTGGATAGAGCAACTGCCTTCTAAGCAGTGGGTC
>JAFTZU010000113.1 GCA_017461005.1 Clostridia bacterium
CAAAAAACACCATGCGACCGCCAGGAACAGGAAGTACAGCACTTTCGTGGCGATCATCCAGGGCGTCACATGGTCATATGTGAAGAACACCCGGTCTACCCGCAGCAGAGTGGTAGCAAGCCACTGGACTGTTGCAAGCGACAACGGGAGCACATAAGGTTTGAGGTCTTTCATGGCGGGAGCCTTTCTCACGGCCTTTTTCGAGGCGATTTACTCTATATAGTACCTTGATAATCAAGTTATAACAATATATTCCCATATATCATACTATTTTAGCTATATGTTTGGCAAGAGGGGAGCGGGTGGCGGCTGCGAGAGACTGCCGGCTGCCAGCCCCAGGCGTTGCTCCAGCCTTGCGCCCCTGTCGCTCGCCCACTGCCCGCCGCCTGGTTTGACCGCGGCCAAAATTTCATACGCATATGAAAAATGAAACAAATTTTGCAAAATGCCGGATCAGGGCCGATTTCGCTGTACGTCAAACTGTTTATATAAAAACCTATCAAATACATACCCATGATAAACTCCCGGTTTTCGGTCGATACCTGACAAAATACTGACAAGTGTGTAGTTCGTTTCAAGAAAACAGACGTCTTGTCCGAACCTTAAAGCATTCTTAAATTAGCAGACGCTAACCGTCAAAATGACCAAAGCCCCGTCAAAACGCACAAAAACCATACATTTGAATTTACATATACGCGTATAAAGGGGCAAAGAGCCATAAAGTATACAAAATATTCTTAAATAAGTCTGAAAATTTAGCTAAATTTAAGCTGTCTGAAATTTATTTTTCAAGTTTTGCAAAACCCATTGACTGGTTTGCCCAGAAATTATAAGATAAATTCAGTAAGAAATGTTCGAAAACGTGCCCTTGCACGCTTTCTCAGAACAACATCAACTTTTGTATTTGTACAAATTGCACAAGAAATTTGTACGCGTAGAAAAGGATGACTGCCAATGGATGAGATCTCCCCGGCAACCAACGCCGTTCAGGAGCAGGCAGAAACCGTCGAGCAGCCCGTGAAGAAACCACCAGGGGTGCTGAATGACATTCTGAAGCTGATCCTGAAGATCCTGGTCATTGTGCTGGTGTTCATGCTCATGTTCACCTTCCTGTTCGGAACCGCAAAGATCGCGGGCAACGCGATGGACCCGAACATCAAGGAAGGAGACCGAATCATTTATTATCGGTTAGATAAGAACTATGTAGCAACGAACTGTGTGGCATTCCGGTACAATAACCAAACCAACGTCATGAGAGTCGTAGCTGTTGCCGGCGACACTGTTGACATGACGGAGGACGGATTGGTCATCAACGGAGCTCTCCAGAGCGAGCCGGACCCCTCGAAAGACACCTTGCCTTTTAAGGAAGGTGCCAGCTTCCCGGTGAAGCTGAAGAAGGGTGAAGTCTTCTTGATGGGAGACAACCGGCCCGAGGCTGTGGACTCCAGACAGTTCGGACCCGTACAGGCGAAAGACACGCTGGGCGAACTCATGACCGTCATCCGGAGCGAAAAGTAAACTCCGCTCGTACAACTGAAGCCACACCTTGCCTGGCCTTTCAGGAATCCACCTGAAACGGTACGCAAGTAAAACGAAGAGCGGATCGCCCATTATAGAAATGTATGGGCGATCCATCCTTCATTTTTCTGACATGACCCGCAGGAGAGAAGAGGCGATGTAATGGCGAAAGAAAAAGTGAAAGCCCCGACCTCGGTGCTTTCCGACATTCTCCTTCTTCTTTTGAAGATCCTCGTCGTCATTCTCCTGTTCGTCTTACTGTTCACGTTCCTCTTCGGCGCCACCCGTTACAACGATGTGGCCATGGAACCAAACATCAAGTCCGGAGACCTGGTCATCTACTCCAGAATCGACAAGGACTTCGATGTGGGACAGGAAGCCGCCCTCAAGTACCAGGGCAAAACTCAGGTCATGCG
Source organism: Clostridia bacterium (assembly GCA_017461005.1). Taxonomy (GTDB): domain Bacteria; phylum Bacillota; class Clostridia; order Oscillospirales; family Acutalibacteraceae; genus RUG420. The sequence goes on from JAFTZU010000113.1 coordinate 1,935, forward strand.
AGTGGTGGCTACCGCAGGAGACACCGTAGACATGCTGCCCGACGGGTTCGCGATCAACGGCGTCATCCAGAAGGAACCCAACCCCCAGAAGCAGACGCTTCCCTACACCGAGGGTGTCACGTTTCCCATCACCCTCAAAAAGGGCGAGATCTTCTTACTGGGCGATGACCGCGAAAACTCCGCCGACTCCCGAGTCTACGGCGCGGTCCAGCAGGAGGACACGTTAGGCAAAGTCCTCAACATTGTCCGCAGGAGAAACTTCTGAGTTCTCCACATTCCTATAAAACATTTATATATAGTCCGACCACAAACCGGAGCGCAAACCCCCTTGCTCCCGAGCTGCGGCAGCCGCCGCACCCCGTACACGGAAATCCCTGTCTGCCGAACGAACCTACATGGGCCAGACAGAATTTCATAAACCTATTTCTTCATGAAAGTACGTAATTTTTAATTGAGGAGGATTTACACAATGAAGAAACTCAA
>JAFTZU010000114.1 GCA_017461005.1 Clostridia bacterium
CCGACGCCCATGTTGTAGGTGTTGAACATGTCGTGCTCGGAGATGTTGCCGCGCTCCTGGAGGAGTTTGAAGATCGGGAGGACTTTGATGCCGGCTTTGTTGATGACCGCTTTGTAGCCGTCCGGGATGGACCGCGGGATGTTCTCGTAGAACCCGCCGCCGGTGATGTGGCTGATGGCGGAGACGTTGACTTCCTCGAGGAGCGCGAGGATCGGTTTGACGTAGATTTTCGTCGGCTCAAGGAGCGCTTCGCCGAGGCTCTTGCCGTTCAGCTCATCGAGCGGGGTCTTGAGGTCTGCGGACTCGACGTCGAAGACCTTGCGGACCAGCGAGAAGCCGTTGGAATGGACACCGCTGGACGGGAGACCGATGATGACGTCTCCTTCCTGCATGGTGGTGTTGTCGAGGATCTTGCTCTTGTCGACGACGCCGACTGCGAAACCGGCGAGGTCGTACTCATCTTCCGGATAGAAGCCGGGCATCTCTGCTGTTTCACCGCCGGACAGAGCCGCGCCGGACTGGACACAACCCTCCGCAACACCGGAAACGATCTCGGCGATGCGCTCCGGAACGTTCTTGCCGCAGGCGATGTAGTCGAGGAAGACCAGAGGCTTCGCGCCGACACAGATGATGTCGTTGACACACATGGCGACACAGTCGATGCCGACGGTGTCATGTTTGTCCATGAGGAATGCGATCTTCAGCTTGGTGCCGACGCCGTCGGTACCGGAGCAGAGGACCGGTTTTTCGATGCCTTCCAGGTCGAGTTCGAAGAGTCCGCCGAACCCGCCGATGCCGGACAGGACCCCGTCCGTGACCGTTCTGGCGATGTGTGTTTTCATGAGTTCCACTGCCTTGTAACCGGCGGTGATGTCGACTCCGGCTGCCGCGTAAGCGTCCGATTTCGAATTGAGCATAATTGCGTTCCTCCCGAATGATTTTGGTTTAAAAAATGCAAAAGCAGCCCCGTCAGGAGCTGTATTTGCCTGAAACAGTCTGGTCCTTCTGCAGAACGGTTTCTGCCGAGGACTTTCTGTCGTTATCCAGTTTTTCCTGCAGTTCTTTGTCTTCCACCGCAAGGATCTGACACGCTAAGAGCGCAGCGTTCTTCGCACCGTTCACTGCGACGGTGGCGACCGGGATGCCCGAGGGCATCTGTACGGTGGAGAGCAGCGCGTCCATGCCGTCGAAGTTCGGACCCTTGCACGGGATGCCGATGACGGGCAGTGTGGTATTGGCGGCGATGGCACCGGCGAGGTGCGCGGCCATACCGGCGGCTGCGATGATGACACCGAACCCGTTGTCACGGGCGGCGCGGGTGAATTCTGCGCACTCGACCGGCGTGCGGTGAGCGGAATAGACATGGACTTCCGTCGGAACGTCGAACTTCTTCAGGACTTCGATGCCCTTCTCCACGATGGGAAGGTCCGAGTCCGAGCCCATGATGACTGCTACTTTTTTCATGGTAGCCTCCCTGTATTTCCTTGCGAAATTTCATGAAAAAAGACAGTCCGGAAAGCAGAAAAGTCCGGACTGCCTTAAACCACAAATATTATGCCTTAAACGCAACTTTTCGTCAATATAAATAAGCTACAAAAAGGGGTACGTTTTCCGCATTTTTTTGACACTTGCTGAAAAGGTCAGCAAACCGGGACGATCCAGCCCTTCGTGTCTTCGATCTTGCCCCACTGGATGCCGGTCAGAGTGTCATACAGCTTCTGGGTGAGCTCGCCGATCTTGCCGTCGCCGATGTAAGCGACTTCGTCTTTCCACTTGAGCTCCTTGACCGGAGAGACGACAGCGGCGGTACCGCAGCCGAAGACCTCTTCGAGCTTGCCGTCTTTGGCGGCCTGCATGATGTCGGCGATGGCGACATGCTCTTCATGGACGGTGTAGCCCCAGTCCTTGCAGAGTTCGATGATGGAACGACGGGTGACGCCCGGAAGGACGGTACCGTCACAGGGAGCAGTGTAGATTTCGCCGTCGATCTTGAACATGATGTTCATGGAACCGACTTCTTCGACGTACTTCTTCTCGACGCCGTCCAGCCACAGGACCTGAGCATAGCCCAGTTTCTCGGCCTGGTCGCCGGCAAGGATGGAAGCCGCGTAGTTACCGCCGCACTTGGTGAAACCGGTCAGGCCGGGTGCCGCACGGATGAAGTCGTCCTCAACGTAGATGCGGACGGGGTTGATGCCCTCGGCATAGTAAGCGCCCGACGGGGATGCGATGATGCAGAAGGTGTATTTCTTGGATGCATGGACACCAAGGGTGACGTCGGTCGCAAAGGTGAACGGACGCAGGTACAGGGACGCACCGTCAGAATGCGGGACCCAGTCCTTCTCGACTTCGACGAGCGTCTTGACCGCCTGGATGAAGTCCTCTGCGGGGATGTTCGGGATGCAGAGACGGTCTGCGGAATC
>JAFTZU010000115.1 GCA_017461005.1 Clostridia bacterium
ATCAGCGTCGACGAAGGCGAAGTCGTCAGTATCATCGGTCCCTCCGGTTCCGGCAAGAGTACGCTCCTGCGCTGTGCCACGTTCCTCGAGACCATCGACTCCGGTGAAGTCTCCTACATGGGCGAAGCCGCTGTCACGACCAATGCGGAAGGCAAGGCGGAGTATGTGGGTCCCGCGGAGCTGCGCAAGGCGAAGCAGCACTTCGGGCTCGTGTTCCAGAACTTCAACCTGTTCCCGCACTATTCCGTCCTGAAGAACATCACGGATGCGCCTCTCAACGTGCAGAAGCGCGACAAGGATGAAGTCATGGCGGAAGCGGAAGAACTCCTGAAAAAGATGGACCTCACCCATCGGGCAGAGGCCTATCCGTGCCAGCTCTCCGGCGGACAGCAGCAGCGTGTCGCCATTGCGCGGGCACTCGCCATGAACCCGAATATCCTCTTCTTCGACGAACCCACCAGCGCGCTCGACCCCGAGCTCACCGGTGAGGTCCTGAAGGTCATCCGCCAGCTGGCAGAGGACAAGATGACCATGGTCGTCGTCACGCATGAGATGCCCTTCGCCCGCTCGGTCAGCAACCGTGTCGTCTTCATGGACGGCGGCGTCATCGTCGAGCAGGGCGACCCGGAAGAAGTCTTCGGCAACCCCACTCAGGAACGGACGAAACAGTTCCTGCGCAACTATCAGCAGTAACGAATGGAACTCACATACAGCTTATTCGACCCCTCCGGGAACACGACGATCCTCGTCGAGACGCCGGTCCCGGTGGAAGACCAGCCCTCGGTGGCATCCGCTCTCATGGAGCGGGAGCCCTCCGTGGAGCAGGTCGGTTTCGTGTCCGCTCCGGCAGAGAGCGGCTGTGACATCCGTCTGCGGATGGCGGGCGGCGAATTCTGCGGCAACGCGACCATGAGCGCGGCAGCGCTGGTGGCGATGCGCGGCGGAGCAGTCCCGAAACAGGGCGACCCCATCGGGGTCACCGTCGACGCGTCCGGCGCGAAGGGCCCCCTGACCGTGGCGCTGAAGGCGGAAACGGACACCGCCTATTACGGCTCCGTCCTGATGCCGGGCCCGCGGTCCATCGACGACGCGCCGTTCACCGTGACCGGAGACGGCCGAAAGCCCGTCATCGTCCGGTTCGACGGCATTGCCCACGTCATCCTGGAGCGTCCCGCCCCGGAGGGCGAGAAAGGCCGCGCCCGGGCCGAGGCCCTCGCGCGCAGCTGGTGCGACGCCATCGGGACAGAAGCCATCGGGCTCCTGTTCTTCGAGCGACATGCACTGCGCCTCACGCCCCTCGTCTATGTCCCCGCCGCCGGCACCACCTGCTGGGAGTCCGCGTGCGGCAGCGGCACGACCGCCATCGGCGCGTACATGGCCGACCGGACGGGCAAGCCGGTCGACATCACGGTGAAAGAGCCCGGCGGCTCACTGAACATCCTGTCGCTCGAAGACGGGACGCTCCAGATGAGCGGCACGGTCCGGTTCCTGAAGCAGGAGACCGTCACCCTGGAATGATAAAAAAACAGAGCCCCATCGAGCAGATGGGGCTCGTTTCATTTTATTGACGGATGTCAAAAAAGCGTATACACTTTAGGTAGACAAGTTTGTTAATCGTCTGACTAAATGGGACGGTTTTTACAAATTGTTCGGTTTCCCGGCAAATACCCATGGGGCGTTGCCGGGTCTTTTCGCTTTATATGGGAATCTATTTGGGAAGAAAGGAGTTAGGCATTCTATGCGAGACCTCAAACATCTGCAGTTTTTTGAAGACCTCCTGCAGCAGGCGCACAACGATCTGGTCAAGCAGGCAAAAGACGACAGGAAAGTCGCCGTCGGTTACACCTGCTACTATGTGCCCGAAGTCCTCATGAACTGTGGCGACGCTTTTTCGGTACGGCTGCGAGCCCCGAACACCGGGTCCCTCGACATCAGTCAGTACTATATGTCCAGTTTCATCTGCGGCTACGCCCGCGCGCTTTTTGAGCGCGCCTTCGAAGGCGGCTACAATTTCCTCGACTTCTATGCGTCGTCCGACACCTGCCAGCAGATGGTCCGTGTCGTCGAGAACATCCACGAACTGCAGCTCATCCAGAACCCGCGGTTCACCTACGGCATCATCGACGCTCCGCTCAAGGTGACCACCCACGGCACGAAGTTCTACATGGAACAGATCGAACAGAACTTCATCGCCCCGCTGAAAGAACACTTCGGCATCGACTATTCCGAGGAAGCCATCCGCGCGGCCGTCGCCGAGCACAACGAGATGGCACAGCTCTTCACCGAGACGTCCGACATGCGTAAGGCGGACAACCCCGTCATCACACCGAAGGAATACCACATCATCTCCATCGCGAGCTACTGCTGCCCGACCTACCTCTTCCTGCCCTATCTCCGGGAGACCGTGGAAGAGCTGCGGTCCCGGGAACCGGACGCCAAAAACCGCTGGCGTGCCCGGGTCGTGGTCGCCGGCTCCGAGCTCGACGACTACGCCTTCAGTGAGATCATGGAGAACAGTAACTGCTACGTTGTGGCGGACCGCTACTGCTTCGGCACGTTCCCCGGCCGCCAGGTCATCCCGCTGAACGACGACGAACCGGCTCTCCTCCAGGTCTGCCGGTATTACCTCGAGACGAACCAGTGCCCGCGTTTCATGTCCCAGGAGAAGATCCAGGAACGCCGCGACGTCGTGCTGGACCTCGTGAAGGAATTCCACGCCGAAGGCATCATCTACGAACAGGCCAAGTTCTGCGATTTCTGGGGCTATGAACGCACTCTCAACACCCAGATCATGCAGGAGGAGTACGGCATCCCGACCCTCGGCATCGACCGGGAATATGTGGTCCGCGGCTCCGGCCAGCTCGCCACCCGCATCCAGGCCTTCGTCGAAAGTCTGGAGATCAAACGGATCCGAAAGGAGGGGAACGCCGTATGAAACTGCTCGACATCCTCGACAAAAAGCTCACCGAGAGATTCGACGCGACCCACCACAAAGCGGACATCCTCGAAGAGGGCACGGCCATCTACAAACACAGAGAATGGCGCGGCCTCTCCGACACGGCCTATGACTTCGGCCAGTGGTGCCGCCTCTGGGGCATCCTGCTGAAGTGGGCCGTCCCGAAGGCGCCCCAGAACGTCAAGGCGATCTGGCGCTACCGCTGGATGTACCATTACCTGACCGTTCCGGCCTTCTTCGACCGCCTCTGTGCCAACATGAAGGGCGCGGACCTGCGGGCGGCACGCAACAACCTGAACTACCTCGCGGCGAACGTCACGGGGACCTTCAACACCATCTTCGACGCGGACCGCAACCTGCACCCCGGCAGCGCGAAGGCCGAGGAACTCAACAAGAAGATCATCTGTGTCGACGAACTCCTGCCGTCCCTCATCGGCAAGGGCTTCCCGAACTGTGAGACCATCCTGTTCCAGGAGTACGCGATGTACCTCCCCTCCGTCATTCAGCAGCACAGCCCGGTCCATTACATCAACCAGATGGAGATCCACGGACTGCCGGCGGACGTCTGCCCGCTGCCGTCCTTCGAGGCGGGCCTCGCCATCGAGAACGACTTCCCGCTCATCGGCTGCTGCATGCTGACCTCCAACATGCCCTGTGACGGCAGTATCATGACCTCCATGATCCAGGACCGCCGCATCGGCCTCCCGACCCAGCCCCTGAATATCCCGCTTCGCTGGAAGAGGGAAGAGGTCCAGGAGTACGCGGTCGCCGAGATGCAGTCCGCGATCGACTTCATCGAAAAACACACCGGCGAGAAATTCGACTGGGACGCCTTCAAGGAAGGCTGCGAGATCTGGAACGAGCAGAACAAGGCGAAGTTCGAGAAGTGGGACCTGAACCGCACGGATATCCCGCCCCACACCGGCGCGTCCGCCTGGCTCTACCGCATCTTCGAACATCAGGCTGTCCCGGGAGACCCGAAGGCACTGGCCAACGACCGGAAGGTCAACAAGTACCTTGAAGCACAGGTCGCCAAAGGCATCTGCCCGAAGGAGATCCGCCACCGGGCCATCATCTGGAACACGCCCTGCAACAACTACGCGAACTTCAACAACTGGCTCCTGGAGTGCTGGGGCATCGATTCCGTCTGTGAGATGATCGACCTCCACGGTTCCGAACTCATCGACACGAGCAGCCACGAGTCCATGCTGTACGGCCTTGCCAAGATGTACCAGACCTCCACCATGCGCGCCCACACGAAGGGCGGCTACGAGGTCATGTACGATGACCTCTGGAGAAAGTACGAGGAGTTCCACGGCGATATGATCATCATGTTCGACCAGATCTCCTGCAAAGGTGTCGGCGCCATCAGCGGCCTCTTCGAAGAAGGCGCCCAGCAGCGCGGCATCAAGATGTGTATCGTCCGCCAGGACCTGATGGACCCGACGTCCATCAGCCGGAAAGACATGCGCCGGGACGTCAACGTGTTCATGCAGAACGTCATGGGCGAGGAGCCCCTCGACCCGACCCTCGTGGACTTCGACGACGACCAGAGCTGGTAAGGAGGAAACCATATGTTGAAATTACTCAAACGACTGTGCATCACCGCTGTCGTCCTGTTCGTGGCGGTCGTCTGCATCTACTGGTTCAACCTCGACATGAAGCTCGTCAAGCTCCTCGAAAAACCGCTGATGCAGCACTATGACAATATGGAGCGGGACCACCGCATGTGATCCGCTGCCCGACCAACAACAAAGACCCCGTGTCCAAACGGGGTCTTTTTCTCTTATTTTTATAACATTATTTAAATAACATAGTAATCGCCTTCTGCCTCGGGCGATGCACCGGCCAGGTCCTGCAGCGTTCTGCCATAGAAGAAGTCGTGGACCAGGGAGTCGAACTCCTTCCACATGGGAAGGGTCTTGCAGAAGGGCCGGCGCGCGCAGTCGTAGGGCTCCTTGCAATTGAGGCAGGCGACGGGAGCGAGGGTGCCCTCCATGACTTCGAGGACTTCGCCGACGGTCGTCGTTTCCGGGTCGCACTTGAGGCGGTAGCCGCCGCCCTTACCGCTGACGCCAGTCACGTAGCCGGCCGTCACCAGTTCCTTCACGATGATCTCCAGATACTTCTTGGAGATCTCCTGCCGCTCCGCGACATCTTTGAGCGGGACCGGTTTCGCGCTGTTCCGGTGTTCCGTGAGGTCCAGAAGGACCCGCAGGGCGTAACGCCCTTTTGTTGAGATCATAGTTTCACCGCCTGTTTTTGATGTTTTACCTATTATACCGCAGGGTAAATCGTCAAAACAAGAGAAAAAAGTTTTAAAAACCTATTGACATGGTAGGCGAATAGGCATATAATGCATTCAACGAAGCAGAAAGGAGTCACCACCATGCGCGGAACGACTTACCTCCAAGTGAACATGTGTTGTCGAATGCTGAACTCCCGGGCATGCTGCGTGACCGAGGGCCGGGCGCTTCGCGTCTGAGTCTGACCAACTGTGCCCGGGAGCCCCAAAAGCCCCCGGTTTTTCTTTGCAATATCAAAAATCCATACAGTATAACCATCAGAGAAGGAGAAACACCATGAGCAACTACAAATTCGAGACCCTGCAGCTCCACGTCGGGCAGGAGCAGGCGGACCCCGCCACCGATGCCCGCGCCGTCCCCATCTACCAGACCACATCTTATGTTTTCCATAACAGCCAGCATGCGGCGGACCGCTTCGGCCTGGCCGACCCCGGCAACATTTACGGGCGATTGACGAACTCCACCCAGGGCGTCTTCGAAGAAAGAGTCGCCGCCCTCGAAGGCGGCAGCGCGGCCCTCGCCGTTGCCTCCGGCGCCGCAGCCATCACCTATACCATCGAAGCCCTCGCGGCGAACGGCGGACACATCGTCGCTCAGAAAACCATCTATGGCGGCAGCTTCAACCTGCTGGCCCATACGCTTCCGCAGTACGGGGTCACCACTACATTTGTGGACATCCACGACCTCGACGAAGTGAAGGCCGCTATAAAGGATAATACGAGAGCCATCTTCATCGAGACCCTCGGCAACCCGAACTCCGACATCCCGGACATCGACGCACTGGCGGAACTTGCTCATGCGCATGACATCCCGCTCGTCATCGACAACACCTTCGGCACCCCGTACCTCATCCGGCCCATCGAACACGGTGCCGACATTGTCGTCCACTCCGCCACGAAGTTCCTCGGCGGCCACGGCACGACCCTCGGCGGTGTCATCGTCGAGTCCGGCAAGTTCGACTGGAAATCCGCGGGCAAGTACCCGCAGATCGCCGACCCGAACCCCAGTTATCACGGGATCTCCTTCTATGATGCCGTCGGTCCCGCAGCCTTTGTCACGTACATCCGTGCGATCCTCCTGCGGGACACCGGCGCCGCTATCTCTCCCTTCAACGCGTTCCTGCTCCTCCAGGGCGTCGAGACCCTGTCTCTCCGCCTGGAGCGGCACGCGGAGAACACGAAGAAGGTCGTCGAGTACCTGGCGAACCATCCGCTGGTCGAGAAGGTCAACCACCCCTCGCTTCCGGACCATCCGCAGCACGACCTCTATGAGAAGTACTTCCCGAACGGTGGCGCCTCCATCTTCACCTTCGACATCAAGGGCGGGAAAGAGGAAGCCTGGGCGTTCATCGACAACCTCTCCATCTTCTCGCTCCTCGCGAACGTCGCGGACGTCAAGAGCCTGGTCATCCACCCGGCCTCCACGACCCACTCGCAGCTGACCGAAGAAGAGCTGAACGATCAGGACATCCACCAGAGCACCATCCGCCTCTCTATCGGCACCGAGCACATCGATGACATCATCGCGGACCTCGAACAGGGCTTCGCGGCGATCCAGCCGAAGAAAGAAGAAGCAGCACCGGCCAAAAAGGGCTTTTTCAAAAGACACTGAAAAGCACCGGTAAACGCGTTATAATAATTAATTGAAACATACAGAAAGAAGGCAACTGTCATGGCAAACATCTATAAAGGAGCTGTCGAGCTCATCGGTAACACCCCGCTGGTCGAAGTGACCAACATCGAAAAGGAACTGGACCTGAAGGCCACCCTTCTCGTCAAACTTGAATACTTCAACCCGGCCGGAAGCGTCAAAGACCGCATCGCGAAGGCGATGATCGAGGACGCTGAGGAAAAGGGCCTCCTGAAAGAGGGCTCCGTCATCATCGAGCCGACTTCCGGCAACACCGGCATCGGCCTCGCAGCCATCGCAGCTGCCAAGGGCTATAAAGCCATCTTCACGATGCCCGAGACCATGAGCGTCGAGCGCCGCAACATCCTCAAAGCCTACGGCGCGGAGATCGTCCTGACCGAGGGCGCCAAGGGCATGAAGGGTGCCATCGCCAAAGCGGACGAACTCGCGGAAGAGATCGACGGCGGCTTCATCCCCGGCCAGTTCGTCAACCCGGCGAACCCCGCCATCCACAAAGCCACCACCGGTCCGGAGATCTGGAACGACACGGACGGCGCGGTCGATGTCTTCATCGCCGGCGTCGGCACCGGCGGCACCGTCACGGGTGCCGGCGAGTTCCTGAAGGAGCAGAAGGCTTCCGTCAAGATCATCGCGGTCGAGCCGGACGACTCCCCGGTCCTCTCCGAAGGCCGTGCGGGCGCCCATAAGATCCAGGGCATCGGTGCCGGCTTCGTCCCGGACACCCTCAACACCTCCATCTATGACGAAGTGTACCGCGCCACCGGCGACGAGTCCTTCGAGGCCTCCAAGCTGCTCGCGAAGACCGAGGGCATCTCGGTCGGCATCTCCTCCGGTGCCGCCCTCTCCGCCGCCATCAAAGAGGCGAAGAAACCGGAGAACGCCGGCAAAGTCATCGTCGCGCTCCTTCCCGACAGCGGCGACCGGTACTACTCCACTCCTCTGTTCACAGAGGCCTGAGCGGAGTTCCTGACAAACCATCTCCCTTGAAACATAGAACCATAATACAACCTCCTTCCCAAAGCAAAAGGACCTCCGACAAAAAGCGTGGCTTTTGTCGGAGGCCTTTTCAATGGGAAACTGATTTGCATGGAATGGAGGCAGGCAGATGCAGAAGATATTATGCTATGGCGATTCCAATACTTGGGGGCTGATTCCCGGAACGGAAGAGCGTTACCCGTGGGGTGTCCGCTGGACAAGCTTGCTTCAGGAAGAGTTGAAAACCAGAGATATTCGTATTCTGGAAGAAGGACTGTGCGGAAGAACAACCGCTTTTGATGATGCCTGCCGTGAAAACCGAAATGGGCTGAAAGCGTTGCCTTTGGTTCTGGAGCATCATGCGCCGCTCGATGCGGCTGTCCTTATGCTGGGCACCAATGACTGCAAATCGACCTATCATGCATCAGCGAAGGTGATCGGTGAAGGAATATCTCTTTGTATCGATACGTTAAAGCAGGTGATCCCTGCCGGGAATATTCTGCTGATCTCGCCTCCGTTGCTGGGAGATGATGTATGGAAGCCGGAGAAAGATCCGGAGTTTGATGCCGATTCCGTTCGTGTCTGTGGGCAGCTTGAGGAGGTATATCGATCGATAGCGCAAACGCAAGGGATCAAATACCTTTCGGCCGCCGATATCGTGGAGCCAAGTCCCGTCGATGATGAGCACATGACAGCTGATGGACACAGGAAACTGGCACAGGCAGTATTCGAAAAAATTGATGAAATGATAATCGTATGAACCTGGAGAACTAGTTTGGCAAAGAAAGAAAACAGTTTTAAGGATTATGATATTACGACTCAGTGGCAGATATTCCGCGGGGCGGTCACCTTCCCGCTGCGTATGCAGCGAATAAACGAATCATCGCTGAGGATCGCCCATTGGCTTGAACAGCGAGAAAATGTAACGTTTGTATCATATCCGGGACTGCCCGGCAACCGCGGATATGATACTGCAATAAAGCAGATGAAAAACGGGTACGGGGGAGTGATCTCGTTTGGACTGAATGCCGATGACAGGATCGTGGAACGATTCTGCGCAAAGCTCAGGGTGGTGACCTTTGCCGTCTCTCTCGGACACGACGAGAGCCTCATCTTCCCGCAACCCAGCTATGACGAGCGAATCAACCTGTATCCAAAGCAGTTCCAGGAGGGATTTCTCCGTTTCAGTGTCGGTTTGGAAGAGCCGGGGGACATTATTGAGGATCTGGATCAGGCACTTCGTGGGGTAGGATTATAAAAAGAAGCTCTGTTGTGAATGGATCGTTCACAACAGAGCTTCTTACTTTTTACTCAACGTACCGGTCGAGGGCATCCTGCATGATCGTGTTGGCGATGGGGATGCAGTTCGTGAGACCGTAGCCGCCGGACTTCTCGAGGACGACGACGATGGCGAGGGGCAGGTCCTCTCTCTGGGAGTACCCGACGAACAGCGTGTGGGGCTCGGCGCCGGAGACCTGAGCGGTACCGGTCTTGCCGCACATCTGGAGGTTTGGGAACTTCGAGTCGGAGTAGTAGTTCGTGACGTTCGACCGCAGGAGGTTGTCGAGCTGGGCGGCGACGTCCGAGGACACGTAGTTGAGAGTGCCGATGTTCACCGACCGTTTGATGAGGGTCGGGGTCGGCGTGGCGCCGGTCTTGTTCGCGATGGCGCCCATGATGGTGATCTCGTGGCAGGGGTTCAGCATCGTCTGGCCCTGGCCGATGCCGGTCCAGCCCCGGTCGATGGGGTAGGCGTCCTCGAGGGAGAACGTGGAGTCGGCGCACTCGATGCCGTTGACGTTGATGCTCGAATTGAAGCCGAACTCCTCGGCGGTGGCCGTCATCTGTTCATTGGTGAGCTCCGCGGCCGCGATGGCGGCGAAGGCGGAGTTACAGGACTGGTTCAGCGCCTGGCGGAACGTGACTCTGCCGTGGACGCCGTTACACTTGACCTGGCTGCCCCGGACGACCGTGTAGGCGCCGTTGCAGGTGAAGGACTGGTCCATGATGTTGTCGATGTTCTCGAGGGCCGAGGCGGCCGTGATGACCTTGAAGGTGGAACCCGGGGTGTACCGGCCCTTGAAGAACCGGTTCATGTAGACGGCGTTCCAGCGGTCCTGGGACGTGTCGATGTTCGGCTTGTGCTCGATGTCGTACGTCGGGAGCGACATGGCGACGAGGACTTCGCCGGTCTTGTAGTTGTAGACGCCGACACAGCCCTGCTCGTAACCCTTCTCCGTGACGGCCTTGTACGCGGTGGCGGAGAGGCCGGCGTCGATGGTCAGGGTCAGGTCGTGGGGCTTCTCCTTCATGGAGTAGAGGCCGTTGACGAGGTCGTAACCGGTGAGCTGGGACGCGAACGCGGTCTGCGCGCCGGTCGAGATGTACCCTTCCGCGTCGCCGACGACGTGGAGGGTGGCCTTCCGGACGGTGGAACTGGAGTTGTACTCCCGGTTGCCGTTGACGGTCTGGACGAGTATATCGCCGTTGCGGTCATAGACCGTGGCGCCGCCGACGAGGCCGTTGGAAGAATAGATGTGTTTGTTATAGGGCTGCATGACCCACTGACGGGCGTTCGTCCCGAACAGGAATGCCAGGATGCCGAGTCCGATGAGGAACGCGATGGCGAGGGCATACATCCACCTGGTCCGTTTAAAGATCCGATTCATAGACTACACGCACCTCCTCAGGACTTCCGTCCGGCCCAGGTCCGGTTGTCGGCCGCCTTGATGAACGCGAGGAGGCCCCAGCAGGAAATGGTACTGGAACCGCCGCGGGACACGAAGGGCAGGGTGACGCCGGTCATGGGCAGAAGGTCCGTGACGCCGAAGATGTTGAGGGCCGCCTGGAAGATCAGCAGCGAACCCGCCGCCACAGAGGCGATGGAGTAGAACGCGCTGCGGGAGCCCTTGGCGTTGCGGACACTGTGGACAAAGATGACGACGTAGGCGAGGGCCACGATGAACGCGATGATGAGGCCCCATTCCTCGGCGACGACGCCAAAGATGAGGTCTTCGACCGCGGCGAAGACATTGCGCAGTTTGCCCTTGCCGATGCCCATCCCGAGCAGTCCTCCGGACACCGAGTAGGTCAGCACGCGGGTCTGCTGCATGCCGTTGCCGTAGGGGGTGTCCCAGATGTGCCGGTAGGTGGCGAATCGGTTCATGACGTAGTTCCTCTTGATGAGGACGACGAGGACCGCGGCCATGCCGGCGGCGAGGATGACGAAGAGGATGGTCCGTACATCGCCCGAGCGCATGAAGCCGAGGACGACGAACGTGAAGAAGAATATGAGTGCCGTACCGAGGTCTCGCATGAGGAACAAAAGCCCGATGCAGATGACCGCGAAGATGGCGTAGCGGGTGATGTGTTTGGTGGTCTGGATCTTCTCCAGCGTCGCGGCGCCGACGAAAATGAAGGCGATCTTGACGATCTCGGACGGCTGGAAGGAGAACCCGCCGATCTGCACCCAGTTGTACGCGCCGTTTCGGTTCGACGCGAAGATGAGGCCGATGGCGAGGAGCCCGATGGCGATGATCTCCATGGGCACGTGGAACTTCTCCGCCCGGTCGACGTTGGCGAGCATCCACAACAGGGCGATGTACAGAGCAAAGCCCAGGGCGACGGCCAGGAACTGGGTGAAGAGCGTGCTGGTGCCTTTGGTCGCGACGACCGCGAGCCCGATGCCGGTCAGAAAGAACGCGACGAACTCGATGGCGGGACTCGACTTTCGCAGAACAAAGGACGAGGTGATCGACCAGCCCCATTCGATGAGGAGGTAGATCGCCAGAATGGTGGCGGCAAAGTAGTTGATGCCGTCTTCCACGAAGATGACCTGAGCGAAGGAGATCAGCTGGAAGGCGGTGATCAGCAGCATGGTGGGGATCCACCGGGGACCGCTCATACTATCATCTCCTTATCTCGGGTCGTTGAATTTGATGGTGTAGCCGCAGACTTCGATGATGTCGGAGTCGTGGAGCGGCATGGGCTCGTTGACTTCGACGCCGTTCAGAAGGGTGCCGGCGACGGAGTCGAGGTCTTCGATCATCCAGCGGCCGTGGGCGTTCCGGGACACCAGGGCGTGGTACTTCGACACGCTCTGGCGGTTGATGCGGATGTGGCTCTCCTCGCTGCGGCCGATGAGGACTTCGTCCATGTCATCGATCTCCATGACTTCACCGGTGATGCAGTTCTCGAGATTGCAGCCCGCCTCGCGGACCATCTGGGGAATGACGATGTCGCCCGGTGCCCGCCGGTCGTCATACATGAACTGTTTCTCGTTCTGCTCCGGCTTGGCATAGGCGTTCGAATAGTTGGGTGTGATGACCTCCGGCAGCTCTTCATAGAACTTGAACATGGCGTTGCCGAAGATGAGCGTGTCGCCGTTTTCTAAGAACTTCTTCTCCACGACCCGGTCCTTGTTGACGTAAGTGCCGGTCTTGGAGTTGGTGTCGAAGAGGATCCACTTGCCGCCCCGCCGGGCGATGACCGCGTGGAACCGGGACACGGTATTGTAATTGAGGACGATGTCGCAGAGTTTGCTTCGTCCGATGGAAGTCTCAAACTGACGCAGCGCCATACTGTCGCCGTTGGCGGCATTGACGACGTAGCCGATGGTCCCGGTCTTCCGGTTGCCCCGGATGAGCACGCCGCCGCAGCTGACCAGGATGAGTCCTGCCAGCACGGGGAGGAGCCAGCGGCCGATGGCCGTGATGAGTTCCAGTGACATCCACGTCACCTCTCTTTTATAAAGAAATCAGAGTTATTATACCTAATTTAAAGGACCTTTTCCACTCTTTCGTCCCGGACTCCCTGTCTCCATGGGGCGATTTGTCGCTTGTTTCCAAAAAAATGGGGCGTCTCTACTTGCTTTTTATAGTATTGTTTGCTAAAATCGGAAGTAATCAAAACCACTTTTGAACGATTTTGAATTCCAAACTAAGAGGGGATAGTTTTTTATGATCAGTGCAACCATCGTCCTTGTATTAATGATCGTCGCTCTGCTTATCAGCTTGATGGGCATTATGTTCGCATTCCTTTCCATCATCCTGAACTACACCGGTAGAAGCAAATCCTACGACAGAGCCGCTATCAAAATGTCCAAGGCCAACGACCCGAAACCTGCCAAGAAGTCCAAGAAAGAGCAGGCGTAAGTCTCGTAACGAACAACTGAAATGGGCCCGCTTGATGACTGCAAGCGGGTCTCTTTTTCTCTTCATCCCCCTGACAGAAAGGCGATTTACCCCATGAACAACGAATTCTACGCGATGATCTCCCGCATGAAATACATCGACCGCTGGGCGCTCATGCGCAACACCGAGGCGGAGAACCTCATGCAGCACTCCTACGAAGTGGCGGTGCTCGCCCATGCGCTCTGCGTCCTCGGCAACACCCGCTGCGGCATGGACCTCGACGCCGACAAGGCTGCCGTCGCGGCCCTGTACCACGACGCGTCTGAGATCCTCACGGGCGATATGCCGACCCCGGTCAAGTACTACAGCGACGAGATCCGCGACGCGTACAAGCATGTGGAGTCCATCGCCACGTCGAAACTTCTCGACATGCTGCCGGAGGACCTGCGCCCCGCCTACACCGAAGCCCTGGCCCCGGAGGACGCCGACCTGAAACGCATCGTGAAGGCGGCGGACAAACTCAGCGCGCTCATCAAGTGCATCGAAGAGGCGAAGGCCGGGAACAAGGAGTTCGACAAGGCCTATGAGTCCACCCTCCGTTCCATCCACGCGCTGGAGTGTGAACCGGCGGAGATCTTCCTCTCGGAGTTCATCGATTCGTACGGACTGACCCTCGACCAACTGCGCTGACCGTTTCAAAACTGAACGAACACTCTCGTTTGAGGGTGTTCGTTTTTTGTTTTGTTAAAAATCAGTATCATATTTGAAAAAAGCGGACCATTTCTGAGAAAAATTTTTCAAATGTTAACATAAGTGAACGACAGCCGGGGGCTTTTTCTGCAAAATAGTATACTGCAGTAAAAAATCACCACATGGGGGAACCGCACATGTCCAATCTTTCCACCGGCCCGAAGCCGGTATCCCGGCGTGAACAGGAACGGGAACGGAGACGGCGGAAAAAGGCCTGGGTCACAGAGTCGCCTCTGGATATCCGGGCGTTCTACCGGGACTCGCTCGGTGTGCAGGGAGACGAAGTCCTGGACCTTTATACGAAAAATACGAATTATGTTTACCGGAACAAGGGAGAAGTGTTCATCCACGCCGGAGAACCGGTCTCCACGGTCCGCTTCGTCATCAGCGGCGTGTCCAGAAGCTACGTCCTCGGCCCGGAGGGGCAGGACAACGTCATCTGCTTCGGGTACCGGTACGGCCAGCCGGTCCTGGGCGCCTCCAGCCTGTCCTCGACGACCTCGCTTTTCGTGGAGGCGGTCACCGATATGGAGACTCTGGAAGTGCCAACGTCTGTCATCCGGCAGGGCATCCAGATGGACTTTTCCAACGCGTCCGTCTACGAGCGCCTCCTGGCGGAGGACCACGACAACCAGACCCGCATCCAGATCGTCCTCAACACGATGAACGGGGAAGAACGGTACCGCTGGTTCCGGAAGGACTACGCCGAGATCATCGACGACGTTCCGCAGAACTATGTGGCCTCGTTCCTCGGCCTTCAGCCCCAGTCCCTGTCCCGCATCAAGCGGACTCTGAAGGAACAGGACGAGACGTAAGGACCATTCCACAATACGACACAGACCTCTCTCAGACGCTCTGAGGGAGGCTTTTTGTTGCAAAGCGGCGCCGTGCCGGAGCATAAGAAAGGGGTTTACTTGACACATCGTTTGAATTGTGTAAAATACATTGAGCTTTTGTTTCGGGCGGTTCATACGGACCGGTTTTCGGACAAGCGAAAAGGGAGAAATACACAAACAGAAAGAGGATTCGATGACACCCGCTTTGACGCGGTCGCGGAAAACACTCGCGGCCATCCTACTCATCGGTTCCATCCTGATCCTGTCTGTGGCAGGCGGCATCATCTACACGCTGGCCGGCAGCAACCCGGGCATCAACGGGAACGGGACGGATGGCATCTACATCAACATCTACGGTCCTGCCTATCAGAACCTTGCGAAACGCACCTCGAACGCTTACGGCAGAGGCGGCTGCACCTGGTACGCCGGTGCCCGCGCCTCTGAACTGACCGACCTGGACCTCGGGCTCCACAGCCCGAAGAACTGGTACAACAATGTGGCCCAGACCTACGGCTTCACGAAGTCGTCGAAACCGGTCGCCAAGGGCTTCGCCATCTTCTCGAACCATATGGTGGTGGTCGAGCGGGTGAACGGCGACACCCTGACCATTTCGGAGGGCTCCAACCCCGGCGCTTCCGACGCGGCCCACGGCTACTGTGCCATCCGGACCGTATCCCGGAACACGCTGGAAAACGGCAACTACAAAGGCCAGTCCTTCATCGGCTACATCGACCTGCACGTGTCTTCGGACAACGCGCCGACCTATGACTCGAAGCCCGCGGACCCCAACGCCGTCTATGTGGCACAGGGTCGCGTCGACCGCCAGTGGCACGCCTACCGCGGCGATGAAGTGGCGAAGGACTATACCGGCATCGCTCTCGGCAAATACGGCTGGTGGCGTGTCGTGAACGGCAACGTCCAGTTCGGCGTCAAAGGCGTCTTCCAGAACGAACTCGGCTGGTGGTACGTGAACGACGGCAAAGTCGACTTTTCCCACAACGGCGTCGAGAACAACGTCCACGGCTGGTGGAAGATCTCGAACGGCGCGGTGGACTTCGGCTTCACCGGTATCGCCTCCAACGAGCACGGCACCTGGTACCTCGAGAACGGCAAGGTCGACTTTTCGAAGAACGACACGGTCGTTTACAACGATGTGTCTTATCAGGTGGAAAACGGTAAAGCGACCCGCCTCGCGGACGCGGCAACGGCCTGACCGTTCGAAAAAGAACATCCAACCAAAAAGAACCCGTCTCTCGGAACTCCGAAAGACGGGTTTTTCTTATTGGGATGGAAGGGGTCAGCCCTGGCTCTCGCGGACGACACTGCCTTCGACGACCGTGTAGTGGTGGTCGCTTCCGGGCGGGGTGTAGGCGCCGCTCCAGTCGAAGTTGACCTGGCCGTCGGTGATGTACCATTTGCCGACATTGTTGGAGGCGATGCCGTTGTACTGGAAGTCGACTTCGCCGTTTCGGACGAACCACCAGCCGAACTCGTTGACGTAGACGCCGGTGCAGTCCTTGACATGTTCATCGCGGACATAGGCGAGCCATTTGCCGGAGTCGTTCATCTTCAGGATGACCTCCGCGGTGTTGTACTTGCCGTTCCATTCGGCGTAGGCATCGGAGCCGCTCTTGTCATAGGGGAGACCGTCCGCGCCGGTCGTGAGCTGGGTGTCAGAACCGTTTGCCGCTGTCGTGGTCTGGTCCGGTTCGCCGGCGATCTTGTCGGACTTCTCCGTCGTGGCCGCGGGATTCCAGGAGATGCTGCCGTTCTCGGACTCCCGGCTCAGGGTGAACCAGGTGGCGAGCACGACGGCCGCGATGAGCGCCACGGAGAGACCGAGGATGATGAGCCTCATCTTTTTGACCGATTCCGATGTTTTGCGTTTAGCCATATCATGATTCCTTCTATCTGTGGTTGTGGTGAGGATAGTTGCTTGCGCCCTATAAGTATACACGGTTTCCCATGAGAATTACAATAGTCAGCTCCGGGAGATGTGAAACAATGTGTTCAAAATGTACGTGGTAAATCGCCACAGATGCGTTATAATAGGGGGCAGGAAATGAAAGAGGAGGGGTCGACCTTGTACCACATCGCCAACGATCAGAGGGAGCGGAAGTCGGCTGCGAAGCTGTCTGACGCGGCGCAGCGGATCCTGCTGTCCCGGGAACCGCAGAAACTGTCGGTGTCCCTGCTGAGCGCCGAGGCCGGGGTCTCCCGGACCACGTTCTACCGTCTGTTCGACGAGCCGGACGACGTCCTGCGGTACACGGCCGATGAGACGTTCCGGCGGATCCTCCAGGGGTATGTGGACCTCATCGAGCGGGCCAAACAACATGACCTGTCCGTCCCGAACCCCCGGTCCTGGTACGAGGAGGGCGTCCGGAAGAACGCGGGCGTCATCGCCGGCATCATCCGCAGCGGCAAGAGCGACATCCTGCGGACGGCCCACAAAAAGGCCCTCCGGGAGTTCGCTCCGGTCCTGTTCCCGGACCTGGACCCCGGGACCGACGAGTTCCTCTTTTTCATCGAGATGCGGGCAGCGGTCTTCATTGCGAGTATGACCGCCTGGGTCGAGACCGGCGAGCGGGCCTCCATGGAGGACATCCGCCGGTATGCCGCCCGTCAGCTGAAGTTTTTCAGCGAAGAATGACCCAAAGCGAGAATCAAAGGAGTTTATATACCACATGGCAACCATTATCGATTACCTGACCTGGAGGGGAGACATCCCCATTTGCGACGCGGCACCGCTCAACGAGGTGGACGCCGCCATCCTCTCCCGGTTTTCGAACCTTCCCTTCAAGAAGGTCTACCATACACGCAAGGAGACGATGGGCTCGTTCTGCAAGGTGATGCAGCACTATCCCGTCGACGAGTTCCAGATCGACCAGGACCCGGAGTTCGTCAAAAAACTTCTGGAGAGCGAACGGTTCTCCGCCCTGACGGTCACGGACTACGAGAAAAACAACGACCCGAAACTGGAGATGCAGTTCGCGGCCATCACCATCCACCTGCCGGACGGCAGTCTGTTCCTCTCCTTCTGCGGCACGGACTCCACGCTCCTCGGGTGGAAAGAGAACCTCAACATGTCCTTCCAGGACGACATCCCGGCCCAGTGCGCCGCCCTCTCCTATGCGGCGAAGGCCATCAAGAAGTATCCGGAGGTCGAGAGCTTCTACTTCGGCGGCCACTCCAAGGGCGGCAACCTCGCGGCCTACACGGCCGTCTGCCTGCCGGAGAAGTACCGCCACCTCGTCAAGGGCGTCTACAGCTGTGACGGCCCCGGGTTCTCGAAGGCGTTCATCGCCACACACCCCTTCGAAGAGATGGACCCCATCCTCCACACCTACCTGCCCTCGGGCTCGGTCGTCGGCCGTGTCCTCGAACACGCGGAGACCTATGACGTCGTGGAGAGTTCCGTCAGCAACCTTCTCCAGCACGACATGTACACCTGGCTCGTGGAGGGCCCCCGGCTCGTACGGGCGGAGCACTCGACGGACGGCTCCGAGATCTTCTACAACTCGGTCCGCCACCTGATCGAAGAGACGACGCCCCACCAGCGGGAAATGGTCCTCGACGGAGTCTACACCATCGTCACCGCCAACGCGTCCCGGCCGAGGGACATCCAGCAGGACTTCAGCATCCTGCTGCAGCCCCTTTACCAGAAACTCCGGACCATGTCCCGGGAGGACTGGCAGGTCGTCACGACCGTCTTCCGCGCGTTCCTCGATGCCTATGTCCTGGCCCTCCGGGACGTCGGCCGCTCCAAGTATGACGCCGAGATCCAGGAACTGCGGGACGCGGAGAATTTCCAGGACGCCGCCATGAAGCTCCTGCGCCGCGGCATCGCGACCTGGAACGGAAGGAGCAACGCATGAACATCCAGATCTTCGGCACGAAAAAGTCCGCCGACACCCGGAAAGCCCAGCGCTATTTCCAGGAGCGGCGCATCAAATTCCAGTTCGTGGACCTGTCCCAGAAGGGCCTGTCCAAAGGCGAGTTCGAGTCCGTCGCCCGCGCGGTCGGCGGTCAGGACGCCATGATCGACGAGCACTGCAAGGACCAGAAGACCCTGACCCTCATCAAGTATCTGGTCCCCGACCAGCAGCTCGAGAAGATCCTCGAAAACCAGCAGATCCTGAAACAGCCCATCGTCCGCAACGGCAAACAGGCCACCCTCGGCTATCAGCCGGACGTCTGGAAGGGCTGGGAGTGACAAACTCTCGGGTGATCAGACCTTGAGTGCTCCCGGGAACCCTTGACAACCCCGGAATCACACGGATAAAATTGAACAAGCGACCCAGAGGACGCGTTTGGCATAAGATACACGGCAAACGTAACGGGAATCCAAGATCATTTGCGCTTAGCGCAGAGTGTTGGATTCCCGTTTTTCTTTTTTCAACCTACGCAAATGCGCGACATGAAAATACGTAGGTCGAAAAATAGTGGCGGAGCGCCGGCTGCGAGCAAATCAACCTACGCATATCTTTGTTTGGCGATTTACGTAGGTTGTTTTCGGACTTCCTGATACGGTGATACCCAGGATCCAACCTACGCAATTCGTGCAGACGAATTTACGTAGGTCGTGGAGCCGAGTTTTCGTGGTAAATCGCCAAAAAACGACCTACGAAAAGTTGTCTCAGGAAAATACGTAGGTTCGGACACGCAAACGAACGGGTTTGCGAATATTATGTAGAAAAGAGATGGAACAATGATTCGGATCAACAATGAAAGAGTGGGGTTTCTGCAGGACACGATCAAAAAGCAGAAAAAGCGTCTGACCAAAGCTCCGTCAGGATATCTGCGGATCGCGGAGCGCGACGGGAAGCCGCAATATTACCATGTGGAGTCGAAGAGCCGGGGCCCGGGACAATACCTTGACAGTAAGCAGCTGGACCTCGTGAAAAAGCTGGCGCAGAAGAGCTATGATCAAAAAGTCCTGCGCGCGGCAGAGCAGGAACTAAAGGCATGGATGATGCTGGCGAGCTTTTTCCCGGACCAGACTCTGGAAGAGGTTTACGGCTTGCTTTCTCCCTCCAGACAAAGCCTGGTGTGCCCGTTGCTGCCAACTGACGAGGAGTATCGAAAAGCATGGGAAGCAGTGGACTATGAGCCCGGCTGGTTCAAGAAAAACGACCCGGAATACTGGACCGACCGTGGTGAACGAGTCAGGTCCAAGTCGGAGCAGTTGATCGCCAACCTGCTTTACCGACTGGGGATCCCGTACCGATATGAATATCCCATCAAAATCAAAGTGAATGGGAAGACCGAAATCTGGCGTCCGGACTTTATGATCCTGGATGTAAAGCATCGGAAAGAGTTTTTCCTGGAGCATCTGGGAATGCTGGATAACGCAGAGTATGCCAGAGTTGCGTTTCATAAAATGATGGTCTACGAGCAAAACGGGCTCTATGAAGGTCAGGGGATGTATTATTCTTATGAGACTGCGGGTGCGCCGCTGGATATCCGATATGTGGAAGCCGTGGTCCGCAGAGTCCTTTCGAAAGAGACGGGCGGAGTGCCGCATTCCTTTTCGACGGCTCCCGCTGTCGAGACGGTGCCTCTGCCTGATGAATTTTGGGGAGAACCGGAATGATATAATAGGCCTGTAGGAAGCAAACGTTATGCTATAATGAGAGGTGACAAAATGTCGAATGCAAACAAGCGGCGACGTGCGGGCGTAGAAAAGGCCCGCGGTGACACCTGGGTCGGTCGCCGGCCGGCCATCTACAAAGACCGCAAGAAAGAGCAGAACCGTCAGGGGGAGCCCCGGCGGCCGAAGCATAAAAAGCGTTACACGGAAGACGTGTGACGTGAAGGTTCAAGGGAACTCGAAACCACGATCACAAGGAGAGACACTATGTTAGCAGTCGGAACGAAAGCGCCGGCATTCGAACTGCCGGATGAGAACGGGACCGTCCACACCCTCGAAGAATACAAAGGACAGAAGGTCGTCCTGTACTTTTACCCGAGAGACAACACGTCGGGGTGCACGGCCCAGGCCTGCGCCTCCGGCGACCTCATGCCTGCCTTCCGGGAAAAGGGCGCCGTCATCATCGGCGTCAGCAAGGACTCCGTCGCGTCCCATAAAAAGTTCAAAGAGAAGTATGAGCTTCCCTTCACGCTCCTCGCGGACCCGGACCTCGAGGCCATCAAGGCCTATGACGTCTGGCACGAGAAGAACATGTACGGCAAGAAGACCTTCGGCGTCGTGCGCACCACCTACCTCATCGATGAGGAGGGCGTCATCGTGAAGGCCTTCGAGAAGGTCAAGGCGAAGGACAACCCCGCCCAGATGCTCGGCGAACTGGACAGCGTAGAATAAACGCACGGAGGGAAGACCATGCGCATCATCATTTCCCCCGCGAAGAAAATGAACGAGGAGCGGGACGACTTCCCGGCCCTGGGACTGCCCGTGTTCCTCGACAAAACGAATACCCTCCGGGACTGGCTCAAAGGTCTGTCCTATGAGGACGCGAAAGCCCTCTGGTCCTGCAACGACAACCTGGCGCGGCTCAACTTCGACCGGTACGCGGTCATGGGCGCCCTCGATGACCTGCCCCGTCTGACCCCGGCCATCCTCTCCTACGAGGGCATCCAGTACCAGTACATGGCACCGGACGTGTTCACCGCGCCCGCCCTTGACTTCATCCAGGAGCACCTGCGCATTTTGTCCGGGTTCTACGGCGTCCTGAAGCCCTTCGACGGCGTCACGCCCTACCGCCTCGAGATGCAGGCGAAGGTCGGGAAGTTCGGGGAGGCGCTCCCGACGGCAGAGGGCACATCGCCCGCCAAAACGCTCTATGAGTTCTGGGGCGATACACTGTACCGTGAAGTCCAGCGGGACAACCGGAGTGAGGCGCCCGGCGAGCCGGACCGGTTCGTCCTGAACCTCGCGTCGAAAGAGTACTCCCAGTGTGTCGAGAAGTACCTGCAGCCTGAGGACTTCTGCCTGACCGTCGTGTTCGGGGAACTCAAGAAGGACCCGAAGACGGGGGAGGAGAAGGTCATCACCAAAGGGACTCTTGCCAAGATGGCCCGGGGCGACATGGTCCGCTTCCTCGCGGAGCGGGACATCACGGACCCCGAAGGCATCAAAGCCTATGACGGCCTGCACTTCCGGTTCTGTCCGGAGCGGTCGACGGAAACAGAGTATGTATTTTTGAAAGAAGAATGAAGCCGGCGAAACAGTAGTCGGACCGGAACGCCTGAGGAGGTCACCCCTATGAAGATCCTCATCAAAGATACGACCCGTGAAGAGCGGGAACAGATCATCAAAAACTCCCTCAGCTGCGGCGGAGGGTGTGAGAACTGCACGGCCTGCTGGCTCGGCGGGGGAGACCCCTTCAAGATGTACCAGGACTATATCGACGGCAAGCGGGAGATCCGTGAGATCAACATGGAGTACAACGCGCGGTATATCCACTGAGCACAGAAGAGAATGAAAAAGACCACCGGTTTCGGTGGTCTTTTTTGGTCGGGGCGACAGGATTCGAACCTGCGACCCTCTGCTCCCAAAGCAGATGCGCTAGCCAAGCTGCGCTACGCCCCGGAGAAGGGAAAACTGCCCGCTGCGGGCAGCGCAAACATTATAACAAAGGGGTATTTGAGTGTCAATGAAGGGCCGGCGGAAAGAGCGTGTCCCGCGCGTCTCTCCTGTGGTATACTGAGCTTGGAACACAAATCGACAAAGAGCCTTGGAGAAAGGGGACCGGCACATGAAAGAGAAAGAATTCAAGAAGCTGGTGAAACAGGTCGAGACGAAGAAGCTCACGAAGAAGGAGCGGGCGAAGGCTCCCGGTGAGTTTCTGGACCTCGGCTGCGGGTTCACGCATTACGAAATGAAGCAGGGCACCGCGCCGCTGAAGTCGGAGCACCCGGACGACCCGGATGCCAAATGGCCCGTCGTGCTCGTCCACGGGTACAGCACGCCTTACTTCCTCTACGACCACATTTTCGAGGGCCTCGTGAACGAGGGCTACACGGTCATCCGCTATGACCTCCTCGGCCGCGGCCTCTCGGAGCGCATGAAGTCGAAGTACGCCCCGGAGGACTTCGCGGTGCAGCTGAAGGAGCTCATCGACTGGCTCGTGCCGGACGGCAAGTGCATCCTCTTCGGCACGTCCATGGGCGGCTCCATCCTGGCGGCCTTCTGCGCGATGTACCCCGGCCATGTGCAAAAGATCGTCCTCTATGCCCCGGCGGGCATGGACACCTTCAAACCGCCCGTCTACATGAAACTGGCGGCGGTCCCGGTCCTCGGCAGGCGCATCTTCAAACTCGTCATGCCGAAGTCCACGCTGGCCCGGGCCACCGATGAACTGCTCCATCAGGACGAGGCGGTCAAGGACCGGTTCGTCCGGGACCTCGCGTTCACCATGCAGTACAAGGGGTACCTCGACGGCACCCACGCGAGCCTCGTCAACACGATCCTCAAAACGAAAGAGGATACGAAATACTATAAGAAGATGGCAAAACAGCACATCCCGACCCTTGTCATCTGGGGCACGGAGGACAAGACCATGCCCATTTACCAGATCGACCGCATGGCCAAAGTCCTGAAGGACGCCGAGTTCGTCATCTTCGAGGGCTCCGGCCACATCTTCCTCTACGACGAAGGCGAACGGGCCCTCGCCCATACGCTGCCGTTCCTCGAAGAAGAATGACGCTGACCGTGTGATATCGAAAGGAGTTACGGTATGTCTTACATGTCCCTCGCCTACATCGGCCTGCTCGTGCAGATCCTCTTCATCTGGGTCGAGCAGCAGAAAAAGTACGTGCCCGCCGTGGCGCTGAAGGGGACCGCGTCCCTGTTCTTCGTTGTGCTGGGCTTCCTCGGGCTGTCCATCGCCACCCTGCCGTCCTTCGCGAAGGTCGTCGTCGCCGGCCTCGTCTTCGGCCTCATCGGCGATGTATGCCTCAACCTCCGGTTCGTCCTCGAAAAAGCCGGACAGAAGATCTTCCTCGGCGGCATCCTCGCGTTCCTCATCGGCCACATCCTGTACCTCGTGGCCCTCGTTCCCCTCGCCGCCAAACTCTGGGTCTGGCTCATCAGCGGCGTGCTGGTCGCGGCGGCCCTGCTCTACTGGATCCTCACCTCTGTCGAAGCGGAGAAGGCTTTCAAGATCTTCGGGGTCGTCTACATCGGCGCCGTCGTCCTCATGACCGCTGTCTCCGTCGGCGTCTATGTCACCCGCCACACCTCCGGCTCGCTCCTCTACATGCTCGGCGCCATCCTGTTCACGGCGTCCGACGTCATCCTCATCTTCAACACGTTCACGAAGGACGGGAAGGCGTGGATGCGCCCCGCGAACCTGACGCTCTATTACCTCGGACAGCTGTTCATCGCCCTCAGCATCCAGGCGATGTAACACGGCTGCAACAATCGAATCATGACCCGAAAACCCGCCAAACAAGGCGGGTTTTCTCTATGCCGACAAAAAAATTTTTCAAGAAAAACAAATTAGGGGGTTGCAAAATTAAATTGTGCGCAATATAATGAAGGCGAAGAAAACAAATTGTGCTCAATCTAAATGACGCACACGACCACGTTTTCCGGTTAGGAGGCATACTTATGAAAGACTGGAAAGAAGCGAAACTCGACCTGAAGCAGAAGGTCTCCAAAGTCGCTTTGGAAGGCTCTTCTCTGGTCGGCGTCACCGATAAACAGAAGACGATCCTGGTCCTCCAGGGTGTCGTCACCAAGGCGGCATCCCAGTCGATGACCCACCGCCTCGAGTCCCGCATGTTCGCAAAACAGGGCTTCACGAAGCTCGCAGAAAAGTACGCGGCCCACGCCGCTGAAGAGGCCGAGTCCGTCGAACTCTTCGCGGACCGCATCCTGAACCTCGGCGGAGAGGTCAAACAGCAGGCACAGTCCGCGGTGGAACTCTGCACCGACATCGAGGACTTCCTCAAAGCGGACCTCAAAGAGTCCGAAGAGGGCCTCGCCCAGCTCGCCGGCGTCATGGATGCCGGGTTCCTGGACGTCACATCGTACGAACTCATGAAAGACTACATCATGGACGAGGAAGAGGACATGTACTGGACCCAGAGCCAGCTCGACATGATCGCAGCCATCGGCAAACAGAACTATCTCAGCCATCAGCTTTAATTCAAAACAACACTTTATGGAGGTAACTACTATGAGCAACAAAACCAACACTCTCGACGTTTTACAGAAAGTCATCACCGGCATCGAAGCCCAGAGCCTGACCCACCGCTATGAGGCGAAGGTCCTCGGCGCCCTCGGCTTCAGCAAACTCGCTGAAAAATACAACGACCACGCATCCGAAGAGCGCGACTTCGCGGACAAGTTCATCGACCGTCTTCTCGACCTCGGCGGCGAACTGAAACAGTGCGGCGCTGCGGCCACCAGCATCACGGACGATGTCGAAGCGTTCTTCCGTCAGGACAAGAAGGTCTCCGAAGACGGCCTTGAGACCGTCAACGGCATCATGGCTTCCGGCGACCTCGACGTCACCACGTATGAGCTCTTCAAGGAGTACCTGGCCGACGAGGAAGAGGACCTCTACTGGACCGACAGCCAGCTCGATCTCATCGGGCTCATCGGCAAACAGAACTACCTCGTCAAGATGCTGTAAGCGCCTGACCGGTCGGTAAATCAAAAATTAAACTATGGAAATCTCCTCTGTTCATGTATAATAGAGGAGATTTTTGTGCGTTTTGTGGGTACATCGCCCCGGCCACACCAAAGGAGAATGCAACATGGAACGTAGCAGCGGTGTCCTGCTTGCCGTCACGTCCCTGCCCTCGAAGTACGGCATCGGGACCCTCGGCAAAGAGGCGTTCGCTTTTGCGGACTTTTTGAAAGAAGCCGGCCAGAAGTACTGGCAGGTGCTGCCCCTGGGCCCGACCGGCCTCGGCGACAGCCCCTACTCGAGTTTCTCGACCTTCGCCGGCAACCCGTACCTCATCGACCTCGAGCTCCTCATCGAAGACGGGCTCCTCACAAAGAAATACGTCGAGTCCTTCGACTGGGGTGACGACCCCGCCCATGTCGACTATGTCGCCATGAAGGCGAACCGGGAGACCGTCCTGCAGAAGGCGTTCGAGAAGGGCTTCGAGCGTGACCGGGCCGCCGTCGACCGCTTCGTCGGCGACAACGTCTGGCTGCCGGACTATGCCCTGTTCATGGCGCTCCGCGAGTACTATGACGGCGTCAGCTGGATCGACTGGGAGGACCAGGACATCCGCCTGCGCAAGCCGGAGGCCATCCAGAAGTACCGTACCCTCCTCGAGGACCGGGTGAACTATTACACCTACGTGCAGTACCTGTTCTTCAAGCAGTGGAACGAGCTGCGCGAGTACGTGAAGAAACTCGGCATCAAGATCATCGGCGATTTACCGATCTACGTCGCGGCGGATTCCGCCGACATCTGGCGCGAGCCCCAGTTCTTCCAGCTCGACGAGGAGAACATCCCGAAGAAGGTCGCCGGCGTCCCGCCCGACTACTTCTCGAAGGACGGCCAGCTCTGGGGCAACCCGCTCTACGACTGGGACACCATGCGCCAGGACGGCTTCGGGTGGTGGATCCGCCGCATCGAAGGCGCCGTCAAGATGTATGACGTCCTCCGCCTCGACCATTTCCGCGCGTTCGCCTCTTACTGGTCCGTCCCGTATGACGCGGAGACCGCAAAGGAAGGCGAGTGGCACAACGGCCCCGGCATGAGCCTCTTACGGGTGCTCCGCGACTGGTTCTACGGCACGGAGTTCATCGCCGAAGACCTCGGCATCCTGACTCCGGACGTCGACCAGCTCCTCGAGGACTCCGGGTTCCCCGGCATGAACATCCTCGAGTTCGCCTTCACGAAGAACGCCGACTCGAAGTACCTGCCCCACCGCTGCAAGCCGAACTCGATCGTCTACACCGGCACCCACGACAACGACACGGTCGTCGGCTGGTTCCACGACGAGGAGGTCCCGGAGGAGGACAAACTGGTCGCCAAAGAGTACCTTGGCATCTCCGAGGAAGAGGGCGCGCACCTCGCGTTCATCCGAGGCGGCATGGGTTCTCCCGCGAACCTGTTCATCGCCCAGATGCAGGACTGGCAGGGCCTCGACGGCTCCTGCCGCATGAACGTCCCCGGCGTCGCGCTCGGCAACTGGACCTGGCGCATGGAACCCGGTTCTGCAAACGAGGACCTCGCGGTTCTCATGCGGGAATACACGCGCATTTTCGGGCGACTCACGAACTGACCGCGTGAAACAAATTTTTCATGTTTAAATGTTAAATAAAATACAAACCCTGTGGACTTCCCACAGGGTTTTTGTTTAAGTTGTACGAAATTGAAAATGACGCAGTTTTTTCCTTTATTGTGGGGTTTTTCCTGTGTTATAATCCACGCTGTATCCAAATATACATACCAATTTTTTGCGGAGGGAAAAGCATTATGGCAAAGAAGTATGTCTACCTTTTCAGCGAAGGTAATGCAAACATGCGTGAGATCCTCGGCGGTAAGGGTGCGAACCTTGCAGAAATGACCAACCTCGGTCTTCCTGTTCCTCAGGGTTTCACCGTTTCCACGGAAGCCTGCACGCAGTACTACGAAGATGGCCGTCAGATCAACGGTGACATCCAGGCTCAGATCCTGGACGCTGTTGTCGAACTGGAAAAGATCGCCGGCAAGAAGTTCGGCGACAAGGAGAACCCACTTCTCGTTTCCGTTCGTTCCGGTGCCCGTGCTTCCATGCCCGGCATGATGGACACCATCCTGAACCTCGGTCTGAACGAGGAAGTCGTTGAGACCCTCGCCAAGAAGTCCGGCAACCCGCGTTGGGCCTGGGACTGCTACAGACGTTTCATCCAGATGTTCTCCGACGTCGTTATGGAAGTCGGCAAGAAATACTTCGAACAGCTCATCGACGAGATGAAAGAGAAGAAGGGCGTTACTCAGGACGTCGACCTCGACGCTGACGACCTGAAAGAACTCGCCTTCCAGTTCAAGGAAGAGTACAAGAGCAAGATCGGCGAAGAATTCCCGTCTGACCCGAAAGTCCAGCTCTTCGAAGCTGTCAAAGCTGTTTTCCGTTCCTGGGACAACCCCCGTGCGAACGTTTACAGACGTGACAACGACATCCCGTATTCCTGGGGTACTGCTGTCAACGTCCAGATGATGGCCTTCGGTAACATGGGTGACACCTCCGGTTCCGGTGTTGCTTTCACCCGTGACCCGGCGACCGGTGAGAACCAGTTCTTCGCGGAAGTTCTTATGAACGCTCAGGGCGAAGACGTCGTTGCCGGTGTCCGTACTCCGATGCACATCGACGCCATCAAAGAGACCATGCCGGAGATCTACGATCAGCTCCTCGGCATCGCTCACAAGCTCGAGAACCACTACAGAGACATGCAGGACATGGAGTTCACCATCGAAGACGGTAAGCTCTACATGCTCCAGACCCGTAACGGTAAGCGTACCGCGAAGGCCGCTCTGAAGATCGCTCACGACCTCGTCAAGGAAGGTAAGATCTCCAAGGAGAGAGCCATCCTTGCCGTTGACCCGAGAAACCTCGACACCCTGCTCCACGGCTCCTTCGACAAGGCTGCTGTCAAGGGTGCTACCCAGATCGGTAAGGGCCTCCCGGCTGCCCCCGGCGCTGCTGCCGGTAAGATCGTCTTCTCCGCTGAGGACGCTGTCGAATGGGCTGCCCGTGGCGAGAAAGTCGTTCTCGTCCGTCTCGAGACCTCTCCGGAAGACATCGAAGGCATGAAGGCTGCTCAGGGTATCCTGACTGCCCGCGGCGGTATGACCTCCCACGCAGCTGTTGTTGCCCGTGGTATGGGTTCCTGCTGTGTCGCCGGCTGCTCCGAACTCGTCATGGACGAGGACAACAAGACCTTCCAGCTCGGTGGTAAGACCTACAAAGAAGGCGACTGCATCTCCTTCGACGGTTCCACCGGTGACATCTACGATGGTCTCCTTCCCGTTCTCGACGGTTCCATCGAAGACGAGGACTTCAAGACCCTCATGCGCTGGGCGGACGACTTCAGAACCATGAAGGTCCGTACCAATGCCGATACTCCGGAAGACGCCCGCAAGGCCCGTGAGCTTGGCGCAGAAGGCATCGGCCTCTGCCGTACCGAGCACATGTTCTTCGGCGAAGGCAGGATCGACACCTTCCGCGAAATGATCTGCTCCTCCACCAAGGAAGAGAGAGAAGAAGCTCTCGAGAAGATCCTTCCCATGCAGCAGAAAGACTTCGAGCAGCTCTACGAAGCCCTCGAAGGTATGCCTGTCACCATCCGCTTCCTCGATCCGCCTCTCCACGAGTTCGTTCCGACCGAAGAAGCTGACATCCAGAAGCTCGCTGACGCCAAGGGCAAGACCGTTGAAGAGATCAAGGCTCTCATCCAGGGTCTCCACGAGTTCAACCCGATGATGGGTCACCGTGGCTGCCGTCTGGCTGTCTCCTATCCGGAGATCGCTGTCATGCAGACCCGTGCCGTCATCCGCGCTGCTATTGCCGTCAACAAGAGCCACCCGGGTTGGAAGACCATGCCCGAGATCATGATCCCGCTGGTCGGCGAGACCAAAGAGCTCCAGTTCGTCAAGCAGATCGTCATCGACACTGCCAACGAAGAGATCGCCAAAGCCGGTGTCAACATGAGCTACCAGGTCGGTACCATGATCGAGATCCCGCGTGCCTGCCTCATCGCCGATGAGATCGCAGCCAATGCAGACTTCTTCTGCTTCGGTACCAACGACCTTACCCAGATGACCTACGGCTTCTCCCGTGACGACGCCGCGAAGTTCTTCCCGGACTACTACGACGCCAAGATCATGGAGAACGATCCGTTCGCCAAGCTTGACCAGAACGGTGTTGGCAAACTCGTGAAGATGGCCCTCGACCTTGGCAAGCCCGCCAACAAGGACCTGCATGCAGGTATCTGCGGCGAGCACGGCGGCGACCCGACTTCCGTCGAGTTCTGCAACAGCCTCGGCCTTGACTATGTCTCCTGCTCCCCGTTCCGTGTCCCGATCGCACGCCTTGCTGCTGCACAGGCTGCCATCAAGCAGTCCAACAAGAAGTACAACGCGTAACTTCTGCGACACAACGTCGAGCGCAGCTTAACGGCTGCAACCTGACAACAAAACATGCCCGAGAACTTCGTTTGAAGCTCTCGGGCTTTTTGTTTTATGTTCCTTTGGCGATTTGCCGACCATTCTCCGGCTCGGCGCTGCGCCTTACAGCAGCCAGCGCCCTCCGAGACCGAACTCAAAGGAGCCGCCGGCTTCCTCGACGAAGTGGCACTTCGCGATGCCGAGGTCGACGAGTCCGAAGGTCGAGTCCTCCGGAGCGGTTGCGGTCAGGATGCCGTCGTCATAGTTGAAGTGCGGAGTCTGGGAATTGGCCGCACTCGGGGCGAGGCGGACCGATTCCATGCCGTTCATGACCGTCTGAGAGACGTGGCCGACGGCGGTCAGACGCTCGGAGATGGGTTTGTACCGGTCGTGGAGCCGGGCGAGGAGGACGCGGTCTTTCAGCGCGATCTTCCCGGGATACCCGACCAGGATCAGACAGATGAACTGCTCGCCGGCAGGGACCTCCAGAGCCGATTTGTCGAAGGTGCCGCCGACCCAGCAGGTGCCGAGTCCCCGGTCGACGAGGTCGAGGACCAGCGCTTCGCCGTGATAGCCGGCTTTTTCAAAGAGGTTCGGCGTGCTCGGGTCGCCTTTCAGGAGGATGAGGGAACGGACGCCTCGGAACATGCCGTACGAGCTCTTGAAGCCGGAGAAGGCTTTGCTGCCGTCCTCGAGGAACACCGCGTTCAGGCCGGTTTTCGCGTTGATAGCCGCGACTCTCTGTTCGAGGAACGCGACGTCTTCCGCGCTCAGTGGTTTCGGGTCAAACGTACGAACGGAGTACCGCTCTTCAATAGCTTTTCTCATGAAATGCTCTCGCTTTCTGTTCAAATGAATTGTACACAATTTATTTATGCTTCTATTATAGCGGCTTTCTCCCGAAAAGCAATCTCTGTTAACAAACTGCAGACATAGAAAAACAGCACACCGAAGGGGAGCGGTGTGCTGTCTTGCGTTTATAGAAGGATCATGCTTCGTGGTTCGGCAGGGTGACGGTGGCTTTGAAGAGGTCGCCGTCGATGTCGAGGGAGAGGGTGCCGCCCATGAGCGCGGTGAGGTCTCTGGCGATGGACAGTCCCAGGCCGTGTCCTTCCGTCTCACCGCGGGAGCGGTCGCCCCGGACGAAGCGCTGCAGGAGCTCTTCCGCTGAGATGTTCAGCGGTTCCGCGGAGGTGTTCTTGAGTTCGAAGACCGTAGTCGGAACAGCAGCGGTGCCGTCTGCTCCGGCGATTGCGGGTCCGTCCGACACGGTCGCGTAGATGCGGGTGTTCGGCGCGGAATATTTCTGCGCGTTGGACAGCAGGTTCGCGAGGACGCGGTAGGTCTGCTGGCCGTCGGCGTAGACGAAGTACTCGTCCGTGAGCGGCTGACCGTCCGGCCCGGTGAACAGGATCTCGTTGCCGTTCTTCTCCATCTCCGGCGCGAACTCGGCGATGGCCTGGTTGACGAGCTCCGTGAGGTTCAGCGGCATGGGGTGGAGCAGTACGTTGCCGGCAGAGGCTTTGGAGGCTTCCAGCAGGTCCTCGATGAGGTGTTTCAGCTTCTCGGACTGGTCGTGGATGACGCCTATGTACTGAACAGACTCTTCATCGCCCAGTTCCTTCGCTTCGGCTTTGCGGCCGAGGAGGTCCGAGTAGTTGATGAGCGATGTCAGCGGTGTCTTCAGGTCGTGCGTGACGTTCGTGATGAGTTCGGTCCGGGTCCGTTCTTCCTGAACGGCCTTCTCGACGGCCTTGTCCATGGTCTCGCGGGTAACGGTGAGGTTCCCGGCGAGGGTCCGGAGGGAGGCGGGCAGGCCGCTCTCGTCGACTTTCATGTCGGCGTCGCTGCCGGAGGCGGAGATGATCTCATCGAGCCCCCGCAGGTATTTGACTGCCCGGGCCAGGATGTAGAGGTTGAAGGCGACGAGCAGGACGAGGAACAGGAGGGCCGTTCCGACCGGGCCCCTCATGTGGACCATCAGGTTGATGAGCAGGGTGTTGACGAGCAGGTACCCGATGACCCAGAACACCGCGCGTTTCGGCAGTTGTTTCGGTGCGTACTTCGCGTTGGCCACAGCCTCTTTCCAGTGCTTGGCGATGTACTTCCCGTTGCGCCCGAGCCAGCTGCAAAGCCGGCCGACGAGCGTGTGTTTCCAGTAGCCATGTCCGGACTTCACGGTCCGGCAGACGGAGGCGAGCCACTCGCCAAGGAGCAGGAAGCAAACGCTGGCCGTGAGGGCACCGCCCAGCGGGAGCCAGGGCCATGCGCTGAGGTTGGCGGAGACATCCGACATGGCGGCCAGCGGCAGGCCGAGACAGAGGCCGAACAGGATGGCGAAGAGCACGAAGTGTACATCGCCGGGGAGTTTATCGATAGTGGCAGTCACCAGACGGGAGCCGTCTTTGGCGTACCGGACCGGTTCCGGGGAACCGTCCGCCGCAACGGGGTCGTCGTTTCGGTGTCCTGTCAGGCGCAGGAACCAGATGAGCAGAGCGATGGCGGCGAGGAAGCTGAAGATCATGATGGCGAGGATCCAGCCGGCGGGCCGTTCCTTCATGACGTCGTACAGCTGCCGGGCGGCGATGTACTCATCTTCGCCCTCCGTCAGAACGCGGATGAGCGGCATGCGGGTCGCATCGAGAACCGTTTCGGAATCGACGACCGCGTCGTCGAGCCAGAAGTAGATGCGCGCATCCTCATCGGTGTCTTCGAACAGTGTCGGTGCCCCGCCTTCGGTCCGGTCCTCCAGATATCCGATGCCTCCGGTCACGTTGACCTTCGCGTTCTTCGCGGCATACACGTTATGCTGCTTCACTTCCGACAGTGTCGGTTTCTCGGAAAGGTTCGTATAGACGGACCCGTCCGTGCTGCGGACATAATAGTGGAGACTGGGGTTGTTCCCGAGCCACTGGACGTGGGACTCCCGGTCGGTGTCGAGGCTGGAAAGCGGTTCTTCTTCCCAGGTGTCATACTGCCGGTTCAGTTCCTTGCGGATGTCGTCCTCGGACAGCGCCATGGTGTCATATTCGAAGTTGACCGACAGGGTGTCGTCTTCGATTTCTTCGGTTTTCAGGTAGACCGTCGGGTTGCGGTAGAACGGCTCTTCCATCGGGTCCATGTTCTGCTGTTTCAGGTATTTCTGCCGGGCCATATACTGGTCGACGATGGCCTCGACCGTTTCCTTCTGTGCCTTCGCGTAGGCTTTTTCATAAATCGCCCGGTCCGCGGAGGCGAGATACTGAAGGCTTCCGATATCGTCCTCCAGGACCTGCTCGAAGACTTCTGTCGAGGTGAAACTCTGACGGTCCTCCGCCGCGTCGTTTACAAAGTACTGCTGCGGGCCGAACGTCATGCAACCGACGCCCAGTTCCACGGCACACCAGGTGCCGAGGGAGAAGAGGAGCGTGGCAAGCAGAAGGCAGATCGCCTTCGAAAGGTTGGAGTATTTAAATTTTGTCGACTTTGTAGCCAAGTCCCCACACCACCTTCAAATAGTTTGGATTTTTCGGGTCGATCTCGATCTTTTCACGGATGTTCCGGATGTGCACCGTCACGGTCTTCTCGGTCGACAGGGCCGGTTCGTTCCAGACCGCCTCGTAGATCTGCGCGGACGACAGGACGTGGCCCATGTTCCGCATGAGGTATTCGAGGATCTGGTACTCGAGGGCCGTGAGCCGGACCTCTTCGCCGTCCACGGTCACCCGCTTCTTGTCGGTGTCGAGCTCGAGGCCGCCGGTCACCAGGACGTGTTCACTGACTTCCATGCTGCCGAGCTTCGCGTACCGGCGGACCTGGGACTTGACCCGGGCCACCAGTTCAAGGGGGTTGAAGGGCTTCGTAACGTAGTCGTCCGCGCCGAAGCTGAGCCCCGCGATCTTGTCCGTGTCCTCGGACTTCGCCGAGAGCAGGATGATCGGGATGTTGCTGTCCTCCCGGATCTTCAGCATGGCGGTGAGGCCGTCCATGCGGGGCATCATGATGTCGAGCACCATGCAGTGGACCTCGTGGTCCTTCAGGAGCTCCAGCGCCTCGATGCCGTCCGTCGCCGTCAGGACCTCATACCCTTCCTGGGTGAGGTAGATGCGGATGGACTCCAGGATGGCTCTGTCGTCGTCGCAAACCAAAACAGTGTACATAAGCGCCTCCGTGTCGTGTCGTGTTCGAGATCGTTCTGACCTGGCTTTACTCTATCATAACAAAAGTGCATCTAAAATTCAGAGTTTTCAAAGAAAAAGTAAAGTTGTGCAACCTGCACGGAAAGTTTACGTCGATTTTGACACCTTGCGTCCAAAAAAAGTCAGACTTTCCCTTGTCCGCACAAAATCTCATGTTATAATATACAGGTAAAAATAGCGCATCGCGTAATCCCGCGCTTTGTGAGTTACTTTGGGAGGGTATCATTATGACCAACATGCTGAAAAACGTTATCATCGTCGACGGAAGCGGCTGGATCCCGTTCTGGGGCGACATCGTCATCGAAGACGGTAAGATCGCCATCCTTCGTTCCGGTGAAAACACTCTGTTCAACGAAGAGAAGACTTTTGACAAAGTCACCAACTACGACCGTAAAGCCTATGTCATCCCCGGCGTCGATGCTGAGATGACCATGGAAAAATATGAAGACGAGCTGAAGGCCATCCTTGCCGACCTCGAAGCAGGCGTCAAGATCGAGAAGGCCGTCCGCAAGCTCACCGGTTACGGTGTCGGCCAGCGCGAGTTCACCAAGGAAGGCGTCGTCGCCAACATCGCTGTCCTCGACAAACCGGCAACCAAGATCCTTGCTGCTTACGCCGCAGGCGAAGAACTGTAAGAAAGGGCTTTTTGAGTCATGCATGAATTAGGCATCGTGTTTTACATCATCGACGACGTCGAAGAGGTCGTCGAGAAAAACGAGCTGACCACCGTGTCGTCTGTCACTCTGGAACTGGGAGAAGTGTCCGGAGTCGTCCCGAGCTATCTCGACGACGTCTGGAACTGGGCTGTCAAAAAACATGAGTGCATGACCGAGGCCAAACTCAATGTCATCAACACGCCGGCCATCACCTATTGTGAGAACTGCGCGAAGACCTATGCCACCGTGAAGTACGGACGCCAGTGCCCCTACTGTGAGTCCGGCAAGACCTACCTGCTCCGCGGTCAGGAGATCAACGTCAAGGAGATCGAAGCGGTCTGACGACATCTGTGTAACACCAAACCCCCGAGCGTCCGCTCGGGGGTTTTTGTCGACAAAAGAGTCGATTTATCTCTGTACGGAAGTCTGTGACTTAGTCTATAATGAATGGGTACAAACACAATACATCAGAAAGGGGAACTCTGAATGAAACACATGAAGAAACTGCTGGCAGTGCTCCTGACCATGGTCATGACCCTGGTCCTGGCGCTGCCCATGAGTTTTGCCGCCGATGAGACGACCTCCCGGGAGAACGACCTGCGGGTCATGGTCCTGTCCGACATGCACACCATCCCCGAGTCGATGATCAAGGGGACGGCGGACTATCAGCACGCCCTCGACCTCGACCAGAAGGTCTTCAATGAGTCGGAGGCCATCCTCGACGCCCAGCTGCAGCAGGTCCGCGGGGCGCAGCCCGACATCCTGCTCCTGAACGGCGACCTGACCAAGGACGGCGAGTATGCCGCCCACAAGTCCCTCGCCGCGAAGCTGCAGCAGCTCAAAAAGGATGTCCCGGGGCTCAAGGTCTACGTGACGAACGGCAACCATGACATCAACAACCCCGCCGCGAAGAACTTCAACACGGCGGACGGCAAGGCCGTCAAGGCGAAACGGACCACCCAGAAGGACTTCCTGTCCCTTTACAAGAAAGTCACCTGGGACGACAAGACCGTGACGGCGACCTACACCCCGCCCGAGGGCACTGAGGCCGGTGCACTGTCCTATGTGGCCCGCCCGAAGAAGGGCTTCACCCTCATCGTCATCGACTCGAACTGCTACACGTCGGACAACACCTCGGACGGCGAGCAGCTCTGTGAGGTCCGCGGCAACATCCCCGCCGACCTTCTGAAGTGGGCCCAGCGGCAGGCGAGAGCCGCCCGCAAGAGAGGCGACACCGTCATCGGCATGATGCACCACGGTGTGGTCTCCCACTTCACACAGGAATCGACCATCCTCGGCCATTTCCTCGTCGACGATTTCCAGAACGTCTCGACCAAACTGGCGGACGCCGGCATGCATTACGTCTTCACCGGCCACCAGCATTCCCAGGACGTCGCGGTCATGAGAACGGAGAAGGGCAACACCCTCTACGACATCGAGACCGGTTCGTCCATCACCTATCCCTGTCCCATGCGGGCCGTCTGGTTCCTGCGGGAAGGGTCCGCGAAGACCGACAACGGCTGGAAAGAGACCGTGAAGGGCTCGACCACGAAGAACCTGTCGATCGCCCACACCGATCCCCAGACCGGGGAATATGTCGCGATCGACGACATGACGGCATATGCCAAAGAGCGGGGCCTCAGCCCGGCGGTCATCAGCGCGGTCCTGAAAGATAAGCTGTACTGGTCCCTGCCGAACTATCCGGCAGAGCTCGACACCGTCATCGACAAGCTCATCCCGGACCTCTGCAACATCCCGGTCACGGACGACGGGAAGCATACGCTGATGGACATCGTGAACTACGCGAACCAGAGCCACCAGGGCGGCACGGACAACGGACAGGACCCGGCCTGGGTCAAAGAGGGCAAGAAGAACGTCGCCGAGAACAAGTTCACCGCGGCGCTGACCGACACCCTGTGCAAAGACCTCGCGGCACTGACCGGCCAGGGCGTCAACAAACTCACGAAGACCGAACTCGTCAAGGGCCCGGCCGTCGACCTCCTGTACCACACTCTCTTCGGTGCGGCACACGTGTCTTATTACACCGTCCCGCAGATCGCCGAAGACCTCGATGAGTTCCTCGTGAAGACCCTCGAGTCCATGACGAACGACAGGAACTACGGAAGCGACAACGCGTTCACCATCACCGGCGCCAACAAAGTGGTCGAAGGTCAGGCGAACTGGTCCTCCCTCGACAACGGCATCTCCGACACGAACCTCGTCCAGAAGCTCATCGCGGCGCTCCTCGGCAACGGGAACAACTGAAAAAGCACCATATGTAGCGGGTTGACAGACCAAAACAAAGATGGTACACTTTTTCGCGTATTATAAGTAAATAAACCTTTGAAAGACGTCGACGGAGACAGTAAGTCTGCAGTGCGGAAGCAAACGGAGCGAGTCCGGGGGTGGTGAGAGCCCGGCACGCGGAAGCCGCAGACCGAACATCACTCCTGAGTTGCATGCTGAACGCAGACGGTACATCGCCGCAAGTAAGCACCGCCGGCACCCGCCGTTACCCGGGGCTCATATGTTGGTATGATGCGAAATAGGTGGTTACAAACGAAGTGGAAGCTTCGTCCTGTTTCTCGCAGGACGGAGCTTTTTTGATTGACTGGCCAACAGCAGTGAATCGCCGAAAGGAGTAAAACGCAATGGCTCTCTATGAGAAAGTGTCCACGGACCTCAATTTTGTGGAGCGTGAACACGAAGTCGCGAAGTTCTGGGACGAGGCTGACATCTTCCAGAAGACCGAGGAGCAGGACGGCCGTCCTTCCTACGTCTTCTATGACGGCCCGCCCACCGCGAACGGCAAACCGCACATCGGTCACGTCCTGACCCGTGTCATCAAGGACATGATCCCGCGGTACCGCACCATGAAGTACAATTTCGTCCCCCGGAAGGCCGGATGGGACACCCACGGCCTGCCCGTTGAGATCGAAGTCGAGAAGAAACTCGGCCTCGACGGCAAGGAGCAGATCGAAGAGTACGGCCTCGAACCGTTCATCGCCGAATGCAAAGAGTCCGTCTGGAAATACAAGGGCATGTGGGAAGACTTCTCCAAAGTCGTCGGCTTCTGGGCCGACATGGACCACCCCTATGTCACCTATGAGAACGACTTCATCGAGTCCGAGTGGTGGGCACTCAAGAAGATCTACGACCGCGGCCTCCTCTACAAGGGCTTCAAGGTCGTCCCGTACTGCCCCCGCTGCGGTACGCCCCTGTCCTCCCACGAAGTGGCGCAGGGCTACAAGGACGTCAAGGAACGTTCCGCCATCGTCCGCTTCAAGGTCAAAGATGAGGACGCATACTTCCTCGCCTGGACCACGACGCCCTGGACCCTGTCCTCGAACGTCGCTCTGTGCGTGAGCCCGACCGACACCTACATCAAAGTCAAGGCGGCGGACGGCTACACCTACTACATCGCCGAACCCCTCGCGGACACCGTGCTCGGCAGACTGGCCGAAGACGGCAAACCCGCTTACGAAGTCCTCGAGTCCTATGTGGGCAAGGACCTCGAATACAAAGAGTACGAGCCGCTGTACGACTTCGAGCAGGCCCTCGCCGACAAGCAGCGCAAGAAGGGCTTCTTCGTCACCTGCGACTCCTACGTCTCCATGGATGACGGTACCGGTATCGTCCACATCGCTCCCGCCTTCGGTGAGGACGACGGACGCATCGGCCGCAACTACGACCTGCCCTTCATCCAGATGGTCGACGAGAAGGGTGAACTGAAACCCGAGACCCCGTACGCCGGCATGTTCGTCAAGGACGCCGACCCGAAAGTCCTCGTCGACCTCGACAAGGAAGGCAACCTCTACGACGCGCCGAAGTTCGAGCACAACTACCCGTTCTGCTGGCGCTGCGACACGCCGCTCATCTACTACGCCAGAGAGTCCTGGTTCATCAAGATGACCGACGTCCGGGACGACCTCGTCCGGAACAACAACACCATCAACTGGATCCCGCAGTCCATCGGCGAAGGCC
This sequence comes from Clostridia bacterium, assembly GCA_017461005.1. Classification (GTDB taxonomy): domain Bacteria; phylum Bacillota; class Clostridia; order Oscillospirales; family Acutalibacteraceae; genus RUG420. The sequence goes on from JAFTZU010000115.1 coordinate 38,507, forward strand.
GGTTCGGCAACTGGCTCGAGAACGTCCAGGACTGGGGCCTGTCCCGTGACCGCTACTGGGGCACTCCGCTCAACATCTGGGAATGCCCGGACTGCGGCTGCAGAGACTGCATCGGTTCCATCGCGGAACTGAAGGAAAAGGGCATCGACTGCCCGGACGACATCGAACTCCACCGTCCCTATGTGGACCGCGTGAAGCTCCGCTGCCCGGACTGCGGCGGCGAGATGCAGAGAGTCCCCGAAGTCATCGACTGCTGGTTCGACTCCGGCTCCATGCCCTTCGCCCAGCACCACTATCCCTTCGAGAACCAGGATCTCTTCGAGTCCCAGTTCCCGGCGGACTTCATCTCCGAAGCCGTTGACCAGACCCGCGGCTGGTTCTACTCGCTGCTGGCCATCTCCACCCTCATCTTCAACAAGGCGCCCTACAAGAACGTCATCGTTCTCGGCCATGTCCAGGATGAGGACGGTCAGAAGATGTCCAAGTCCAAGGGCAACGCCGTCGACCCGATGGAGGCCCTCAACACCTACGGTGCCGACGCCATCCGTTGGTACTTCTACACGAACTCCGCGCCCTGGCTCCCGAACCGCTTCTCCGGCCGCGCCGTCACGGAAGCGCAGAGAAAGATCCTCGGCACGCTCTGGAACACCTACGCGTTCTACGTCCTCTACGCGAACATCGACGACTTCGACCCGACGAAGTACACGCTGGACTACGACAAACTGTCCGTCATGGACAAGTGGTGTCTCTCCAAACTGAACTCCATGGTCAAGGGCGTCGACGAGAACCTCGACAACTACCGCATCCCGGAGGCAGCCGCCTACATCGAGAAGTTCGTGGACGACCTCTCCAACTGGTACGTCCGCCGCGGCCGTTCCCGTTACTGGTCCGAGGAACTGACCCAGGACAAGATCAACGCCTACATGACGCTGTACACCGCTCTGGTCACGACCGCCAAGACCGCCGCTCCGATGATCCCCTTCATGACGGAAGAGATCTACCGCAACCTCGTCTGCAGCGTCGACAAGGACGCTCCGGAGTCCGTCCACCTGTGTTCCTTCCCCGAAGTGAACGAGGCGTGGATCGACCCCGAACTCGAAGCGGACATGGATGAAGTCCTCTCCATCGTCACCCTCGGCCGTGCCTGCCGCAACGGTTCGAACCGCAAGAACCGCCAGCCCCTCGCGAAGATGTTCGTGAAGGCCGACAAGGCGCTCTCTGACTTCTATGTCGAGATCATCGAGGACGAGCTGAACGTCAAGGCCGTCGAATTCGTCGAAGACGACTCCGCGCTGGTCACCTACGCGTTCAAGCCGCAGATGCGCACCCTCGGTCCGAAGTTCGGAAAACAGCTCGGTGAGGTCCGCAACGCGCTGGCCGCCATCGAAGACGGCTCTGCCGCCAAGGCCGAACTCGACTCCACCGGTTTCCTGACCATCACCCTTTCCACGGGTGAGGCCCGCCTTGCCGAGGAAGACCTCCTCATCGAAGCGGTCCAGCAGGAAGGCCTGTACACCCTGTCCGAAGGCGGTGTCACCGTCGCCCTCGACACGGTCCTGACCCCCGAACTGGAAGCGGAAGGCCTCATGCGTGAAGTCATCTCCAAGGTCCAGACCATGCGGAAAGACGCGGGCTTCGAGGTCACCGACCACATCGCCCTCTACGTCGACGGTTCCGACGCCGTCAAAGCGGTCGTCGCGGACAACGAAGCGGTCTTCACGAAGGACGTCCTCGCGGACGCCGTCAACGTGGGTGAGACCCTCGCCGACGCGGACGAAGCCGGTGTCGCCCTCTCCAAGGAGTGGAAGATCAACGGCAACGACGCGGTCCTCGGCGTCAAGAAAGTCTGAGTCACATAAAAATACCGGACGAGCTCTTCTCGAGTTCGTCCGGTTTTTCTTTGTATTCGTTTGGGCGATGTACCACTCCTGTTCAGGCAACTGCCGCCGGATCTTTCACGACGCCGGTGAACAGGAGGTCGCCGGTGTACCCGGTGATCGCGAAGTAGAAGGGGCGGTCCACCGTGAAGGTGACGCGCTGGGTCGGCATGGCGGACTTGCTCAGCACGATGGCGGTGAAGGCCGCGGCCTCGACACCGTCTTCGTCCGTCTTGACGCGGGCTGCGTGGGTGATCTGCGAGACCGACGTGTTCGAGGAGTCCTCCATGAGGGGCCCGAAGTTCGCTTTCGCGCCGAAGATGTCGGTGACGCCCAGTTTCTTGAGGTCCTTGATGAGGTCCACATCAGAGACCGCGTCCATCTTCGGCAGGCTCAGGGTGACCTGCGGGTAGGAGAAGTTCTTGTAGTTCTCCGTGTCGGTCAGCAGCTTCAGCGCTTCCGCGTCGGAGGCCAGCTGCGCCGGGGTCACGCCCTTCTTCGGCAGGAAGAACCACATGGAACCGCTGTTGCGCAGCGGCAGCGCGACGGCTTCGAAGTTCTTGCCGGTGTAGTAGGGGAAGCTCTCGACGAGATGCATCATGTCGACCTTCTTGTCCCCGCCGGGCACGTGGAAGGTCTGCTGTTTCGTCGCGCTCTGGTCGAACTGCTCGGACCAGGCGGCCTTGTAGTAGATGGTCGAGACGAGTGCCAGGACGACCGACGGGTCGAGGGTCAGGTTCCCGGCCTGGTCCTTCAGAAGGTCGTGGGTCTGCTCGTTGATCCAGCTCTGCAGGGCCTTGTCCATCTCTTTGGAACCGGGTTTCCCGGCGAAGGACCAGGCATAATGCTTTTTCGCGAGGGTCTCGAGGGTCTTCTGGTTGTACTTGAGGCTCTCGTTCAGCCACAGGGAGTTCGCGAGGAGGCTCGTGCAGTCCCCGTCGTCCTGGTAGTTGGCGGTGAAGAGTTTCTGCACCCGTTTGCGCAGGGACGAGAGGTCCTTCTCCCCGAGCAGGTCGAGGAGCTGCTGCCGGCTGTTGCCGTCGGTGGTCTCCGTCAGCATGGCGAGGGCCAGGTAGACGTTGACGGGGGAGTAGATCGCGTTCTTCGTCGAATCTTTCCCGGCAGCCGCGCTGGCGCCGAGGACCTGGGCGAGGGTCTTCTTGTAGAAGGCTTTCATCGCCTTCGCGTTGCCCTTGCCGGCTTCGATGCGGGCTTCGTTATAGGCCTGCCAGGCGTCGAACTCTTCGTCGGTGGCATTGTCACCGGGTGCCTTGACCGTTTCGGGGTAGACCGGTTTGGCGATGGCCAGGTTCGAGGCCGCGTTCGACGGCGTGCAGGCGACGAGCGTGGTGAGCAGGACGCTCAGGACCAGCGCGACGGCCAGCACCGCGGACAGGCGTTTCAGCATGGTACGTTTCATAAAACTCTCTCCTTTTCCAAAGCATGAGTTTTCTAAATCAGTAATAACAGAGTTTGGGCAAAAAAGCAAGCCCGCCGGAATGGCGGGCTTGCGAAACGAGGTCAGATCTGTGCGTTGAGGGAGGCGACGATGATGTCCGCCATCTGCTTGTGGCCGTAAGCCGTCGGATGGTTGTCGTTGAGGTATCCGGGGCTGTTGCGGTCGCAGAAGAGGGTGTCGATGTGCTCCATCTTCACGTAGGTGTAGCCGTTGCCCGCGGCAGCGCCGGCGGCGTGGCTGTTGAAGAGGTCGATGAAGGGCGTGACGAGCGCGCCGATGTCGACGGGCAGAGCGCCCTTGATGAACGCGTCCTGCGCGGCGTTATAGTAGCCGATGACGAGGAGTTTCGCGTTCGGGTTGATCTCCTTGATCTTCTTGACGATCGCGTTGAAGTTCGTCACGTACTGACGGTAGAACCCGATGAGCAGGGTGGAGACCTGTGCCATGTATGCGGCATTGTCCGCCAGTTTGTAAGCGTTGCCCAGCATATCGCCCCAGAAAGCAAGAGCAAGGTTCAGGTTCTCGCCCTGGACGTTGTCGAGGATGCCGCCCGGGATGGTGAGGTCGTTGATGCCGATGCCGAGGGTGATGACGTCGGCCTTCTTGATGTGGTTGTAGTACTGCTTGCGGACCTGAGCGAGACCGGCCTGGTCGACGGTGCGGTAGTTGTCCGTGGTCGGGACTCTCCAGCCGACCGCGATGTCTCCGGGGTAGTCCTCACAGAGGAGGTAGCGCAGGTCGTGGGAGCGGAGGCCGATGTGGGCGTCCTGGTAGATCTTGTCCGCGCCGATGGCTTTTCCGACATACTGCGGGTAGGAACCGTCGACGACGGGCCAGGAGGCTTTCCACTTGGTGTCTTCGACGAACCCGGGCAGGGAATACCCCGCGGCGATGGAGTCGCCCAGCACAGTATAGACGACCTTTCCGTCCTTGTTGATGTCGTACTTCGAATACGTTTTCGTACTCTTCTTGGTGGCTGCGAAGGCAAAGACCGACGTGAAGCTCAGCACGAGGGCGAGCGTCAGGAGGACGGCCAGCAGCTTTCTGGTTCTCTTCATGAAACCACTCCTTACAAACACACTTATTTACTAACCTATATTATATCAGATGGATGTTGAATCTTTCTGAAAACTTCTCAGCTCAGACCCAGCATTTTTTCGAATGCGTTGCGGTAGGTCGGGTTCGAGGGGGCGAACGCGTAGTTCAGGAACAGGACGTCGTCGATGTCGTGCTGCTGCACGAACGACGTGAGGTTCAGATCCACCTTCCGGGGGTCGACGACGTAGACCGTTTCATAGTTGTCGGTGAGGAAGGGGGCGAACGCGTTGCCGTAGGACTCCTTGACCATGAGGATGGACTTCCCGTTTTTGTTCTCGGTGTCGAACTTCAGGATGGGGTTGTCGCCCTCGATGAAGCACAGGTAGGCGTACTTTGAGGAGACGGTCGGGTTGACGACTTTCGCGTTCCGTCCGCCGGTGAGTTCCGCTGTGTTATAGGCGCGGCCGGTGGAGGCGGTCAGCGGGAAGTAGTACTTCACGGTGTCCGGGTTATTTTTGAGGACAGCCTCCTGGGTCTTGCTGTAAAGGCTCCCGACGAAGCCTTCGATCTCGCCGGACTTGTACTCGGAGAGCTTCGGTGCCGTGAGGCCTGCCGCCTTGCAGAAGGTCCGGTAGGCGTAGTAGGCGCCGGTGGCGGTCCAGTGGTGGTCCGTCCGCAGGTAGATGTATTCGTCGACGTGGCGGGCCATGGTGTCCCGGCAGTCGATGGCGGTGATGTTCCCGGCCTTCATCGGCGTGTAGGCATAGTCGATGGCGGTCTCGAACAGATGGTTCTTCGTTTTATAGTCGTCCGGTCCGTAGAACTCGACCGAGGTGGGGGCGAGGAGGACGTAGACATGGGAGTTCGGGACGGTGCCGGCGAAGGTGTTGATGTCCTCGCCGTAGCGGGTCAGCCACTTCTGGGAGACGCTGAAGATCTCCATGGCGCGGTTCCCCTGGATGATGACCGTGCTGTCGACGTTGTAGTCGTTCTTGTTCGACGGGACTTCGACGTTGCCGCCTTTCTGGACGTCGGCCTGTTCGACGGCGGTCTGTTTTGCGGCCGGTGCATCGCCCACCTTGGCGGTCTGCGCGGAGCGGGACTGCCCGAACAGCAGAATGAGCACGAGGACCAGAAGCACGCCGACTGCAGCGCAGATGGCGGGGACGGTCTGGTCCTTCGAGAACGGTTTGATGGTGGCAAAGTCGCCGCCGTATCGGGGTTTTACCGGCGTTCCTTTGACTTGCTTCATGTAGGAAAAATGCCTTCTTTCTGGCGATTCACGTTAGATGGGTTTGCCGGTCCAGGCCTCGAGGACGTTCGTGAAGACCGCGACCTGGGTGGCGGAGATGTGCTTGTCCATGTGGAGGCTGCCGAAGTACCATTTGCGGTAGTCGACGGCGCCGGCCAGCTCCTCAAAGTAGGTGTTGAGCAGGGTGACACGGGACTTCTCCGTGAACTGCATCTGCAGGAATTCCTTCACTTTCGCGGAGGGCTCGTGGGTGATGACGATGTCCACGATGTTGTTGTAGGTGGCCATGTTCTCGGCCCCTTCGATGAGTTCCTGCTGGGAGGGGCTCTCCTCCGGATACCAGGTGTCGTTCGCGATGCGGATGTCCACGTCGGGGCTCTCGCCGCCGCCCATCGTGAAGATGCGCAGGCCGTCGATGTTGAAGATCTGACCGCGCATGAGGTGGTAGACACTGCCGATGATGTGGTGGACCTTGCCGCCGTTCCATTCGCTGACGGGGTAGCTGTTCAGCATCTCGAAGTTTTCATGGGTGCCGTCGACGAAGCAGATATTGAACTTCTTCTCGCTGAGTTTTTCGAGGATCTTCTCTTCTTCCCGGGAACCGTCCCACAGGAAGCCGAAATCTCCGCAGATGATGAGTGTATCGCCCTTCTTGAGCTTCTTCATGGCAGGCAGTTTGAAACGTTCAAAATCGCCGTGCATATCGCCGGTCACATATACCAAAGGTGTTCCCTCCAAATATCGTTCTGTTGCACTTTATTTTTGTGAATTTTCTGTTATACTTATAATGCTTTAGTAATAATACAATATTACAGAGGGAATTGTCTATGGAAAAAGCGTTAAAAAAACTGTTTATCCTGCCCCTGCTTTTGGCGCTTCTTGTGACTCTCACACCCATCCTTCCGGCCCATGCGGCCTATAACGCCGAGGTCGAATTCGAATCCGACATCGTGTACATGGAGAGTCTTGACCAGGGAACGGTCATCTTCAACAAGAATGCAGATAAGAAGACGCCGATGGCGTCTCTCACCAAGATCACGACCGCCATGGTGGTCCTCGAAAAGGCCAACGACCTGCAGCGGGTCTGCACGGTCACACAGGCGGAGCTCGATGAGCTCGCGAACACCAACAGCTCGACGGCCGGACTGGTCGACGGGGAAGAACTCACGGTCGAACAGCTCCTGTACCTTCTGATGGTCCACAGCGCGAACGAGGCGGCCATCATCCTGGCCCACGAGTTCAGCGGCAGTACCGCGGCCTTCGTCGACGAGATGAACGCCTATGCCGCCAAACTCGGCTGTAAGGACACCCACTACACGAACCCCCACGGCCTCGACGCGGAAGGCCACTACACCACCGCCAGAGACCTTGCCATCATCATCCGTCACGCGCTTCAGAACGAAGAGTTCACGAAGATCGTCGGCACTCCGGTCTACGAGATGGCCGCGACGAACAAGCGGGACGCCAAGTCGTATAACAACACGAACTCACTGATCGTCCCGGGCTCCTTTTACAGCTATTCGCCCTGCAAGGGCATCAAGACCGGCACCACCGCCGAAGCGGGTTACTGCCTTGCCTCCTACGCGTCCCAGAACGGGTACACGTACCTGACGATCATCATCCAGGGCGCGGAAGGCTGGAAGAACCGGACGTCTTCCGGCGGCAACACGGCGTTCAACGAGACCATCCGCGCTTACAAGTGGGTGTTCGATAACATCAAACTGACGCCCATCGCCTCCCCGAAGGACAAGGTCGCACAGGTCGATGTCAAACTCGGCCGGAAGAAAGACAAGGTGACCCTGGTCCCGGCACAGGAGGTCCAGGCGCTCATCCCGTCCAGTATCGACTCCTCGGGCATCTCGATCGAACTCATCCCCGAGTCTCTCCCGGAGGAAGTCCTGGCGCCGGTCAAACCCGGTGACAAGATCGGCAAGGCAAAGGTCCTCTATGCCGGCGAAGAGCTGACGACCGTCGACCTCGCCGCGTCCGAAGAGGTCAAACGCAGCTGGCCCGCCACCGTCTGGTACTACCTGAAGAAGGGCTTCGGCTACTGGAGCGTCCGCATTGCGGCGCTGGCCCTGCTGCTCCTGATCATCGCTCTGCTCATCTGGCGGCGCGTCCGCAAGAAACAGCAGAAGGACTCGAACCTCAACATGATCCGCATCCGTCACGACGTCGACGGCACCGGCGGATCCCTCCGCGGTGTCAACACCGAACTGGTCCGGGGCCGGAAATCCTCGTACCAGATGAAACGCGAGTCCCGCCGCCGCCACCGCTCCCGCAGCTACTGGCGCACGAAACGCTGACCCGCGCTCGACTCCTCGGCGCCCAGCTCGGCGCTCCAAACTATGCAACTCAAAAGACCTGCAGATGTCCCTGCAGGTCTTTTTTATGCTTTCATGCATGCAAACCCCGCAACTCCGAATTTGTCTGGCTTCTTATTGGCGATTTACCCCTTGATCCAAACACACAGGCGAAGCTTCCTCGGTAACATCCGCCCTCGCAGCCGGCCGTCGGAGCGGCCTGGCAAGCTACGGTGCGTATTGACGCCCTTCGCTTTGCTTCGGGCTTGGGTGCCACAGTTCTTCAGTGCTGTCAAGGGCGCCCCCGGGCGCCACACCCGGTGTGGCAAAGCCCCATGACAGCACCTCCGCCCTGTGGCACAGGGCAGACAACAGGCCAAAGGGGCACTGCGGCCCTTCGGCCTGCAAGAAATGGTGTGTTTTTGGAGCCGACGACACGTAAGAAGTCAAAAATACCGATGATTACGTGTCGTCTTTCGCCGTTTTCTGCCTTTCACCGACAGGAGAAAACACGTAACTTCCGTTTTTTCGGGGGTTTTACGTGTCTTTGATG
>JAFTZU010000116.1 GCA_017461005.1 Clostridia bacterium
AGGCAAGACCATCTCCAACACCATGGACATCTTCCTCGGCGGCAAAGACAAGTATGTCCTGCCCCCGAAGGGCGATGTACCGAACACCGTCGAGATGACGATCGGCAAAGCACATTTCAAGTTCCTGACCGGTGGCACCTACCGCTACCTGCAGTATGAGCGGGGCGATGTGAAACTCGACTTCCAGATGGACATCATGGAAGACCACGAGAACATCACGACGGTCCTCCCCTTCAAAGGCAGAAAGTATAAAGACCGCTACTTCATGACGACCAAGCAGAACTGCATGCCCACCGAGGGCACGTTCCAGGTCGGCAAGGACACCTACACCTTCTCGAAGGACACCTGCTTCACGAACCTCGACTGGGGCCGCGTCTGCACGCCCTACAAACTCTGCTGGTACTGGGGCAACGGTTCCACCTGGCTGAAGGGCGACGACGGAAAAGACCATCTCTTCGGCTTCGAGATCACCTGGGCCATCGGCGACGAGTCCAACGCCACCGAGACCTGCATCTTCTACGACGGCAAGGCCCACAAGTTCGGCGCCGTCGACGTCGAGACCTTCCCGAAGCCCGACAAGTACATGGAGCCCTGGCACTTCGTCTCCGAAGACGGCCGGTTCGACATGACCATGACCCCCTTCTACGACCACCACTCCGACATCAACGCGCTCGTCATGCGGATGCACTCCCATCAGGTCCACGGCCTCTGGAACGGCACCGCCACCCTCGACGACGGCACGGTCCTCCACATCAAGGACATGTATGCCTTCTGCGAATATGTCGAGAACCGCTGGTAAATCGCCGCAGGATACATACAAAAAAGCTCTTCCCTCTTCGGGAAGAGCTTTTCTCGTTTCGGTGTTCGAAGCCGTCTCAGGCCTTCTCTGCGACCGAGAAGGACTTCACGAGGAAGTCGTTGTTCGCGATGGCCATTTTGATCTGCTTTTCGAGTTTCGGGTCCTTCAGCAGGATCTTCGCGGAGTTCGACGCGAGGTCGACGTCCGCCCAGGCGCCGTCGATGCGGTTGACGGCGTTCTCGACCTTGCGGACACAGTTGTCACAGTGCATGCCTTCGATGGACACGTCGGCGATGTACTTGTAGTTGTCTTTGTTGGTATCCTTCGGCTCGACCTTCGCGCCGGGGCCCTCGTCCCCTCCCGCTCCGCAGCAGCCTTCCTTCAGCTGTTTGCGATAGTTGCGGATAGTGATGTACGCGACGACCGCGATGACCGCGATGATGAGGATGGTGAGAATGGTGTTGCCGGACATATCGGATGCTCCTTCAATATAGTTTGCAGTTGCTAACTTTCCGCATCCATCTTACGCCTCCGCATCTTCTCTGTCAACAGATGTTTTCCCTTGTCCGGTTGTCACATCGCGAACAAAGCGAGTATAATAGGAAGCGGAAACATTCGGACAAACCACAGAGAAAGGTGGACGTGAAATGGCAAAGAAAAAAGCGGCAGCGCCCGCTCCGAAATACGACAACAGCTGGTATAAAGACCTCGTCGTCTATCAGATCTGGTGCCGCTCCTTCAAGGACGGCAACGGCGACGGCATCGGCGACCTCTGGGGCGTCATGGAGGAACTCGACTACATCCAGAGCCTCGGCTGCAACGCCATCTGGTTCTCCCCCATCTATCCGTCTCCCCAGGCAGACTACGGCTATGACATCGCCGACTACTATGACATCAACCCGGAGTACGGCGACCTGAAGCTCTTCAAGAAGCTCCTGGACGACGCCCATAAACGCGGCATGAAGGTCTTCATGGACCTTGTCGTCAACCACTCCTCCGATGAGTGCGTGTGGTTCAAAGAAGCCTGCAAGTCCCGGGACAACCCCTACCACGACTATTACATCTGGAGAGACCCGAAGTACGACAAGAAAGGCAACCGCCTGCCTCCGAACAACTGGATCTCCCTCTTCGAGGGCGGCGCCTGGAAGTATGTCGAATCCGTCGACCAGTACTACCTCCACGTCTTCGCCGAAAAGCAGCCGGACCTCAACCACGACAACCCGAAGCTGCGGGAAGAAGTCAAAAACATCATGCGGTTCTGGCTCGACATGGGCGTCGACGGCTTCCGGGAGGACGTCATCACGTTCATCTCGAAACGCGAAGGTCTCCCGAACGGCTTCCCGCTCCCCATCGCCGCCGGCATCGAGCACTACAACAAGGGTCCGAACCTCATGAAATACCTGCACGAGTACCGTGCCGTCGCCGATGAGTACGACTGCATCCAGGTCGCCGAGTCCCCCATGACCGGCGCCAAAGACGCTGTCAACTTCACCGTGGGCGACAACAAAGTCTTCGACATGATGATCACCTTCGACCACATGAACGCCGACTGTTTCATGACAGACACCATCCACCTCCCGTTTTCGCTCAGAAAGCTCAAGAAGGCCCTTTCCTCCTGGCAGGAGAACCTGAACGGGCGGGCCTGGAACTGCCTTTATATCGAGAACCACGACCATCCGCGGGTCATCTCCCGCTACGGCTCCGAGAAGTACTGGAAGGAGAGCGGCAAGGCCCTCGCCACCTGTGCCTACATGCTGCAGGGCACGCCCTTCGTCTACCAGGGCCAGGAGCTCGGTATGCTCAACAACAAGCTCGACAAACTGGAAGACTTCAAGGACGTCGTCACGTTCAACAACGCGAAGCTCTTCAAACGGTTCGGCTTCTCGGATGAGTTCTACCTGAAGGTCGCCAACAAGACGAGCCGCGAGAACTCCCGGACCCCGGTCCAGTGGAGCCCGAAGAAGAACGCGGGTTTCACGAAGGGCACCCCCTGGTTCTCGATCAACCAGAACTACAAGACCGTGAATCGCGACACGGAGAAAAAGGACCCCGACTCCATCCTGAACTACTATAAGAAGCTGTTCGCGGTCCGCAAAGCGAACCCGGTCCTCGTCTACGGCGACTACAAGGAGTATGACAAAAAGAGCAAAAAGCTCTATGTCTATGAGCGCCGCCTGGGCGATGTGAAAGCCCTGGTCATCACGTCCTTCTCCGACAAAAAGGAGACCTTCCACGCACCGAAGGGCTTCGACCTCAAGAAGGGCGAACTCGTCCTCCAGAACTACAAAGACGCGAAGGCGAAGTCTGACAAATGCACCCTTCGTCCCTACGAGACCAGAGTGTACCTCTGGAAATGAGGAACCATAAGGAAAAACGGTAAAAAAACAATTGCATTTTCAGGCGTTCCGTGCTATTATATTTGCCTGTAACAACGAGAAGGAGGTGCGCTACATGCCGAATATCAAGTCTGCTAAAAAACGTGTTCTCGTCAACAACACGAAGGCTCAGAGAAACAAGTCCACCAAGTCTGCTCTCAAAACTGCTCTCAAGAAGGCCAACATCGCCATTGAGACCAACGCAGCTGACAAGGACGTTCTCGTCAAGGATGCGATCAAAAAGATCGACCAGGCTGCCGCCAAGGGCATTCTTCATAAGAACAACGCTGCCCGCAAAAAGTCGGCTCTCACTTTGAAAGCAAACGCGGCTGAATAAGCGCACGCAGCTCTTCATAAGACATAAGAAAAGACCTCAGGAGTTATCCTGAGGTCTTTTTTATCATGTCTTCACGGGTGGATGCGGCTCAATGTGTTTCCTCGACCGGAACGGCGAAACCGATCTCCTTGAGCAGGAACTGCTGGCCCCCGAGGATCTTCTTGTTCCGGGACCCGCATTTCGGGCACATGCCTTCGTTCTGCATCACGTTGTACATGGCGTGGCAGTCGAGGCACAGCCCCTCCCCTCTTGGTGTGATCATCTTGAGTTCCGCCCCTTCAAAGATGGGTCGGTCCTCGATGACGACGTCGAAGTACTTTTCGAAGAACACCGGAAGGTACCCGGAGAGTTCTCCGACTTCGAGGGTGATGTAGGCGATTCGGTCGATGTTGTTGTCGATGGCGGTCTGTTCCGCGAGATCGACGGCCCTTTTCAGGACACTGATCTCATGCATCTCTTACTTCCTCCCTGTTTATGCGCGGATCTTCTTGATGGCCAGACGTTTGACCTTCTTGGCCTCTTCCTGGATGACTTTCGGAATGATCTTCTCATAGACCACGCCTTCGGCGCACTCTTCTTCCGGAAGCTTGCTCAGGTGGATCGCGTCAAATTCGCACCGGGTCGTGCACAGTCCGCAGCCGATACATACTTTCTGATCGACGCGGGCGGCGCCGCAGGACAGACATCTTGCCGTTTCCGCTTTGACCTGCTCTTCGGTGAACGTGAGACGCTCGTCGGAGAACGACTTGACTTTTTCGGGGTCTTTGCCCGGGACCTGGCGGATGCCGCGGTCATAGCTGGAGACGACCATGTTGTCCTTGTCGATGTAATGATAATTATCTCTCCGGACACGGCCCAGTGTCAAGCTGTGGCCTTCCCAGACATAACGGTGGACAGACTCGGCGCCTTCCTTACCGGCGGCAATGGCACGGATCGCGAAGTTCGGGCCGGTGTAGACGTCGCCGCCGACGAAGATGTCGGGTTCGGCCGTCTGATAGGTCCAGCTGTCGGCCTTGGCGGTGCCGTTGCGGTTGGTCTCGACCTTGGTACCGTCAAGCAGGTTGCCCCACTGGATGGACTGACCGATGGCGGCGAGGACATAGTCTGCGTCGAGGGTCATGGTGTCGTTCTCATCGTACTTCGGGGAGAAGCGATGGTCGGCGTCGAAGACGGAAGTACACTTCTTGAAGATGACGGAAGTGACCTTGCCGTTCTTCGCGACGATCTCCTTCGGCCCCCAGCCGCACTCGACGACGATGCTCTCTTCTTCGGCTTCGAGGACTTCATCGTCTGCCGCGGGCATTTCGTCGCGGGACTCAAGGCAGAGCATGGTGACCTTGTCGGCACCATAGCGGATGGCGGTACGGGCCACGTCGACCGCGACATTACCGCCGCCGACAACGATGACGTTGCCGGACAGTTTCGGCATACGCTCGAATGCGACATCACGCAGGAAGTCGATGCCGGAGACGACGCCTTCGGAGTCTTCGCCGGCGACGCCGAGCTTGCGGCCGCCCTGGGCACCGATGGCCACGTAGAAGCCCTTGTAGCCCTCGTCACGGAGCTGCTGGATGGTGACGTCTTTACCGACTTCGACGCCGCATTTGATCTCGACGCCCAGTTCCCGGACGACATCGATCTCAGCGTTGACGACGTCTTTTTCAAGACGGAAGTTCGGCATACCGAAGGTCATCATACCGCCGGGCACCGGCTCTTTCTCGAAGACGGTGACATCGTGGCCCCAGACGGCCAGATAGTAGGCGGCGGACAGACCGGCAGGACCGGAGCCGATGACGGCGACTTTCTGTCCTTCGTCGAAGGTCTTCTTCGGAACGTAGCGGGTCTCGGCCTTGAGGTCGAGGTCGGCGACGAACTTCTTGACTTCGTCGATGGCGACGGGCTGGTCGATGTCGCCGCGGGTACAGACCTGTTCGCAGAACCGTGCGCAGACACGTCCGCACATCGCCGGGAACGGGTTCTCTTTCTTGATGAGGGCAAGTGCTTCCTGGTACCGGCCTTCGTTGGCCATCTTCAGGTAACCCTGGACCGCGATGTGGGCCGGGCAGTCTGTCTTACAGGGAGCGGTACCGGTCTCGGGAACGACGTTGTCTCTGCCGCCCTCGAGGAATTCGGGACCGTTCCAGTGTTTCGGATGAAGCAGGACACGGTCGTCGTTGATGACCGGGGACGCGATGTCGACCGGGTTCTTCTGGCAGAGTTTCTGACCGAGTTTGACCGCGTTCTGGGGGCAGACCTCGACGCAGCCGCCGCAGGCGACGCAGTTGTTCGGGTCCACAGACGCTTTGTAGTTCGACGCGGACAGGTTCGGCGAGGAAGTCCACCATGCGGTACGGAGGGCCATACAGGTGTCCCACGGACAGTTGCAGATGAACAGCGAGAACCGGGAGCCGTCGATGTTGGACTGCTGATGGACATAGCCCAGTTCTTCCGCTCTCTTC